>DATCFB010000258.1:0-3081 GCA_036509755.1 Pseudolabrys sp. | reverse complement strand
TTGTCGAGCAGCTTGCGTTTGCGCGTCGCCGCCGTAGCACTTGGCGGGGACGTCCTTACGCCGGGCGCGCGGCGCTTCCTGCGCCGCGCTTGATTTACGCCGCCTCGGTCAGAAGCGCGGGTGAAAGGTGTGCCTTTGCATCGAGGACTTCGATGCCGACGATCCGACCTTCGGCATCGTAATCGAATACGATGTCCGGAGAAACTTCAGCGCTCTCAATGATCTTTTCCTGCGATAACCGGATGTAGGCCGCATTATCCTCAGGCCGATATTTGATCGTCGGGGTCATGACGGCTTCCGTGCGTTCCGGTCGAAGAACACCGTTAGAATACGAATTTCGTCCGCAGTTTCAATGCAGGCGACGCGCAGAATGCGCCCGCCAAACTCTGGAATCGACCTAAACCTGCGCTCCACGCCGACTCGTCGCGGGTCAGGAAGAGACCATTCAGGCTCCCTTGCGGTCCTGTCGATCCAGCCTTGATTTAATTCACGTTCTTCAAAAGCGTCTTGAGCGTGCTTTGTGAACTGCAGGGGTTTACGCTCGATCATATGATCTTGCGCGGGCGTTAGCGCCCCTGTCGATTTTTGACATAGTGCCCGCGAGATAGCAATGAAGGCGGCGCCCGGTCCGTCCTCGCGTGCTCGGTCGCGCGCAAGCACGAGGCGCCCTCACACATCCACCTTCAGCGCGGCAATGAACGCTTCCTGCGGGATGTCGACCTTGCCGAACTGCCGCATTTTCTTTTTGCCCTTTTTCTGTTTGTCCAAGAGCTTGCGTTTGCGGGTGGCGTCGCCGCCGTAGCATTTGGCCGTCACGTCCTTGCGCAGCGCGCGCACGGTTTCGCGGGCGATGATCTTGCCGCCGATCGCGGCCTGGATCGGCACCTGGAACATGTGCGGCGGGATCAGTTCTTTCAGCTTCTCGACCATGCCGCGGCCGCGCGTTTCGGCGCGGGTGCGATGCACCAGCATCGACAGCGCGTCGACCGGCTCGTCATTGACGAGGATCGACATCTTGACGAGATCGGCCTCGCGATAATCGGTGAGGTGATAGTCGAACGAGGCGTAGCCCTTCGACACCGACTTCAGCCGGTCGTAGAAGTCGAACACCACTTCGTTGAGCGGCAGGTCGTATTTCACCATCGCGCGGGCGCCCACATAGGTGAGCTCCTTCTGCGTGCCGCGGCGGTCCTGGCACAGCTTCAACACCGCGCCGAGATAGTCGTCGGGGGTCAGGATCGTCGCCTCGATCCACGGCTCTTCGATGGAGAGGATCTTCATCACGTCCGGCATGTCGACCGGGTTGTGAATCTCGATCTGCGTGCCGTCACGCAGGTTCATCTTGTAGATGACCGACGGCGCCGTCGCGATCAGGTCAAGATTGAACTCGCGCTCCAGCCGTTCCTGGATGATTTCGAGATGCAGGAGCCCCAGGAAGCCGCAGCGGAAACCGAAGCCGAGCGCGGCGGAGGTTTCCATCTCGTAGGAAAAACTGGCGTCGTTGAGCCGCAGCTTGCCCATGGCCGCGCGCAAGTCTTCGAACTGCGCGGCGTCGACCGGAAACAGGCCGCAGAACACCACCGGGATCGCCGGCTGGAAGCCGGGCAGCGGCTCGTCGACCGGATTGCGCTCGTCAGTGATGGTGTCGCCGACGCGCGCGTCGGCCACCTGCTTGATCGAGGCGGTGAGCATGCCGATCTCGCCGGGCCCCAGCTCGTCGACGATGCTGAGCTTGGGCGTGAACACGCCGGTGCGGTCGACTTCGTAAGCCGCGTCGATGCCGATCATGCGAATGCGCTGGCCCTTGCGCAGCACGCCGTCGACGATGCGCACCAGCACGACGACGCCCAGGTAAGCGTCGTACCAGCTATCGACCAGCAGCGCCTTGAGCGGCTTGGCGGGATCGCCCTTCGGCGGCGGCAGCCGCGTGACGATCGCTTCGAGCACGTCCGGAACGCCGAGCCCGGTCTTGGCCGAGATCATGATGGCGTCCGAGGCATCGAGGCCGATGACGTCTTCGATCTGCTGCTTGATCTTGTCCGGCTCGGCCGCGGGCAGATCGACCTTGTTCAGCACCGGCACGATCTCGTGGCCGGCATCGAGCGCGTGATAGACGTTGGCGAGCGTCTGCGCCTCGACGCCTTGCGAGGCATCGACCACGAGGAGTGAGCCCTCGCACGCGGCGAGCGAGCGGTTGACCTCATAGGCGAAGTCGACGTGGCCGGGCGTGTCGATCAGGTTGAGGACGTAATCCTTGCCGTCCTTGGCGCGGTAGTTCAGGCGCACGGTCTGCGCCTTGATGGTGATGCCGCGCTCGCGCTCGATGTCCATCGAATCGAGCACCTGCTCCCGGCCCGCCATCTCGCGCGCGTCGAGGCCGCCGGTGAGCTGGATCAGCCGGTCGGCGAGCGTCGACTTGCCATGATCGATGTGCGCGACAATGGAGAAATTGCGGATGTTTTCGATGGGAACGGACGTCATGGCGGGCGAGATAACACCCCCATCGGGGGTCCACAAGCAGCCTATTCCGTCGTCTTGAGGTGCTCGCGCGGACTATCCCGTCACCCTGAGGAGGCCGCGAAGCGGCCCTCGAAGGGACTCGGTCTTGATGACGACTCACAGGTCCTTCGAGGCCCGCGCGCGGGCACTTCAAGACGACGGGAGCGTCATTGGACGAATCCAGTTCCCCCATGCCATAGCCCTGCGATGGCCATCGGTCCCTCGAACCGTCTCGCCCGCCTGCGCGCCGCGCTGATCGATCCGGCCCGGCGCGAGCGCACCGTGCTGATCCTGCTCGTCCTCTACTGGGTCGTGTGGACCGCCTACGGCACCATGGCCAAGGCGCCGCAAGGCCTGCACGCGGACATGACCGAGATCGTGGCCTGGTCGCGCGACCTGGCGCTCGGCTATCTCAAGCACCCGCCGCTCGCCGCCTGGCTCGCCGCCGGCTGGTTCGCGGTCTTTCCGCTCGCGGAATGGTCCTATTACGCGCTGGCGATGCTCATGCCGGTCGCCACGCTGTGGATCGCCTGGCGGCTGATGGCCGACTATCTCGACGCCGAGAAGCGCGTCGTCGGTCTG
>DATCFB010000257.1:0-10184 GCA_036509755.1 Pseudolabrys sp. | reverse complement strand
GGCCGACCTCGCCGGCGCGGTTCGGGTTCTTTTCGGCGAGCCCGATCCATTCGACCGCCGGATGCCGCGCCGCCACTTCGCCGCGGAACAGCCCGACGCGGCCGCCGCCGATGATGGCGAGGCCGATGCCTTTAGCCGTTTTCTTCACGAATTCACTCCCGCGCGGACCTTCTGCTTGAACTCGGCGATGGCCGAAATCGTCTCGTTCGACAGCGGCAGGTCGACCGGCTCGTTGCGGTCGGCCGAGAGGTCGGCCGCGCTGTAGGTCTCCATCACGCGCCGGGCCGATTCCGGCGTCACCATAACCGGCGTGTCGCGGATGCAGGCCTCCAGGAAGTGGATCGTCTCAGGTCCCATGCCACCGGCGAAGACGTTGTCGACCCATTCGCCCGGCATCGTCGACATCGGAAAAGTCTGGCCGTCCTTCGCTGTGTTCAGCCAGTTGTCGCGCTGCGTATCGTCGATGAACAGCGAGCCCTCGGTGCCGGTGATCTCGATC
Organism: Pseudolabrys sp.; assembly: GCA_036509755.1. Taxonomy (GTDB): domain Bacteria; phylum Pseudomonadota; class Alphaproteobacteria; order Rhizobiales; family Xanthobacteraceae; genus Pseudolabrys. The sequence goes on along the minus strand of DATCFB010000257.1, from coordinate 9,685 downwards.
CACGTGGCGCAATAATTCGGATAGCTCGGCGGCAGATTCCAGCCGCCGCCGATCATCACCACGACGCCGTTGTCCATGCTGACGGTGGTGAACATGACGTCGTGCGAGCCGTTGACCGGCTGCATGTAGCCATAGGCGCCTTGCGAATAGACGCGCACGGGCTTGGCGGGCTCGAGCAGCCACATGACGAAATCGAGGTCGTGCGTTGATTCCATCACCACCGGCGACAGCCGCACGCGGCTCGCGATCTTCTTGCCGAGCGAGCGCGACAGGTGCCGGCTCACCAGCACCGAGACCACATTGCCGAGCGTGCCATCGACGATCTTCTTCTTGGCGTAGGCAATCTTGGGATTGAAGCGTTGCGAATAGCCAATGGTGAATTTCAGGCCGGCGCGCTTTGCGAGATGGATGAGTTCGTCGGCTTCCCACAGTTCCAGCGCGATCGGCTTCTCCAGCATCACGTTCTTGCCGTTCTTCAGGCAATCGCGGCAGATCGGATAATGGTTCGATTCCGGCGTGGTCGAAATGTACACGACCGAGATGTTCGGATTGTCGATGATGTCTTGGTAATCGAGTGTCGCGGTCGCCGGCTTGTACAGCGCCTTCACTTCGGCCAGACGGTCCGGGCAGATGTCGCACAGATGGAGCTTGTCAACCAGCGCGGTCCGCGCCAGCGTTTCCGCGCGTGTGCCGCCCACCCACCCGACGCCAATCACCGCAGCTTCAACAGTTTGCACCGGACATTCCTCGTGTTGATTTTTCGGCGGTGAGAGTAGGCACAGGCCGCCGCTTCAGGGAAGAGGCTCGGGTTGGCGCGCTTGCGCCTTTCACTTCGCGAAAGCGCCGACGCCGAACACCGCTTGCGCAAACTGCGGGTAGACATCGGCCAATTGTGGTGCCACTGCCTCGCGCATCAGCCGCAACGTGTCTGCCGACGGCGCCGGCGTGTTCGGCACCTGCGCGGGACGGTCGAAGTCGAAGCCGGTATTCTCAATCACCTCTTCGACCGTGTGGTCCGGATGGACGCTGTCGAGGCGAAAGCGGCCGCCGGCGAAACCGAAAACGCACCGGTTCGTCACCAGCGCAATCGGGCCGCCCGTGCGGAACACGTCCGGCTCGCTTGCGCCCGGCGCGCTTATGAAATCGACCTGCGGCACCAAGGTGCGCCGCGAATGCTCGGTGCGGAACAGAATCACCTTCGGCACGACGTAATAGAGATAGGCCGAACCGAAAGAGCCGGGGAAGCGCACCTTGGGATGGCCGTGCTCGCCGATCTCGACCAAGTTGATGTTGCCGTGGCCATCGATCTGTCCGCCGGAAAGAAAGAACACGTCGATGCGGCCTTGCCCGGCACAGTCGAACAGTTCGCGTCCACCATCGGTCCAGAATGTATGCTTCGCGCTGCCGAGCAGCGAAACGTAGGGCCGCCCCAGGCCTTGTACCCGACCGCGCTCGCGCGCGAGCAGTGCCGCAGTCGCCGGGATCGGCGAGGCATTGCCGACGGCGACATGGCGTACGTCGCCGATCAGGTCGGCGATGACCGAGGCGAGGAGCTCTTCGGGACGGAAGGTCGGACTCATGTCAACCTCTCCGACAAGGCACGGCTATGCGGCGCGTCGCTCATACACATACGCGTCCAGATATTCCGCGAAGCCCTCTGCGGTCGCCGCCATCTTGGCATAGAGCGCGAGGTGCTCGATGTCGGCCTTGTAGTGATCGGGCAGCGGCAAGGGCCAGGCCCCGCGCTCGGCGATCGCGATGTGCTCGACATAGAAGCCGGGCAGGGTGCCGGCAGCAAGGATCGGATCGGCGAGCAGGTCGCCGTCATGCAGTCTTTCGACGGTGACGATCGTCTTCTCGGCCGCGTGCGCCATGGTGGCGAGCTCGCGCTGGCGTCCGATCCACACATTGCCGAAGCGGTCGGCCATCGGTGCGTGGAAGAGCGCAACGTCCGGCTTGATTGCCGGCAACAGAACGATGGGGTCGCTGTTACCGAAGGGGCTGTCGACGACCTTCCAGTCGTCGCGATATTTCAGCACGTCGGAGCCGATCAGTCCGCGCAGCGGCATGAACGGCACGCCTTTTTCCGACGCCTGAAGCGCCGCGTGCAGTGCCGGGCAGGTCGCGTCCTTCATGGTGAAGGTGCCGCCGGTGGCGCCGGCCGAGAAGCGCGGAGCCGGACCGAATTCGCCGAGGCTGACCGCACTCGTCTCCAGCGTGCCGACGCAGCCGGCGCCGATCAGCAGATCGGCCTGAAGGCTGGAGGTGGGCAGCGCGACGAGGTGCAGCTTCGTCACGCCGCGTCGAACGAGTGCGCGCGTCGCCGCCATGGGCACGCCCGCTACCTCGCGTGGCACTACGAGCATGCAGCCATCGGTGATGGGTGTGAGCGCGTCCTCCAGTGATGTCTGCATCATCGCCGATCTCGTGCAGGCTGTTTAAGATGCGGCCCTCGCAGGCCGTGCATGGGCATTTCTCACATTCTTGCGCTTGCCAGGTCCAGACAATTTTGTCACGGGAGGAGCATGGCAACACTGCAAGACAAGCTCACGCGAGGCCGTTTCGTTCTCACTGCCGAAGTCACGCCACCCGCCTCGGCCGATCGCAGCGACCTGTTGGCCAAGGCGCAGCCACTCAAGGGGCTGGCCGATGCGGTGAACGTGACGGATGGCGCCGGGGCCCGCGCGCACCTGTCTGCGCTGACCGCGGCGACGCTGCTCAACGAGGCCGGCCTCGAGCCCATCCTTCAGCTCACCTGCCGCGACCGCAATCGTATCGCCTTGCAAAGCGATCTGCTCGGCGCCGCGGCCGTAGGGATACGCAACCTCTTGGTGCTGCGCGGCGACGACCCCTCGGCAGGCGACCAGCCCGATGCCAAGCCGGTGTTCGACCTCGATCCGCGGCAACTGCTCGCGACGGCGCGCGGCATGCGGGATGCGAGCGAACTGCCCGCCGGCCGCAAGATCGGCGGCAAGCCGGAGTTCTTCCTCGGCTGCGCCGACAATCCGATCGATCCACCGTCAGGTTGGGAGCCGAACGGCCTCGCCGCCAAGATCGAGGTGGGCGCGCAATTCGTGCAGACGCAGTTCTGCATGGACGCGCAGGTCGTGCGCCGCTATCTGGCCGCGCTGGAGGTGTGCGGCCTCGGCGGCAAGGTGTTCTTCATCGTCGGCGTCGCGCCCTTGCGCTCGCCGCAGTCGGCGCGCTGGATGAAGGAAAAGCTGTTCGGCACGATCATTCCCGACGCGTTCGTCACGCGCATGGAAGAGGCGAGCGATCCGGTCGCCGAGGGCCGGCGCATTTGCATCGAAACCATTGCCGCGCTCGCCGAGATCCACCAGGTCGCGGGCTGCCACATCATGGCGCCGAACAACGACGCCGTGGTGCCGGCGGTGATCGAAGAAGCACGCAAAGGCATCAAGCGGCTCGCCTAAGCGAGCGCGGCGACAGCCATAAACAGCGCGCGCACCCGCGCTTCCGCAATCCCGCGCGTGATGAACACGACGCGGCTCTGCCGTTCGCCGTCGGGCCAGCTATTGAGTTCGACCGGTGGCGGCGAAAGGTGCTGCACGAATTGCACCAGCACCGGGCCCTGACAGCCCGCGACGGCAAGGAAGCCCTTGACGCGCAGCAGGTCCGACCCGCGCAGTGCGATGAGCACATCCATCGCCCGCGCGAATACGGGCCAGGCGATCGCGTGTTCGAAGGCGAGCACGAAGCTGCCAATGCCGTCTGAATGCGCCGCTTCAGCGACGAAGGCATTGCGCTGCGTGCCGGCCGGCTCAATCAGCCGTGCCGGATCGAGCGCGCCGTTCGCGGCAACGTCGATTTCGGCGCGCGGATTGAGTGCGCGCAATCGCGCGGCCAGCGCCTCGCCTGCTGCCGCACCGGCAATGTCGGTCTTGCTGACCACCAGCCGGTCGGCGAGGATCGTCTGCTTGCGCGCCTCGGACGACCATACGAGCGTCTCGGCGCCGGTCGCGGCATCAGCCACCGTCATCACCACTTCGACATGGAACGTGTCGCCGAGCGCGCGATCGGTGGCGAATGTCTGGAGGATCGGTGACGGATCGGCCAGGCCGCTGGTCTCGATGACGACCCGGCGAAAGTCGGGCACGTCGCCGCGGTCGCGATCAATAACGAGCTTGCGCAGCGTCTCCTGGAGGTCGGTGCGCGACACGCAGCACAGGCAGCCATTGCCGATGAGCACGGTCTCGTCGGCGCTCGCCCGCACCAGCACATCGTCGACGCCGGCGGCGCCGAATTCGTTGATCACGACCGCGGTGCCGCGTCCCTCCGGCGTCGCGAGGAAGCGGTTGAGCAGCGTCGTCTTGCCGGCACCGAGAAAACCGGTGAGCACGGTGACCGGAATGCGCGCGCCCCGCTCGCGCCGCTGCCGCCGGCCGAACGGTCCCGCCGACGCTGAGGAGAAAAGAGAGGTCATGGCGCTTACTTTACCTCTGCCCGCGGGCGGGGAGAGGGAGAAACTTCAGAAATCCATCTCCAGCGTGTAAAGCCCGCCTGAGAAGCGGTCGACCGTATAGACGATGCCGCGCTCATCGACATAGACGTCGTTGAGCTGCACTGCCCCGACCGGCGAGCCGGCGGGCGCCGGCGGCACGAACGTCGCGACTTCCTTCGGCTGGTAGGGATTGGAGATGTCGTAGGCGCGCAAACCGCCATTGAAGAAGGTGCCGAACACGAGCTGGTCCGATTGGAAGGACGTCGGTACCGGCGTGTTTTCGTGGATGTTGTGCGCGCCGAAGCGGCCGCCGCGGTCCTTATAGGCGTCGACCGGCGGCAACGGGCAGGTGGCGATCGGCACCAGGTGCTCTTCGTCGCGCGCGTCCAGCATCCAGATCAATTTCGGCCAGTCGGTAGCGTTGTTCTCGGTCGACTCGTCGGTCACCAGCATCAGGCCGCGGTCGAACAGCGGCACCGCGGTGTGCATGAAGCCTGTATATGGCGGCGAATTGGTCCAGTGCGAAATGACCTTCGGATTGGCTTTGTCCTTGATGTCCATCACGAACATGCCGCCGTCGATGTAGCAGAGATAGAGGCGGTCGGCGCGCTGCGGATAGACGTTGGTGTTGTGCGCGCGGTAGCCCTTGTCGAGCGGATGGCGCGGCGGCGGCGCGACATTGTCGGTCGCCGACGTCCCCGGCATCCACCAGCGGCCGACCTCGACCGGCTTCGCCGGGTTGCGGACGTCGATGCAACGGTAGAACTGGTCGTCATTGGGATGGCTCGGGTTGAAGTCCGGCGCGCCGGACGCCATGTGCACGTACTCGCCGTCACAGAACCAGAGCTGGTGCACGCCGCGCGAATGCTCGCCCGAGCAGTCGAAGAAGGCGATCGAGCGCGGCCGTTCCGGAACCGAGATATCGAACAGCTCGAGGCCGGCCGGCTTCTGCCCGACCTTCTGCGTCTGATACGCGACCGCCATGAAGTCGCCGGAAACGTCGAGCGAATTCGAGCGCATGTGGGCCTGCGGCAGCTCCGTCTGCACGATGACTTTCGGGCTGCGCGGATCGGTGACGTCAACCCCGGTGAAATTCTTCGGCGCGCTTTCATGCGCGACCCAGGCGATGCGGCGGCCATCCTTGGCGAGCTGCACCGCGATGCCCTCGCCCATGCCGCCGAAGCCGCCAAGATTATTCTGAGCAAGTAGCTTGAAATTCCAGGTGATGGGCTCGCCGCTCGCATTGAGCGGGTTGGTGGCGGCCGGCATTGGCGTCTCCGAGTTTTTACCCTCCTCCCGCGAAGCGGTGAGGAGGGTCGGTTTGGATCGCGGTAGCGATGCAAACGGGGGTGAGGGGCTTCAATCGTATTGTCGTGACTATTTCAAAGTGCCCCCCACCGCTCGCAAGCGCTCGCGAGGGGAGAGGAGATGGGAGGCCGCGGGCAGAGCGCGAAAACTCAGCCCATCGCCTTCTTCAGGAAGTCCTTGTGGAATGCCTTATTCCAGTCCGGAATGGCTTTGATCTTTTTCGCGCGAAGCAGCACCTCGGCATGATGCTGCATGTAGGGTTCGAGGTCGGCCGGCCACTCGACACCGACCTCGACGCGCGCCAGCGCCTTGCCGAAGGTGTCCTTCGAAAATTTGTAACCCTTCGACGTGTAGAAGGAGTAGATCGTGTCGGCGACCTTGTCCGGCTGCTCCTTGAAATCCTTGGCGACGTCGAGCCAGGCTTTGAGATAGGCGACGACTGCATCCGGGTTTTTTTGCAAGAACTCCGGCGTCGCCGCCATGAACACCGGCAGCTTGTCGAAGGAGTAGAAGTCCGCCAGCGGATTGGCCAGGCCTTCGGCTTCGGCAATGGCGTTGTACGGTTCGACATTGACCATTGCATCGACGGTCTTGGCCGCAATCGCCGCGACCATGTCGTTCACGTTCATGCGCACTTCCTGGTAGTCGCCTTTCTTCAAGCCGGCCTTGATGGCGATCTCGTCGGTGAAGATGTTGCCGGTCGACGAGCCGGTCTGGTTGGCGACCTTCTTGCCGCGCAGGTCGGCGACGGATTTCATGTTGAGGTCTTTTCGCCCCATCACCCGCGCGGTTTTGCCGACATATTCGATCTTGGCGATGGCGATAAGACCGCCCTTCTCGTAGCCGATGATCAAAGAGGGGCCGGCATAGGTGCCAAGGTCCACCTGGCGCGCCACCTGCTGCTGCATGGTAAGATTGCCGGACGGCACCGCAAATTCTTCCGCCTTGATGCCGTGCTTGGCGAGGTGGCCCGAGTGCAGCAGGTAGTAGGTCGGCATGCCCCAGATATTGGTCTGGTAGCCCTGCTTGACCGTGGTCTCGGCCAGAGCCGGCCGCAGGCCGAGCCCGGCCGCCAGCATCCCGGCGCCGGTCGCGACCAGCGTCTGTCGTCGCGTCAGTCCCGTGTTGGTCATCATGTCCTCCCTTATGTCGTTGTCTTGCCGTTGCTTTTGTGCGTGTCGCCGCCGCCCGGAGCATGGCCGAGCTCGCGCAGCAGGATCTTCTGCCATTCGAGGAAATCAGCGCTCAGGGGATCGCGCGGGCGATCGAGCGGAATGCGGATGTCGGCCTTTACCGTGCCCGGATGCGGCGACATCACAATGACGCGGTCGGCCAGATAGACTGCCTCGGCGACGTTATGCGTGACGTAGATCACCGTCTTGCGCGTCTCCCGCCACACGTCCGCGAGCAGGCGCTGCATGTCGTCGCGCGTCAGCGCGTCGAGCGCGGCAAAGGGCTCGTCCATCAACAGCACCGCCGGATTGTAGGCGAGCGCGCGGGCGATGGCGACGCGCTGCTGCATGCCGCCGGAGAGATGATGCGGATAGGATGCGGTGAACTTCTCCAGCTTGACCAGCCGCAATTGCTCGCGCGCGATTGTCTCGCGCTCGGCCTTCGGCACGCCCTTCATCTCCAGCCCGAAGGTGACGTTGCCGAGCGCCGTGCGCCAAGGGAAAAGCTGCGCGAAGTCCTGGAAAACGACGCCGCGATCCATCCCGTGACCTGTCACGGCCTTGCCGCCAATGCGGATCTCGCCGACGGCGGGCGCCAGGAAGCCGGCAACGATGTTCAGGAGCGTCGACTTGCCGCAGCCGGACGGCCCGACAATGCAGACGAACTCGGAGGCATCGATACGAATACTTACGTCCTTGACGCCCGGCACCTTTCCCCCAGGGGTGTCGTAGACGAGCGAGACATCGCTGATTTCGATCGGAAGCATGCCGGTCCCTAGCCCTTTGCCATCCGCACCATACCCCAACGGTACACAGTGGCGCGCTCGATCGAGCCGAACACGAGACGTTCGAACACGTAGCCGATGAAGCCGATGACCACGAGTGATGCCATCATGACATCGGTCTGGAGGAATTCCTTGGAATCGAAGATCACCCAGCCGAGGCCGTAATCCGAGGCGGCGATCATTTCCGCGCCGACCACGGCGATCCACGAGCGTAAAAATGCTTGTCGCATGCCGGTGATAATGAAAGGCGACGCGCCGGGAACGATTACTTTCCAAAACAACCGCCTCTCATCTGCGCCCATCGCGCCGGCCGCGCGCAACCACAATGGATTGACAGAACGAACGCCGGTCCAAGTGTTGAACAGCATCGGAAATGTTGCGGCGTAGAAGACGATTAGCACCGTGGTCAAATTGCCGATGCCGAACCACAGCATGAAGAGCGGCACCAGCGAGAACGACGGGATCGGCATCAGCGCGCTGACGAGTGGGAGCAGGAAACCTTCGACTGGCTTGAAGCGCGCCATGAGGATGCCGAGCGGCAAGCCGATTGCGATCGCAAGGCCGAAGCCGATGAGAACGCGGTAGAGCGTCGCGCCGGCGTGCTGAAACATGCTGCCGTCGCTAAGCATGTCGTAGAGCGTCGTCAGTACCGTCGGGATGCTCGGCAGCAGCACCTTCGGGAAGAGGCCGCTCATGGCCACGCCCTGGTAGAACGCGGCTGCCGCGGCGATTGACAGCAGGCCTCGGATCAAGCTGCGACGGCGCTGGGCGGTGTCTGTCATGGCGTCACCCCATCGATCCCATCATGCCCCAGCGCACGACCGTGTAATCCTCGATCTTCTGGAACACATATTTCTCGAGTCCGAGGCCGATCAGCGCGATGACGATGATGCCGGCCATCATCGCGTCCGTGTTGAGGAACTCGCGCGCGCCGAAGATCAGCCAGCCGAGGCCCCATGGCACGGCGGCGAGCATTTCGACGGCGACCAGGATCCGCCAGGCTTGGGCGAGGCCGAGCCGCAAGCCGGTCAGGATGTACGGGAGGGCCCCGGGCAGGATGACGTAACGGAAGACGCGTTTATCGTCGGCGCCCATCGCCTGCGCAGAGCGCAGCCAGATCTCCTTCACCGCCTTCACACCGGTCCAGCTATTGAAGATGATCGCGAACATCGACACGAAGGCAACGAGCAGCACGGCGGAGACCTCGCCCGGCCCGCACCACAAAAGGAACAGCGGCGCGTAGGCGAGCCCGGGAATCGGCGCGAGGATCGAGACCAGCGGCAGGAGGATGTCTTCGGCGCGTCGCGAGCGACCCATCAGCACGCCGATGGAGACGCCGACGATAGCCGCGAGCCCGAAGCCCGCGAGCAGACGCAGCACAGTGTCGATGGCGTGATGCGGCAGGATGCCGGACGCGGTGAGATCGACGAAGGAGCGCGCAATGTCTCCGAGGGTTGGAAAGAGCTTGCGCGGGAATACACCGGCGCGCGCGACAATCTCCCAGATCGCGCCGACAACCAGGAACGGAAATGCATTGCGAATGGCGGCCAGTAGCCGTTCGCTGCGCACCGTTGGCGGGGCGCCAAATGTCGCGGCATCGTGCATCTCGCCGCTGTCCTCCTGTCGATGTTCTATCGTCGTGGCTTCGCGGCTTTCGCCGCCGCGCGCCGCGGCCTTTTGTCAGCTTTGAGCGAAGGATAGTGCGCTTTCAGCGGCTGCCACAAGGCGCGCCTCGCATGAGCGGCGTGCGTTCACGCGGCCTCTGGCGCAGATAGGCCAGAACGGGTAAATGCTGCCGCCTTGCGACGGTTGAAAGGGGAGTGTTTCGGGATGTCGAAGAATTCACAGAAGATCGGCTGGATCGGCGTCGGCCGCATGGGATACCAGATGGCGGAGCGCCTGATTAAGGCCGAGCACGACGTCTCCATCTGGAACCGCACGAAATCGAAAGCGGAGCC
>DATCFB010000256.1:0-9850 GCA_036509755.1 Pseudolabrys sp. | reverse complement strand
CTAAAACCCGCGCCGCACGTCAGAATTTCGATCAGATCCTGCAAGGCATCTTTGCCGATGCCGCCGCCAAGATGTCGCGTGATGGCCGGCTCGCGCTGGCCGATTGGCCCCCGAATCGAAAATCCGCAAGCAATGACCGGTAGTCCGGGCTAGGCTCCCGGTTCGGTGGGATCAGTCGACAAGAGTGAGTGCGTATGCGTCTTGAAGCGGGCAGGACATCGACGGCGTTGGCGGCCGCGCGCCCGGTTTGGACCATGCTGCAAGCCGCTTGCATCGCCGTGCCGCTCGGCGGCTGTTGGATCAACGGCACACCGCCGGAGCCCGGCCTCGACATTCCTGCCGCCTACAACGCCGGGTCAAAGACGCCGTCCGTCGCTAACGCGGCGACTCCGTCGCTCGACTGGTGGCGAGGTTTCCGCTCACACGAACTGACCGACATCATCGACAACGCCAACGCCGCCAATCTCGATGTCGCCGCCGCGGTTGCGCGGATCGTGCAGGCCGACGCGCAATCGCGAATCACGGGCGCGGCGCTGCTGCCGACGGTCGACTTGAACGGCAATGCAACGCGGTCGCGGTCCTCGCAGACCACCAGCGGCAGTACCACCACCAGCTTCGGCGGCTCCGAGCGGGACAATCTCAGTGCCTCGCTCACGGCCAGTTACGAGATCGATTTCTGGGGCAAGAACCGCTTCGCGCTCAGGGCTCAGGAAGAAACCGCGATTGCCAGCCGGTATGACCGAGATGTCGTGGCGCTGTCGACCGTGGCCACGACCGCCAATTCATATTTCCAGGTGCTGGCGGCGCAGGATCGCTTGCGCGTGGCCCGGCAGAATCTCATCAGCGCCAAGCGCGTGGGTAATCTCATCGCGCAGCGCCTCGCGGCCGGCACCGCTTCGGCGCTCGAGACCGCGCAACAGCAGAGCGTGGTCGACACGATCAATGCCTCGATTCCGCCGCTCGAGCAGACGGTGGCGCAGTTCAAGAATGCGCTCGCGGTGCTAATGGCGCGCTCACCGGAAAGCGTGCGGATCCGCGGCGGCTCGCTCAATTCGATCGCAATCCCGCGCGTGACGCCTGGTCTGCCGTCCGAGCTCCTGGCGCAGCGTCCGGACGTGCGCGAGGCGGAAGCTCAACTCGCCGCGGCCAATGCAAATGTCGCCAATGCGCGCGCCCAATTCCTGCCGTCGATCACGCTCACCGGCGAAGGCGGCTATCAGAGCGCGATCCTGAAAACCCTGCTGCGGCCGGAATCGGCGTTCTATACGCTGACCGCCGGGCTGACGCAGCCGATCTTCGAAGGCGGGCGGCTCCTGGGCAATCTCGATCTGCAAAAAGGGCGGCAGGACGAATTGCTGCAAAACTACCGCAAATCCGTGATCTCGGCGTTTTCGGACGTCGAAACGGCACTTATCAATGTGCGCCAGACGGCGCTCAGGGAACGGTTGCAACGGGCGGTGGTTGATAGCTCGCGCCGCGCCTTCGACATATCGGAGCAACGGCTGCGCGAGGGAACGATCGATCTCGTCACAGTGCTGCAGACTCAGCAGACTTTATATACTGCTCTGGACACTCTGGTGGTGGCGCGACTCGCGCATATCCAGGCTATCGTGAGCCTCTACCAGGCGCTCGGGGGCGGCTGGAAGCCCAAGCCTTTGGATATGGCCGATGCACGGTGAGGTCCCCAAAAAGGAACTGAAAGTCGAGCCGCGCGGCCGCTGGCGCCGTGGTCTCGCGATCCTTGTCGTCCTTGCCATCGTGGTCGGCGCACTGGCCTACGTGTTCTTCGGAATGCATGCGCAGCAGCCGCGAATTGGCGGCCGTGCCGCGCGGTTCGCGGCGACCGGGCCAGTGCCGGTGCTCGTCGCCGCGGCGGCGACCCAGGATGTGCCGGTCTATCTGAACGCGGTGGGCACCACCAAGGCGCTCAACACCGTGACGGTACGGTCGCAAGTCGACGGCAAGCTGATCGCCGTTAATTTCGCCGAAGGCCAGGACGTCAAGAAGGGCGACATCCTCGCGCACATCGATCCGACGACATTCAAGGCGGTTTACGACCAGGCGCTCGCCAAAAAGGCGCAGGACGAGGCGCTGCTCGCCAATGCCCAGAGGGACCTGGCGCGATATGAGCAACTCGCCGCCACCAATGCCATCAACCGCCAGCAGGCGGACACGCAACGCGCACTGGTGGCGCAGGACACCGCGCAACTGCAGTCCGATCAGGCGGCGATCGAGAGCGCGCAGGCGACGTTGGGATACGCCGACATCCGCGCGCCGATCGACGGACGCACCGGCATTCGCCAGGTCGACGCTGGCAACATCGTGCACTCGTCCGATTCCGGCGGCATCGTCACTCTCACGCAGATCAAGCCGATCGCGGTGACATTCAGTATCCCGCAGCAGGACATCCAGACGGTCAACGACGCTTTCGCCAAAGGACCGTTGGCCGCCGACGCGTTGCGCTCCGACAACAACAAGGTCATCGAGCACGGCAAGCTGACCGTGGTCGACAACCAGATCGATTCCACGACCGGCACGGTCAAGCTGAAGGCTGAATTCCCGAACGATGCAATCGACCTGTGGCCGGGGCAATTCGTCAATGTGCGTCTTCTGGTCGATACGCTCAAAGGCGTCACGGTCATTCCGACCGGCGCCGTGCAGCGCGGGCCGAACGGCACGTTCGTCTACGTCGTCGGCGACAACAACAAAGCGGCGATGCGGCCGATCAAGATCGAGCGCCAGGACGAGAACACGACCGTGGTGGCGAGCGGCGTGAAGCCCGCGGAAAAGGTGGTGACCACCGGATTCGTGCGGCTTACCGACGGCGCGCAAGTGACGATCGGCAGCGATAATCCTGCCGCCTCGCAGCCCGCGGCCCAGAATGCCGGCAAGGGCCAGCGCGGCAACGGTTCGAGGCCCGCCGCACAGCAATGAGTGTCTCATCGCCCTTCATCCACCGGCCGATCGCCACCTCCCTGCTTGGCATCGCGGTGATGCTCGGCGGCCTGCTCGGCTACTGGTGGCTGCCGGTGTCGGCGCTGCCGCAGGTCGATTTCCCGACCGTGCAGGTGACGACCCAGCTTCCCGGAGCCAATCCGGACACCATCGCATCCCTCGTCACCGCGCCGCTCGAGCGGCAATTCGGCCAAATTCCGTCATTGCAGACGATGACGTCGTCGTCATCGTTCGGCATCTCCCAGGTGACGCTGCAATTCGATCTGAACCGGGATATCGACGCCGCGGCGCAAGACGTGCAGTCGGCGATCAACGCCGCGGCATCAACGCTGCCGCGCAATCTTCCCTACCCGCCGCTCTATTCGAAGGTGAACCCGGCCGACGCGCCAGTGATCACGCTGTCGTTGACCTCGAAGACCATCGACCAGCGCACGCTTAGCGACCTCGCCGACACCGTGATGGCGCCGCGCCTTTCGGAAGTCAGTGGCGTCGGCCACGTCTCGGTCCAGGGGGGCATCAAGCCGGCGATCCGTATCCAGGCCGACCTGTCGCGGCTTGCCGCTTATGGCATTGCGCTCGAGGACCTGCGCACCGCCATCGTCGGCGCCAATGTCGCCGGCGCCAAGGGTTCACTCGACGGCGCGCAACAGTCCTACAGCATCGCCGCGAACGACCAGATCGCCAGCGCCGACGCTTACAAGAGCATTATCATCGCCTATCGCAATGGCGCTGCGGTCCTGCTCTCCGACGTCGCCGACGTGGTCGACGGGCTCGAGAACACTAAGGTCGGGGCCTGGTATAAGGGTCAGCCCGCCATCGTCATCGACGTGCAGCGCCAACCCGGCGCCAACGTCGTCGACACCGTTCAGCGCATCCAGGCAGAACTCCCACGGCTGCGCCGATCCATCCCGGCCGGCGCGACGCTCACTGTCGTCAATGACCGCACCGGCACCATCCGTGCCTCGGTGCACGACGTGCAATTTACGCTCGTGCTGAGCGTCGGCCTGGTCGTGTTGGTCGTCCTGATGTTCCTCCGCACCATCAGCGCTACGATCATTGCGGGCGTGGCGCTGCCATTGTCGCTGATCGCCACCTTCGGCGTGATGTGGTTCTGCGGCTTCTCGCTCGACAACCTGTCGCTGATGGCGCTGACCATCGGCACCGGCTTCGTGGTCGACGATGCGATCGTCATGATCGAGAATATCGTCCGTCACATGGAGGAGGGCGAAACGCCGCTACAGGCGGCGTTGCGCGGCGCCAAGGAGATCGGCTTCACGGTCATCTCGCTGACCTTGTCGCTGATCGCGGTGTTCATCCCGCTTTTATTCATGACCGGCCTCGTCGGTCGCATGTTCCGCGAATTCGCGCTGACCTTGACCATTGCCGTCGTTGCCTCGGCCATCGTGTCGCTGACGCTGACGCCGATGATGTGCGCTCGCCTGCTGCGGCCGAGCGGCGGCGGCCACGGTGAAGAGCGGCCGGCGCGCGGCTTCGGCCTGCTCATGGACCGTACCGTCGCCTTCTATCACCGCACGCTGGTGTGGGTGCTGCGGCACCAGCCGGAGACTCTGATTGTCACCTTCGCCACGCTCGCCGCGACGATCATGCTTTACGCTTTCATGCCGAAGGGTTTCCTGCCGTTGCAGGATACGGGCCTCATCACCGCCGTGACGGAGGCCGGTCCCGACGTGTCGTTCGGCGCGATGCAGCGGCAACAGGCTGAAGTCGAGGCGGCGATCCGCCAGGATCCGGACGTGATCGGTGTCGTCTCGGTGATCGGCGTGAGCACGCTAAATGCCACTCCGAATGCCGGGCGACTGACCATCACGCTCAGGCCACGCGATGATCGCAGCACGCGCGTCGACCAGATCATCACCCGGCTGCGCAGCGACGTTGCGCACATCCCCGGCATGAACGTCTACTTCCAGGCGACACAGGACATTCAGATTTCAACCCGTGCGTCGCGCGCGCAGTACCAGTACACGCTCGTCTCGACCGATCGCGACGAGGTCGTGGAATGGGGCGACAAGCTTGTGCGGCAATTACGCGGCGAACCAGCGTTCCGCGAGGTCGCGTCGGAGGCGCAGGAGGGCGGCCCGCGCGTCGACGTAGAAGTCGACCGCGAGCAGGCGGGCCGCCTCGGCGTGTCGATGCAGAGTGTCACCGACACGCTCTACGATGCATTCGGCCAGCGCCAGGTGTCCACCATTTACGGCCAGGCCAATCAGTACCGCGTCGTCCTCGAGGCGCAACCGCGTTATCAGCAGGATCCGTCGGCGCTGTCGCAGATTTACGTCACCGGCGCCACCACCTCCACCGGCACCGCCGCCACCGTCGGCAACACCGCCACCGGCACCACCAACACCAACACGACCGCGAGCCCGAACGCAGTCACCGGCTCCAACCAGGTGCCGCTCTCCGCCTTCGCCCGCTTCGTGCGCACGACGGCGCCGCTTGCCATCGCACATGAGGAGCAGTTCCCATCGGTGACGGTCAGCTTCGATCTGGCGCCAGGCTATGCGCTGTCTGATGCGGTCGCAGCCATTACGAACACCCAGAAGGAGATCGGCACACCGAGTTCGGTGACCGGCAGCTATTCCGGGGACGCGTCCGAATTTGCGCGCTCACTGGCCGGCGAGCCGTGGCTGATCCTTGCTGCGGCGATCACGATCTACATCGTGCTGGGCGTGCTGTACGAAAGCTTTATCCACCCGCTGACGATTCTGTCGACCCTGCCTTCGGCCGGTGTCGGCGCGCTGCTGGCGCTGATGCTGTTCGGCTACGACCTGTCGGTCATCGCTCTGATCGGCATCGTGCTGCTGATGGGCATCGTCAAGAAGAACGCCATTCTGATGATCGATTTCGCGATCGAGGCGGAGCGTCACAAGGGACTGTCGCCCGAAGAGTCGATCCTGCAGGCAGCGCTGCTGCGCTTCCGCCCGATCATGATGACGACGCTCGCCGCGCTGTTTGGCGCGATGCCGCTGGCGTTTGAATCCGGGACCGGCTCGGAGCTGCGCAATCCGCTCGGCGTCACCATTATTGGCGGCCTGCTGCTCAGCCAATTGCTGACGCTCTACACGACGCCGGTCATCTACCTCTACATGGAGCGGCTGCGCATGCGGCTGTCAGGCCGCGGCGCCGTACGGCCGCTGCCGGCGGAGTAAGGCCCGTGAACTTCTCTCGCCCCTTCATACGGCGGCCGATCGGCACGACGCTGATGGCGATCGGCCTCTTCATGGTCGGCGCCGTCGCTTACGTGTTCCTGCCAGTCGCCAGCCTCCCGAACGTCGAACTGCCGACGATCAGCGTCACCGCGAGCCGCCCCGGCGCCGACCCGAACATCATGGCGGCGACCGTCGCCGCGCCTCTCGAGCGGCGGCTCGGCGAGATCGCCGGTGTCACCGAGCTTACCTCGGTTTCCTCGCTCGGCTCCTCGCGCATCGTCGTGCAGTTCGATCTTACCCGCAGCATCGATGGCGCCGCGCGCGACGTCCAGGCGGCGCTCAATGCGGCGCTCTCTGACCTTCCCGGCGACCTGCCGACGCTGCCAACGTTCCGCAAGTTCAATCCAGCCGCAGCGCCGATCCTGATCCTCGCGCTCACCTCCAAAACCTTGCAGGGGAGCGCCATCTACGACGCCGCCGACAGCGTCATAGCGCAGCGATTGAGCCAGGTGCAGGGCGTCGCCGACGTCACCGTGGCCGGCTCGGAGCAGCCGGCGTTGCGCGTGGGGGTCGATCCGACGCGGCTCGCCAGCATGGGCATTTCGCTTGAGAATGTTCGTTCGGCCATATCGAACGCCAATGCGATGGGTCCGCTCGGCTCCTTCGACGGTCCGGCACGCGCCACCACCATCGGCATCAACGATCAACTCAAAACTGCGCCCGACTACGGCACGCTGGTGGTCAAGACGGTCGACGGCAACGTCATCCGCCTGCCCGACATCGCCTCGATCCGTGCTGGTGTTCGCAACAGTCGCTCGGCCGGCTGGTTCAACCGCGACCCTTCGGTGCTCCTGATCGTCACCAAGCAAGGCGACGCGAACGTCATCGACACGGTGGACCGTATCTATGCCCTGTTGCCGGAACTGCGCCAATGGATTCCGGCCGGGCTCGACATCTCGGTGCTGACGGATCGCACGCAGACGATCCGGGCCAGCGTGCACGACATGCAGGCGACCCTGGCCGCCACCATCGTACTCGTGATGCTCGTCGTGTTCGTGTTTCTGCGCCGTGGGCCGCCGACCATTGCCGCCGGCATCACAGTGCCTTTGTCGCTCGCCGGAACCTGCGCGGCCATGTGGGGAGCCGGCTTCTCGATCGACAACCTCTCGCTGATGGCCCTCGTCGTGTCGGTCGGCTTTGTCGTCGACGACGCCATCGTCATGATCGAGAACGTCTTCCGCAACATCGAGGCGGGCCTATCGCCTTTGCGCGCAACGCTCGCCGGCGCGCGTCAGATTGGCTTCACCGTCGTCTCGATCTCGGTTTCGCTGGTGGCCGCCTTCATCCCGCTTCTATTCATGGGTGGCATTGTCGGCCGCCTCTTCCGCGAGTTCTCGGTGACGCTCGCTTTCGCCATCGCCATCTCGACCGTCGTGTCGCTCTCGGTGACGCCGATGATCTGCGCCTATTTCGTGCGGCAGGGACCGAGCCCCGACGCGACCTGGCTCGACCGCGTGGTCGAGCGCACGCTGTCGCGGCTGACGCGCTTTTATGCCCGCACACTGGCCTTCACAATCGAGCACCGTGCGCTTGCGCTGATCGTCTTCGTCGCTACCATCGCACTCACCATCGGCCTCTACATCAAGGTGCCGAAGGGCTACTTCCCGCAGGACGACACCGGGCTCATCTTCGGCGGGACTGAGGCTTCGACCGATATCTCGTTCGAGGCCATGGAGAAGCTCCAGACGCAGGCGAGAGACGTCGTGCTGGCCGATCCGGCGGTCGCCGGCGTCGGCTCGTCGGTCGGCGCATCGGGCTTTAATGCCTCCGTCAACCGGGGGCGCCTCTTCATCAGCCTGAAGCCGCTCGATGAACGCAACAACGTGTCGACGCAGCAGGTGGTCAATCGTCTGCGTAACAGGCTCAACCACATAGCCGGCATTCGAGTCTTTATGGTGCCGGCGCAAGACATCCGGGCCGGCGGGCGGCAGAGCAATTCGCAATACCAATTCACACTCTGGAGCTCGGACATCGACCAACTCCAGGCTTGGGTGCCGAAGGTGCTCGATCGCGTGAAGGCGATTCCCGGCCTCGTCGACGTCACCACCGACCGCGAGCAAGGCGGCCTGCAAGCCACGGTGAACATCAACCGCACCGCGGCGTCGCGAATGGGCGTAAACATCCAGGACATCGACAACGCGCTCAATGACGCGTTCTCGCAGCGGCAAATCTCGACAATCTACGGCCCGCGCAACCAGTACCGGGTCATTCTGGAGGTCGAGGGCAGTTACCGGCGCGACCCCAACGATCTCAGTCAAATATACGTATCTGGAAAAGGCGGCACGCAGGTGCCGTTATCGACCGTGGCCAGTGTCGAACGCGGCATCGCACCGCTGGTGGTCAACCATCAAGGTCAATTTCCATCGACGACCATCACTTACAACCTCGCGGCCGGCACGACCATCCAGGACGCGACGGCCGCAATCGGCCAAGCGGTCGGCGAGATGCACATTCCGGACGTGATCCACGCCGACTTCGCCGGCGACGTGCAGCAGTTTCAACAGTCGGCCGGAGCGCAGCCGCTACTGCTGTTCTCGGCGCTGATCGCCGTCTACATCGTACTCGGCGTGCTCTACGAGAGCCTGGCACATCCGCTGACGATCATCTCGACGCTGCCCTCGGCCGGGCTCGGCGCCTTGCTCGCCCTTCAAGTCTCGGGCACGGAGCTCACCGTGATCGCCTTCATCGGCATCATCCTGCTTATCGGCATCGTGAAAAAGAACGGCATCATGATGGTCGACTTCGCACTCGATGGCGAGCGGCGGCGCGGCCTCCCGCCGGAACGCGCCATTCACGAAGCCTGCCTCGAACGTTTCCGGCCGATCCTGATGACGACGATGGCCTCGATGCTCGGCGCCGTGCCACTGGTGATTGCGCTCGGCCCCGGCTCGGAACTGCGTCGCCCGCTCGGCATCACGATTATCGGCGGCCTTCTGGTTTCGCAGGTGCTCACCCTGTACACGACGCCCGTGATTTATCTCCTGCTTGACCGCCTGCATCGCAAGCTGGGCGGCGCCAATCCCACCTTTCTTCGGCGCCCGCCGGCCCACCCACAACCGGCGGAATAACCGAGACACCGCCGCGCTTTAGGCAGGCATGACGACGCGGCTGTCCGGGTGTATAAGCTCAGCCGAACCAATCCGCACAAGCCGCATTAGACGGCAGGAGGAGCCGATGGACGAACGAACGCGCGACCCATTGCAGATCCGCGCCGAGGACATCAACCCGCGCTACAATTGGGCCCGCGCCCTGCCGTCGCTGGGCATCATGGGCGTCGATTTCGAGGAACGCGTCGACTACCGCCGGCTGCACCGGTATCGCCTCGGCCGCGTCAAGCAGGCGCTGGAAAATTCCGAGCTCGGCGCCCTGCTCGTCTTCGACGTCAACAACATCCGCTACATCACGTCGACCAAGATCGGCGAATGGGAGCGCGACAAGCTCTGCCGCTGGGCGCTTCTAACCCGTAACGGCGATCCGATCCTATGGGACTTCGGCTCCGCCGCCGTGCATCACAAGCTCTACACGCCGTGGCTGAAGCCCGAGAACTGCAAGGCCGGCATCATCGGCATGCGCGGCATGGTCGATCCGGCCTTCGGCCTGATGACCAAGCACGCCAAGGAGATTGCCGCCCTGATCAAGGAAGCCGGTTGCGAGAAAATGCCGATCGG
>DATCFB010000255.1:0-3436 GCA_036509755.1 Pseudolabrys sp. | reverse complement strand
TCGATGCCGGCGCGGCCGAGCATCGCCGCGGCCATGGAGCCGGCCAATCCGCCACCGACGATGACAACATCTGTATTCTGCATCGGAGTTCTCTGCGTGCCCTGTGTCGAGAGCTATGAGCGAAGGTGCTTGTGGTAGACCGCCTTGGCGCGCGCGCGGAGCGCGAGATAGGCACTCTGCAAACGCGCCCGGATATGGAATGTGATGGAGCCGCCGGCGCGTGCGTCGAGCCAGAGATGCGCGACCTCCTTGCGTTCACGCCAGGAGGCCATGTAGCCGCTGTCGTCGAACGAGCAGGAATCGACGCTGTCGATGTCTTTGTCGGCGAGCAGGCGCGCGGTGTAGTCCTCGAACAGCAGCGTGCCTGGTGAAAAATCGTGCAACGCCTCGTCGTAGGCGGTCTTCCAGGTGAAGGCGGTGCGGCCCGCGCGCAGCAGCACCTGCATGCTCACCGGCCGGCCGTCGAGCGCGAGGCTGTGAATTTCGGCTTGGCCCTGCGCGGCGAGCGCGGCGATCATGCCGCGCGTGAAGGCCGCGTCGGCGGGATCGCTCAAGAGCGCGGTGCCCTGGCGACCCTTCCAGCCGGAGGCTTCGAGCACGAGGAAATTCTCGAAGGCGCGGCGCACGGCGTCCGCCTCGTTGACCATGCTCGATTCGAGCGCGCCCTTTTCGCCGAGACGGCGGCGGTGCTGGCGCAGCTTCTTGCGGCTCGACGCCGACATCGCCTGTTCGAAATAGGCCTTGGCGTCTAGATCGGAGGCGAGCTTCGGGCGCTGCGTGCGGCTGAACATATGCAGCGCGCCGCGACGGGTGGCGACGACGCGCGTGAGCGCGGCGAAAGTCGCGGTGTCGGCGTCCATCGTGTCGAGCGCGACGATGCTCGGCAGGCTTGCGTTGGCGGCGATGAAGGTAAGGAAGCCGTCGAGCACGGGCTCGAGGAAATCGCGGTCGACCACCGGCGTCGCAAGATAGGCGTTCGGTGTCGCCGGTGCGGACAACAGTGCGCGGCCGCTGGAAAACGCCCAAATCCCGACGAGACGCGTCGGCTCGTCCTGCCAGGCGAGTAGGGCGGAGATATTGCGGTCCGGATAGGCGGCGATGGCCTCGCACAGCAGCGCCGGATGCATGAACACGTTCGCAACATCGGCGCGTTGCGTGAGGTCGCGCCAGTCATCCGCAAGGCCGGCCAGTCGTTCGGCGGACGCATGCTCGACGACGATGCCGGCCGTGCGCACGAGGTCGCGCGCAGCATCAGCGCGTCGCGCGTCGGCCGGCGCGGGGCCCACGAGCGCGTGCACGCCATTCCAGGCCAATTCTTGCGACACCACGCCTCCCAGGCTGCGAGCAGCCCCCAGCAGGCTTTTGTGTATACGCAAACCCTTTCAAAAGCCGTTACAATCAATGCCGAAATTCGCAGCTCGATTTGCCAATCGTTAAGGCTAACGTCCGCCCCGTTCACGAACGATAATAAGCAACCGGATTGACAGGGCGTATGTCTGACATTAGTCAGAGAATATGACGGTCGATCCCGTGACGAGGGTGCGCCGCTTCAACCGTGCCGTTACGTCTGAAGTGGGCGCGCTCGACACATCTTTCCTGGGGCGCGGCCGGCCCCTCGGCGCGGCGCGCGTGCTCAATGCGATCGGCCACGGCCGCTCGGACATCGGAGCGCTGCGCGATTATCTCGGCCTCGACTCCGGCCTCATGAGCCGCCTGCTGCGCGGGCTCGAAAACGAGGGCCTGATCGAAACCGTCGCCCATCCCGACGACGCCCGCCGCCGCATCGCGCGGCTGACGAAACGCGGCCGCCGCGAGTTCGACGCCTACGAGGCTCTGTCGGACGCGCAAGCCGACGCCATGATTGCGCGCCATCCGCGCCGTGAGGAATTACTCGCGGCCATGGACCTCGTCGCGTCCGCGCTCGGGCGCGCACGCATCGCGGTTGAAGAGATGGACCCGCGCTGTGAAACGGCGCGCTATTGCCTCGGAGAATATTATGGCGAACTCGCGCGCCGCTTCGAGAAAGGCTTTGACGTGTCGCTGTCGCGCGATCCGGAGGCCAAGGACATGATCCGGCCGCGGGGCGCGTTTCTGGTCGCCATGTCGGACGGCGTGCCGGTCGGTTGCGTCGGCTTGAAGCGCAGCGGCGGCGAGATGGCGGAGGTCAAGCGGCTCTGGGTCGCGCCGTCCGCGCGCGGATTTGGGCTGGCGCGGCATTTGATGGACGCGATCGAAGCCGCCGCGCGCGAACTGTCGATCACGGCGCTGCGCCTCGACACCAACCGCGCACTGCCCGAGGCGATCGCGCTCTACCGCAAGACCGGCTGGAGCGAAATCGAGCGCTTCAACGACGATCCCTATCCGGATTTCTTTTTCGAGAAGGTGCTCGGGCTCGACAATTGAGAGTTGCAGCCTTGGATCGGGACCTGCTGCCAGGATCCGCGCACCCGTTTGGATGAATAGCCGTTCATCGACGTCGCAGCGGCCCGGCAGGAACAAACCTCAAGCCGCACGTGTTGCCTAGAATATCACAGGAGGTGACACATGCGCATGCTTGCTTTGGGACTTTTCGCCGCTGCCGGTATCGCGCTTGCGATGCCCGCGAATGCACAGGGCGTCTATGTCGGCGCGGGGCCGAACGGCGTCGGCGTTGGCGTGGCTGATCATCACGATCACGATCGCGATCGCCATGAACACATCACCGTCGGCGTCGGGCATCGAGACTGCAAGACGGTCATCATCCATGAGCACGGCATGACCAGGAAAATCCGTCGCTGCCGCTGAGCGTTCTGATTCAACTCAGAGACACAAGACTCCGGGGCTTCACCCCGGGGTCTTTGTCTTTTGTGTACCGGGCCGCCGCGGGATGGCGCGATTTTTCAAATGTTTGGTGGGGGGAGTCGTTATTAGACGCCCGTAAGGTCTTGCTTGGTGAGCGCGCTGGGACTCGAACCCAGGACCTACTGATTAAAAGTCAGTCGCTCTACCGCCTGAGCTACGCGCTCGCACCGAGGCCGAAGGCGCATCAAAGTTCATCCGGCGGGACGGCATCGATAGCCCGGATGCGGCCGGCGAAGCCCGGCCCTGCGCTTCCCGGGCTGTGTAGGGGCGCCTCCGGGCCCGGTCAATAGCCCGTGTCCGCGCAATGGCTGGCCCTAGGCGGCTCATTTGCTACACTGCGCCGGCTGGAGTGCGGCCGCTGGAATTCCGGCTGAAAACCCCCGGAATGCCGCCCGCCAGGCGCCGTTCGCCAAGGAGAGACAATGCCGATCGTCAACCGCGTCGCCGACTTGTGTGCCGATATTACCGCCTGGCGGCGCGACCTGCATGCCCACCCGGAAATCCTCTACGACGTCCACCGCACGGCCGCTTCGGTCGCCGAGAAGCTGAAGGCCTTTGGCTGCGACGAGGTTGTGACCGGCATCGGCCGCACCGG
>DATCFB010000254.1:0-11162 GCA_036509755.1 Pseudolabrys sp. | reverse complement strand
CGGACGGTCACTGGGTCTACGAGCTTGAGGCCGACGCCACCATTCCCGCCGAATACGTGCTGCTGCGCCACTATCGCGGCGAGCCGGTCGACGCTGAGCTCGAACGCAAGATCGGCGTCTATCTGCGCCGCATCCAGAACGCCAAACACGATGGCTGGCCGCTGTTCAACGACGGCGAATTCGACATGAGTGCGACGCTGAAGGCCTATTTCGCGCTCAAGACCATCGGCGACGACATCGACGCGCCTCACATGCGCCGTGCCCGCGAGGCGATCCTCAAGCGCGGCGGCGCGGTCAACGTGAATGTCTTCACCCGCATCCTGCTCGCACTGTTCGGCATCATGAGCTGGGAGGCGGTGCCGATGATGCCGGTTGAAATCGTGCTCCTGCCGCGCTGGTTTCCTTTCCACCTCACCAAGATCTCCTATTGGGGCCGCGCCGTGCTGGCGCCGCTCCTCGTGCTGTTCGCGCTCAAGCCGCGCGCAAAGAATCCGCGCGGGATCACGCTCGACGAACTCTTCCTCCAGCCGCCACTGACGATCGGCCCGCCGGAGAAGGCGCCCCATCAAAACCCGGCGATCTTCGCCTTCTTCCGCGGCGTCGACATCCTCTTGCGCAAGACCTTCAGCGATCCGCCGGCGAGATTGCGCCGACGCGCCATCGCCAAGGTGGCCGGCTTCGTCAGTGAGCGGCTCAACGGCAAGGACGGCCTCGGCGCGATCTTTCCAGCCATGGCCAATGCCTGCATGATGTTCGACGTGCTCGGCGACAAGGAGAAAGCGGCGATCGCCCGCGACTCCGTCGAACGGCTCCTGGTCGTCAAGGACGACGAAGCCTATTGCCAGCCCTGCGTCTCGCCGGTGTGGGATTCGGTGCTGGCGGCGCAGGTGCTGCTCGATGTCGGCTCGCCGGATGCGGTTGCGCATGCGCGCAAGGCGCTTGACTGGCTCGTGCCGTTGCAAGAACTGAATGTCGAGGGCGATTGGATCGTGCGCGCGCCGGGCCTGCGGCCGGGCGGTTGGGCCTTCCAGTATGCCAATCCGCATTATCCCGATCTCGACGACACCGCCGTGGTCATCATGGCCATGGACCGCGCACGCAAGATGAGCGGCGGCAACGACTACGACGCGACCATCGCTCGCGCCGAGGAATGGGTCCGCGGCATGCAGAGCCGCAACGGGGGCTGGGCGTCGTTCGATATCGACAATACGCACGAGTACCTGAACAATATTCCGTTTGCCGACCACGGCGCGCTGGTCGATCCGCCGACCGAGGACGTCGCCGCGCGCTGCCTCTCGGCGCTGGCGCAGCTCGGCGCCCAGGCCGACGATCCGGCGCTTCAACGCGGCATCGCCTATCTGCTCGGCGAACAGCTCGACGACGGCAGTTGGTACGGCCGCTGGGGCCTCAACTACATCTACGGCACCTGGTCTGTCTTGTGCGCGCTCAATGCCGCCGGCCTGCCGCACGATCATTCGGCGATGCGCAAGGCGACGAACTGGCTCATCTCGATCCAGAACAAAGACGGCGGCTGGGGCGAGGACGGCGACAGCTACAAGCTCGCTTACATGGGTCACGAAAAGGCGCCGAGCACGGCATCGCAGACCGCCTGGGCGCTGATGGGGCTGATGGCCGCGGGCGAGGTGTCGCACCCCGCAGTGGCGCGTGGCGTCGAATACCTGACGCACACGCAAAGCGCCGACGGCTTCTGGGAAGAGGAGCGATTCACCGGCACCGGTTTTCCGCGCGTCTTTTACCTGCGCTATCACGGCTACCGGAAATACTTCCCGCTCTGGGCGCTCGCGCGGTATCGCCGCCTGCGTTCGAGCAACGAGCGGTTCGCCTTCGGGATGTAATCACTCGTGCGGTGCCGCTTGCAGGTGAAGCGAGTTCGCGGCTCCGAAATCCCAAATCTTGGCTCAAAAAGCAAAATGCCCGGCGCGGGGCCGGGCATCTGCACGATTCAACGCGGCGATGCGACTTACTCCGCCGCTTCCATCGGCTGCGGCGCGTCCTTGGCGCGCGCCTTCTCCTCGCGAATTTCGCCGAGCTTCTGCTGCACGTGCCGCGAAAACACGAACTCCGGCGGCCGCTGCTTCGATAGATCGATATCCGGCGCCATCTCGCCATCGGTGTTTACGCCCTTGCGCGACAGCTTCAAGAGCTTCAGTGGATGCGAGATCGAGTCGTTGACCGCGGTCGCTTCAAAGCCGGAGTGCACCATGCAGTCGGCGCATTTTTCGTAGTTGCCGACGCCGTAGGAATCCCAGTCGGTCTCTTCCATCAGTTCCTTGAAGGTCTTGGTGTAGCCTTCGCCGACCAGGTAGCAGGGCCGCTGCCAACCGAACACGGTGCGCGTCGGGTTGCCCCATGGCGTGCACTTGTAGGTTTGGTTGCCGGCGAGGAAGTCGAGGAACAGGCCGGACTGGCTGAACGACCAGTCCTTGCCGCCGTTGCCGCGCTTGAAGATGTCGCGGAAGAGCTGCTTGGTGGTCGTGCGGTTGAGGAAGTGCTGCTGGTCCGGCGCGCGCTCATAAGCGTAGCCGGGCGACACGGTGATGCCGTCGACGCCCATCGCCATGACGCTATCGAAGAAGCGCGCCATGCGCTCCGGATCGGCGTTGTTGAAGAGCGTGCAGTTGATGTTGCAGCGGAAGCCCCTGGCCTTCGCCGCCTTGATCGCGGCCACCGCGCGGTCATAGGTGCCTTCCTGGCACACCGACTTGTCGTGATCCTGCTTCTCGCCGTCGAGATGTACCGACCAGACGAAGTAGGGCGAGGGCTCGTAGTCCTTCATGCGCTTTTCCATGAGAAGCGCATTGGTGCACAGATAGACGAATTTCTTGCGGGCGATGATACCCTTGACGATCTGCGGCAGCTCTTTGTGCAGCAACGGCTCGCCGCCGGCGATCGACACGACCGGCGCGCCGCATTCATCGACCGCGTCGAGCGCGTCCTTCACCGAAATGCGCTGATTGAGGATTTCGTCCGGGTAATCGATCTTGCCGCAACCGGAGCAAGCGAGATTGCACCGGAACAACGGCTCCAGCATCAGAACAAGCGGATACCGTTTGCGGCCGACCACTCGCTGACGGACGACGTAGCTACCGACAATCAACTTCTGCAAGAGAGGAATGCCCAAGACTTCCGTCCTTACCTATTTTGCTGGCGTTTTTGACCTGAAGGAGTTCCACCGGAACACGGAACTCCATATTCTCCTCGCGCCCCGGGAGCAAGGACACTTCGACCGCGGCGAATTTGCGCAACGCCTCGATCGCGCTCATGACCATCACCTCCGGTGCCGAAGCACCTGCGGTGATGCCTACTGCCTCCACACCCTCAAGCCATTCGGGCTTGATTTCGCTGCCATTGGCGATCAGGTGGGTCGGAATTCCTGCCTCGAGCCCGATTTCGCGCAAACGGTTGGAGTTCGAGCTATTGGCCGCGCCGACCACAAAGATAACGTCCACGAGCTTGCTAAGTTCGCGCAGGGCCATTTGGCGATTTTGTGTCGCGTAGCAGATGTCCTCGGTGCCCGGGCCGACCACGTCGGTGAACTTGCGATAAAGGGCGGCGATGATGTCCTTGGTGTCGTCGACCGAGAGGGTGGTCTGGGTGACGTAAGCGACCGGGGTCTCCGGCGGCAAAGTCAGCGCGTCGACCTCCTTTTCGTTCTGAACCAGCAGAACCTCGCCCGGGATCTGGCCGAGCGTGCCCTCGACCTCCGGATGTCCGGCATGGCCGATGAGGACGACGGTGCGGCCCTTGCGCAAATAGTGACGTCCTTGCGTGTGCACCTTGGACACCAGTGGGCAGGTGGCGTTGAGGACGTGCAGGCCGCGCTCCTGCGCGTCCAGTTCGACCTTCTTGGCCACGCCATGGGCGCTGAAGACAGTGATCCCGTCGGGCGGAACCTCTGACAAATCCTCAACAAACCGGGCGCCGCGCGCCTTCAGCGCGTCGACCACCCATTTGTTGTGCACGATCTCATGCCGCACATAGACCGGCGGGCCGTATTTTTCGAGCGCCCGCTCGACGATCTCGATGGCGCGGACCACGCCGGCGCAAAAACCGCGTGGCTGCGCGAGTATCACCTTCATCGAATGGCTCCGTTACCGGCCTCCAACGCCAGGAACGGCTGCAAGGCGGGGGCCCGGGTGTTGAAGACCTCGAATACCTTGGCGACGATGCCGTGGGCATCGAGACCAGCCTTGGCGTACATGGCCGCCGGGGCGTCTTGATCAAGGAATACATCGGGCAAAACCATCGAACGGACCTTGAATCCTGGCTGTTCCAACGCGCCGGTTCCAGCAAGGAACTGTAGCACATGGGAACCGAACCCGCCGATAGCCCCTTCCTCGACGGTTATCAGCAACTCGTGCGATCGCGCGAGGCGAGAAATGAGTGTCGAATCAAGCGGTTTGGCGAATCGGGCATCGACCACGGTTGTGGAAATGCCCTGCGCTGCCAGCATATCGGCTGCCCGCATGCATTCGGCAAGACGGCCGCCGAGAGATAACAAGGCGACCGTATTGCCCTCCCGGACGATTCGGCCGCGGCCGATCTCCAGGGGCTCGCCGCGTTCGGGCATAGGAAGTCCGACGCCTTCGCCGCGCGGATAGCGGAACGCCGACGGGCGATCGTCGATCGCCGCCGCCGTGGCCACCATGTGCGCTAGGTCCACCTCATCGGCCGCCGCCATGATGATGAAGCCAGGCAGGCAGCCGAGATAAGCGAGGTCGAAAGCGCCGGCATGGGTCGGACCGTCCGCGCCGACGAGGCCGGCGCGGTCCAGCGCGAAACGCACCGGCAGCCGCTGGATGGCGACGTCATGCACCACCTGGTCATAGGCGCGCTGCAAGAAGGTGGAGTAGATCACTGCGAAGGGCTTGAACCCCTGTGTCGCCAGTCCTGCGGCAAAGGTGACGCCGTGCTGCTCGGCGATACCAACGTCGAAAGCGCGGTCGGGGAAAGCCTTGGCGAAGATATCGACGCCGGTGCCGGACGGCATTGCCGCGGTGATGGCGACGATGCGGTCGTCATGCTGCGCTTCCTTGACGAGATATTCGCCGAACACTTTCGTGTATGAAGGCGCGTTCGAAGCGGCTTTCTTCTGCTTGCCCGTGGCGACGTCAAATTTGACGACGCCGTGATATTTATCGACCGAGCTTTCGGCCGGCGCATAGCCTTTACCTTTCTGTGTCCGGACATGGACAAGGATGGGGCCCGCATCGGCGTCGCGCACGTTCTCAAGCACCGGCACGAGCTGCTCGAGGTCGTGGCCGTCGACGACGCCGACGTAATAGAAACCAAGCTCCTCGAACAGCGTGCCGCCAGTGAGAAAGCCGCGCGCCAGTTCTTCCGCCTTGACCGCGCGCTCCTTCAGGAAATCGGGCAACCGCTCGGCGACTTGCTTGCCGATGTCGCGCAGCGACATGAAGGTCGGGCTCGACAGAAGCCGCGTCAGATAATTCGACATCGCGCCGACCGGCGGGGCAATCGACATCTCGTTATCGTTGAGGATGACGATGAGGCGGCGCCCATGCGCGCCGGCATTGTTCATCGCCTCGTATGCCATCCCGGCAGAGATCGCGCCGTCTCCGATCACGCAAACGACGTTGAAATCGTCGCCGGCGAGATCACGCGCCGTCGCCATGCCGAGCCCGGCCGAGATCGACGTCGAGGAATGCGCGGCGCCGAACGGGTCGTACTCGCTCTCGGCGCGCTTTGTGAAGCCGGACAAACCGCCGGCCTGGCGCAGCGTGCGCATGCGATCGCGCCGCCCGGTCAAAATCTTGTGCGGATAGGCCTGGTGGCCGACGTCCCAGATCAGCTTGTCATGCGGGGTATCGAAGACGTAATGCAATGCGACTGTAAGTTCGACGACACCGAGGCTGGCGCCGAGGTGACCTCCGGTGACGGCGACCGCATTGACGGTCTCGGCCCGCAATTCGTCGGCGACCTGCCGAAGTTGTGCGGCATCGACCCGGCGCAGGTCTGCCGGGGTGTGCAACGTTCCTAGCAGGGAGGCGGGACGAGCTTGATCGATGGTCGAAGTGGGTGCAGGCATTTGGGATTCACCCTTCACTGACAGTGCGCGGAGGGCGAAACCCCAGCTCCGACGCTCTTCTGGACTGCCCCCCAAGCGGTCTCGCGTCATTTAAACGCCGTGAAAAGGCGTTCGATGGGGGATAATAGTGGTCGCTCTTAATGGTTCCGCTGCGTTTGGGATTCGACGGATCCTGGAACTGCACCTGGGGCGAATTGAATAGGTCTATCGCCTCATGTTGCTTTCTGCCGTTTCACGGGTCGTACGTTTCTGCATCCGCAACCCCTGGTTGGTTATCGCCATGGTCATGGCCGTGACCGGCGTCTCGGCCGCCTATACCGTCACGCATTTCGCGATAAATACCGACATCAACAAGCTTATTTCGCCAGATCTGCCGTGGCGTCAGCGCGAGGCAAAGTTCGAGAAGGAGTTTCCCGGGCATTTCGCATCGACTTTGATCGTCATCGATGCACCGACGCCGGAGTTCGTCGCAGCGGCAACCGGCGCCCTCGTCAATCGCCTCAACGGCCACCCGGACCTGTTCCAAGCGGTCGACGATCTGGCCGGCGGCCCGTTCTTCGCTCACAACGGGCTGCTATTCCAGCCGGCGGAGCAAGTGACCCGCTTCACGCAAGGGTTGGGCGCAGCCGCGCCGCTGATCGAGACGCTGCATGACGACCAGAGCCTGCGCGGGCTCACCTCGGCGCTTAATCTCGGTCTCGCCGGTGTGGTGCAAAACAAGCTGACGCTCGACCAGATGAGCCGTCCGCTGACGATGGCCGCCGACACGCTCAACGAGGTGCTCGCCGGCAGGCCGGCGGCGTTCTCCTGGCAGGAGATGATGAGCGGCGGCAAGCCGGTAGCAAGCCAACTGCGCCGTTTTGTCGAGGTCGATCCGGTCCTCGACTTCTCCTCGCTCGAACCGGGGCAGAAGGCAGACACTGCGATCCGGCAGGCCGCAGCCGATTTGCATCTGAGCGCGCGCTTCCAGGCGCGCGTGCGCCTCACCGGCACGGTGCCGATGGGCGACGAGGAATTTTCCACGGTACAGCAGGGCGCCTGGGTCAATATCGCCGGCACGGTGGTAATTGTCCTGGTGATCCTGTGGCTGGCGCTGAAGTCGAAGCGCATCATCGGCGCCGTCTTCATCAATCTGTTTGCCGGGCTCGCGATCACGGCTGCCTCCGGCCTGCTGATGGTCGGCGCTCTGAACATGATCTCGGTGGCGTTCGCGGTGTTGTTCGTCGGCCTCGGCGTCGATTTCGCAATCCAGTTCTCGGTGCGCTACCGCGCCGAGCGCCACCATTGTCCCGACCTCAAGGAATCGCTCGGCCGCACCGCCACCGAGATCGGTGTGCCGTTGACGCTCGCGGCCGCCGCGGTCGCTGCCGGTTTCCTCTCGTTCCTGCCGACCGACTATCGCGGCCTGTCCGAGCTCGGGCAGATCGCCGGCGTCGGCATGCTGATTGCCTATGCAACGAGTATCACGCTGCTGCCGGCCTTGATCACGGTCATGAATCCGGTCGGCGAGTCCGAACCGGTCGGCTACGCAGCGCTGGCGCCGGTCGACGATTTCCTCCAGCGACATCGCATTGGCGTCGTTGCCGGCACGGTCGCCGTGGCGCTTGCCGGCCTGCCGCTCCTTTACTGGCTGTCGTTCGATTTCGATCCGATCCACTTGCGCAGTCCCAAGGTCGAGTCGATCTCAACTTTGATGGACGTGCAGCGCGATCCGGGTGTCGGCGTCAACGCCGTCAACGTCGTCGCGCCGAACCTCGCCGATGCGCAAAGCATCGCCGCCCACCTCAAGACATTGCCGCAAGTCGACCGGGTGATGACGCTGCAAAGCTTCATCCCCGACGATCAGTCGCAGAAGCTCGAAGCGATCCGCGCTCTCGATGGAAGGATCGGCAAGGCGCTCCGCGCGCCGCCGGATGAGGATCAGCCCACTGATGCCGACAAAGTCGCCGCGCTTAACAAGACTGCCGCGCGGCTCAAGCAAATGGCTGGCACGGCGGCCGGACCCGGCGCGGAGGCGGCCCGCAGGCTTTCCGGCGACTTGACGAAACTGGCGCAGGGCGACGCGGCGTTGCGCGCGCGTGCGGCCGACGCTTTCCTCGTGCCGATGCGGGTCGCGCTCGGCGAACTCGCGGGCTATCTCCAGGCCGGGCCGGTCACCGCCGATACCGTGCCGAATGTACTGAAGCGGCAATGGACCGCCGCCGACGGCAAGACGCGCGTGCAGGCGTTGCCGAAAGGCGATCCGGACGACACCGACGTCTTACGCAATTTCGCGCAAGCCGTGACAAATGCCTATCCGACGGCCACCGGCGGTCCGATCTCCATCCTGGAATCCGGCAAAACCATTGTCTCCGCCTTCGTCCATGCCGGTATCTATGCGCTGTTGTCGATCGCGGTGATTCTGTGGATCGTGCTGCGTCGCATCGGCGACGTACTGCTGACGCTCGTGCCCTTGTTGCTCGCGGGCGTGGTGACGCTCGAACTGTGCGTCCTGATCGGCATGCCGCTTAATTTCGCCAACATCATTGCGCTGCCGCTGCTGCTCGGCGTCGGCGTCGCCTTCAAAATCTATTACATCACGGCCTGGCGCGCCGGGCAGACGAACCTTCTCCAGTCGAGCCTCACGCGCGCGGTGATCTGGAGCGCACTGACGACCGCCACCGCCTTCGGCAGTCTCTGGCTGTCGAGCCATCCCGGTACGTCGAGCATGGGCAAGCTGCTGGCGCTGTCGCTCGTATGCACGCTGGGCGCCGCAGTCCTGTTCCAACCGGCGCTGATGGGCAAGCCGCGCATCAGCAGTGGAAAAAACGAAAGCTCAGCGCCGGCCGATTCCTGAGCAGACCTGCGCGGCCGGCTCTTCGGCGATCGACCGCTTTGGGCGGCCTGCGCCAGTGGTCGTGTGCGCCGGTGCGCGGCGCGGGTTCTCGGCGAGCGCGGGAGCGGCGCGGCTCCAGGTTTCGCCGCCGCACATGAAGCCAAGCACGCAGCCTTCGACACGGAGGCCGTTGGCGCCGGCGAACGTGATGTGACTCTCGTAGGTTTGCCCGTCTTCCGCGTTGTAGATGTGGCCGGTCCATCGCCCCGTCTGGTCGGGCGTCATTCCGAGCAGCACCGGCATGCCGAGCGTCGGCCGGGACTTGAGCGCCGGATTCGGATTCTTGTTGTCGACGCCGGGAGACTTCTCCCACGCCACCACACCCCAATACTTGCCGCTGCAATCCACGATGCGGACCAGCGCCTTGCCGTCCTTTACCCGCCAGGTGCCCGTCAGGCTGTCTTGCGCTGCGACCGGGGCCGACGAGGTGAGCAAGGTGGCCCAGGCGACCAAAAAGACAGCGCGGCGAGACGTCGCCACGACGAGGGGCCAGGATAGCGCAGACATGGGCAAACCCCTGAACGGTAAGGAGAAGATTGCACCTAACGCAATGTCGGAGACGCTAAATGGTTCAATCCGGCCGGGCGGCGCTTCCTGACGGCCAAAAAGCGCTTGCGCACGAGGAACCCGAATGGAACTTTGAGTTGATCAAAGTCTTGTGAACATCACTCTGGGGGGAGCTGATGCTGCAGACCGTCACGCTGCCGAGACCGCCTGCGCCGGTGCCGTGCGCCAAGCCGCTGGGGCTTGTCGCCTTGCTCAGAGTGCTGGCGACCAAACCCGCTCGAAGCCTGGACCGACGCGCACTTCGAAGAGCCGATCGTCTCCGGCGGCCTACCGTTTGGCCGGGCCGTGGTCGTGAGCGATCCGGCCGCCATCCGCCGCGTTCTGCTCGACAACACGGGCAACTATGAGAAGGACTGGATGCAACGGCGCATCCTGTCGGCCGGCCTCGCCGACGGCTTGCTGAGCGCCGAGGGGCATCAATGGCGCGTTCAGCGCCGGGCGCTCGCGCCGTTGTTTTCCCGTCGCAGCGTCATGACCTTCTCGAGCGCGGTCGTCGCCGAGGCCGTAGCCCTCGTCGAGCGGCTCGATCGCAAATCAGGGACTGTGATCGACGTTGCCGCGGAAGTGACGCTTCTCACGCTGGCGGTGCTGGAGCGCACGATCTTCTCGGACGGCGTGGGCGCCGACCGTGAAGAGGTGCGCCTCGCGATGCAGCGCTATTTCGAGGTCGCCAGCCGTATCGATCCTTTCGACATACTCGGCCTGCCCGCCGCCATCCCGCGGCCCCGGCGACTCACTGTCTGGTCGACACTGCGGTTCTTCGAAAAGACCATCGACCGCCTGATCGAGACCCGGCGCCGGCGCCTGGCCGAAGCGGCCGACAACGTCCCGCAAGACCTGCTGACGCTGCTCCTGACGACGAGCGATCCGCAGACCGGCGCAGGCTTGAGCGAAGCGGAGGTGCGCGCCAATGTGCTGACCTTCATCGCCGCTGGCCACGAGACGACGGCCAATTGCCTGACCTGGTCTCTGTATCTGTTGTCGCAATCGGAGGAATGGCGCGCGCATCTCCGCGCCGAAGCCGAACGCGAACTCGACCGCGGCGACCCGGCGACGCTGACCGACCGGCTCGTCGAGACCCGCGCGGTGATCGACGAGGCTAATCGGCTTTATCCCCCGATCAGCGCAATCAGCCGTGTTGCGCTCGGTCCCGACGTTCTATCGGGCCACGCCATCAAGCCCGGCACGATGGTGGTGATCGCGCCCTATGTGCTGCATCGGCATCGCGCGCTGTGGACCCAGGCCGAGGCGTTTAATCCCGAGCGCTTCCTTCCGGGCGCGCGGGAGACCATCGACCGCTTCGCCTACCTGCCGTTCGGCGCCGGGCCCCGCGTCTGCATCGGCTCTGCCTTTGCGCTCCAGGAGGCCTGCGTGACATTGGCGCTGCTGGCGCGGCATTTCGATTTCGCGCTGGCGGTCGGGCACAAGGTATGGCCGGTACAAAAGATGACCTTGCGCGCCGAGGCGGCATGCCGATGGTCTTGTCGCGGCGGAGATGACGCGGTCGCCGGGTGCCCGTTTCCAAATCAAACGCCATGCGCGATACTGGTCTGTCTGACCTTGAGTACGGATTAGGGCGCCATCCATGCAACGGATCATCCTCGCGGCGGCGCTATGTCTTATGGCCGGCATAGGCCAAGCCTCGGCCAG
>DATCFB010000253.1:0-3587 GCA_036509755.1 Pseudolabrys sp. | reverse complement strand
ATCGCCTTGGGATTGGTCTTGGCATCGGCCACCTTGTCCGGGTTCTTGGCGATGATCTCGTCGATCGTCTTGCCGATCGCGCCTAGATCGGTGACCTGCTTCATGCCGCGCGCTTCCACGATCGCGCGCGGATCGCCGCCCTCGCTCCATAGGATCTCGAACAGGTCCTTAGCGATCTTGCCGGAGATGGTGCCGTCGCCAATCAGGTCGAGCATGGCACCGAGTCGCGAAGCCGACACCGGCGAGGTCTCAATGACCTTGCCTTCCTTGTTCAGGCGGCCGGTGAGCTCGTTAATGACCCAGTTCGCGGCCGCCTTAGCATCGCGTCCCTGCGCCACCGCCTCGAAATAGACAGCCGTGTCGCGCTCGGCGACCAGCACGGCGGCGTCATAGGCCGACAAGCCGAAGTCGCGCACGAAGCGCGACTGTTTAGCGTCCGGCAGTTCCGGCAAATGCCGCTGCAGGTCGGCGACGTATTCGGCCGTTACCTCGAGCGGCAGCAGATCGGGATCGGGGAAATAGCGATAGTCATGCGCCTCTTCCTTCGAGCGCATCGAACGCGTCTCGCCGCGGTCGGGATCGAACAGGCGGGTCTCCTGCTCGATGGTGCCGCCCTCCTCGAGGACCTCGATCTGACGCCGCGCTTCGTGCTCGATGGCTTGGCCAACGAAACGAATCGAGTTCACGTTTTTGATCTCGCAGCGTGTGCCGAGCGGCTCGCCCGGGCAGCGCACCGAGACGTTGACGTCGGCGCGCAGAGAGCCCTGCTCCATATTGCCGTCACAAGTGCCGAGATAGCGGAGGATCGAACGCAGCTTGGTGAGGAATGCCTTGGCTTCATCGGCCGAGCGCATGTCCGGCTTCGACACGATCTCCATCAGCGCCACGCCGGAGCGATTGAGATCGACATAAGAGAGGTTCGGATGGCGGTCGTGCAGGCTCTTGCCCGCGTCCTGCTCGAGATGCAGTCGCTCGATGCCTACGTTCACGGTCGCACCGCCGTCGAGATCAACGCCGACCGCGCCCTCGCCGATCACCGGCGACTTGTACTGGCTGATCTGATAGCCCTGCGGCAAGTCGGGATAGAAATAGTTCTTCCGGTCGAACACCGACTTCAGATTGATTTTGGCTTTGAGCCCGAGCCCGGTGCGGATCGCCTGGCGCACGCACTCCTCGTTGATGACCGGCAGCATGCCCGGCATGGCGGCATCCACCAGCGACACGTGGCTGTTTGGCGTGCCGCCGAACTCGGTCGATGCGCCGGAGAACAGCTTCGACTGGGACGACACCTGCGCGTGCACTTCCATGCCAATGACGACTTCCCAGTCGCCGGTGGCGCCGCGGATCAACTTGTCCGGTGGGGCGGCGGATTTGGCTTCAACGCTCATGCCGGTACAGGTAGCGGCCAGCGGGAGACCCGGCAAGGCCGGCGATCAGACTTGCACTTTGCGCGGAGCAGCGATTCGCGCATTGCGGCGAACGAGCCTGCGATTGCGACGTCGTACGTGCGCAAATTCTGAAGACCTGGAACCCTGCCATGGACGGCTGCCAAGGCCGAAATGCGGGCGAGGACAGGAACCGGTCCGCGCTGTGCACGTTGCCCGGCATGAACCAGGATATGCGCAATCTCGGCCTGTTCGTCGGCATCGTCGTCGCGATTGGCGCCGCGATCTTCATGCTCAGCGGCGGTGATCTCGGCGGCAAGACGACAGTATCGAGTGATCGCGATCTGCCGCCGGTCGCTAGCCGCTGAACAGGCGCGATCAGGCCCACCAGTTCTGCGGGATGAAGCGGCCCGCGGCCTGCTCGACCACTTCGCCGAGCGAGAACAGAGTTTGTTCGTCGAATGGCCGCCCGATGAGCTGCAGGGCGAGGGGGAGGCCCTGCGCGGCCATGCCGGCTGGCACGGCTATGCCGGGCAGACCGGCCATATTCACCGTGACGGTGAAGACGTCGTTGAGATACATCTCGACCGGATCGGCGCCGCCTTTCTCGCCGAGCCCGAAGGCCGCCGACGGCGTCGCCGGCGTCAGCATCGCGTGAATGCCCGCCTCGAAGGCCTGCTCGAAATCGCGCTTGATCAGCGTGCGCAGTTTCTGCGCGCGCAGGTAATAGGCGTCGTAATAGCCGGCCGAGAGCACATAGGTGCCGATCATGACGCGGCGGCGCACCTCGGCGCCGAAGCCCGCCGCGCGCGTCGCCTCGTACATCCCGGTAATGTCGCGTCCCGGCACGCGCAGCCCATAGCGCACCCCGTCATAGCGCGCGAGATTGGACGAGGCCTCCGCCGGCGCGACGATGTAATAGGCGGGCAGCGCGTATTTCGTATGCGGCAGCGAAATGTCGACAAGCTCGGCGCCCGCCGATTTCAGCCACGCCTTGCCCTGCTCCCACAGCGTCTCGATTTCGGCTGGCATGCCGTCGAGCCGGTATTCCTTCGGGATCCCGACCCGCAGGCCCTTCACCGAGCGGCCGATGGCCGCCTCATAGTCCGGCACCGGCATATCGGCGCAGGTCGTATCCTTGGCATCGAAGCCGGCCATCGAGCGCAACAGGATCGCGGCGTCGCGTACGGTCTTGCCGAACGGACCGGCCTGATCGAGTGACGACGCAAAGGCGACGGTGCCCCAGCGCGAGCAGCGGCCATAGGTCGGCTTGATGCCGACGGTGGCGGTGAAGGCCGCCGGCTGACGGATCGAGCCGCCGGTATCGGTGCCGATGGCGCCCAAGCAGAGCTGTGCCGCGACCGCTGCCGCCGAACCGCCCGACGAGCCGCCCGGTGTCAGCGGCGTATTCGAATCCGTCCTGCGCCACGGTGAAACAACCGGCCCGAAAAGCGAGGTCTCGTTCGACGAGCCCATCGCGAACTCGTCATTGTTGGTCTTGCCGAGCAGCACGGCGCCGTCGCGCCAGAGCTGCGAGGTGATCGTCGACTCGTAGGTCGGCACGAAATTCTCGAGAATGCGCGAGCACGCGGTCGTGCGGATGTCCTTGGTGCAGAACAGATCCTTCACCGCCAGCGGAATGCCCTCGAGCGGCCCCGCCTCGCCTTTGGCAATCCGGACATCGGAGGCTTTCGCCATCGTTGCGGCGTGCTCCGCCGTCTCGAGGACATAGGCGTTGAGCGCGCGCGCCTGTTCGATTGCTTGCACGTGGGCTGCCGCAAGCTCGCTGGCGGAAAACGATTTCTTGCGAAGCCCGTCGCGGGCTTCCGCCAGAGTGAGGGACGTGAGTTCGGTCATCGATCGGGTGTGTCGCAGACGAAGGCAGTGGCGGCGGGCGCCACCTGCTTGATGAGGAACGTGCCGTCCGGCTGCTGCTCGCGAACGAGTTCGCCCGGCAGCGGCAGGCCCATCGCGCGCAGGTCTTCGGCGGTGTGGCCTTCGGGCAGGCGGCCGCTCGAGATGATCTCGATCATCTCCCAGCGGAGCCCGATGTCACCTTGTTCGCAGGCGAGGCACATCGGCCGAACCTCCGTCATGGCCGGGCATAGCCCGTCGGAAGACGGGCGTGAACGCCCTTGTGTCCCGGCCATCCACGCCTTGTTGCACGAGATCCCCGGGTCTCGCCTTGCTCGCCCGGGGATG
>DATCFB010000252.1:0-6307 GCA_036509755.1 Pseudolabrys sp. | reverse complement strand
CGCCGCCGAGGCGGCGCAGCAATTCTGCATCGGGATAAGAGTCGGCCGGCAGGCCGTATTTGAGCTGCGCCTTCTTCACCGCCGTGCGCGTGCCGTTGCCGACTTTGCCGTCAGGCTCGCCGACGTCGTAGCCCTGCTTGTTGAGCAACTTCTGCAATTCCGTCACCTGCTCGGTGGTGAGCGGCTGGATTTGCTTGGCGCCTTCGTGATCGACGGCCGGCGCGCCATTAAGCCGTGTCGCGAAATAGGCGACCGTGGTCGAATAGACGTAAGCCGAATTCCAACCGAGGAAGGCCTGGAAGTTGGGATAGGCCAGGAAGGCCGGACCGTGCCGGCCCATCGGCAGGATCAGCGAGGCCTCCATCGAGCCGGCCGGCAACTGGCCGTAGGCGGGCTTCACGCCCCACTTCACCCACTGCGACACCGGATGCTTGATGTTGAGGTCTGCCTCCTGCCACGGCAGGTTCTGCGGCACGTGCACCTCCTGCACCCAAGGCTGCCCGCGCTGCCAGCCGAGGTGCTGAAGAAAGTTGCCGGCCGAGGCGAGCG
Organism: Pseudolabrys sp.; assembly: GCA_036509755.1. GTDB lineage: Bacteria > Pseudomonadota > Alphaproteobacteria > Rhizobiales > Xanthobacteraceae > Pseudolabrys. The sequence goes on along the minus strand of DATCFB010000252.1, from coordinate 5,758 downwards.
TGTCGGGCACGCTCTTGATCAGGTCGCGGCGGCCGTCGCCGTCGCCGTCGACGCCGTATTTCATGTAATCCGAGGCGGTGATCTGGATGCCGCCGAACTCGCCGGCCCAGGCGCCGATCATGTCGGGAATTTTCTGGTCGCCTTGCTCGATCAGCCGCAGCGCGTCCATGAGCTGCGGGCGGAAATAGTCGCCGCGCCGGCAGTCATAAGCGAGCGTGGTGAGCGCGGGCAGAATCTTGAACTTGCCGAAGTCGGCGCCGAAATCGCTCTCGAGTCCCCAGAAGGCGGTGATGACCGGCGCCGGCACGCCGTATTTCTGCTCGATCTGACGGAAGAGCGCGGCGTGCTCCTGCATCTTCTTCTGGCCGTTGGGGATGCGATAGCCGCCCACCATGCGGTCGGAGAATTGCAGAAACGTCTGGTTGAAGACGGCCTGGCCGTTGTCGCGCTTGATGATGTTCGGATCGAAATAGAACTCGGGCGAGGCCTCCTCGATCACCTTGGCGGAGATGCCCGCCGCCCGCGCGTCCTTTTTGAACTGCGTGACCCAGGCCTCGAAATTCCCGGTGTTGCGGCATCGCGCGGCGAGCGACGGAGATGCCCACAGGGCCGCCAGCACCGCCAAAGCGAGGGTCGAAGTGATTTTGCGCATCGGGTCCGCCTTTTCGGGATTTGGCCCGTGAATCTGCCGAAGCCGCGCACCGGGTCAAGTTTGATCAGGGGAAAGCGTTAAAGTCCGTCTGGGCCGGAATCGTGTTGGTTTTGCGGGTTCGGCACCCGACGCCTTGACGCCGCTGGCGCCGGATACGACAGAAAGCCGCATGCAAGTTCTGGTCATTGGCGCCGGCGTGGTCGGCCTTGCCGCCGCACGTGCGCTCGCCCGCAGGGGCCACGATGTTGTCGTTGCCGAAAAAGCGGACGCCATCGGCACGGGCACCTCCTCGCGCAACAGCGAGGTCATTCACGGCGGCATGTACTACCCGACCGGGACGTTGCGCGCGCGGCACAGCGTCGCCGGGCGGCGTATGCTCTACGATTACTGCGCGAGCCACGGCGTTCCGCATCGGAAGCTGGGCAAGCTGGTGGTGGCGGCGGATGACGCCGAAGTCGCGAAGCTCCACCAGATCGCCAAACAAGGCGAGATCAACGGCGTCGAGGGCCTGACGCTGATCGACGGCAAGGCCGCCCGCGCGCTCGAGCCGGAGTTGGTCTGCGCCGCAGCGCTGCATTCGCCCGAGACCGGCATCATCGATACTCACACCTACATGCTGGCGCTACGCGGCGATCTCGAGGATTGCGGCGGCATGATCGCGTTCAATACGCCGGTCGAGGGCATCGCGCGGCGCAGCGGCCAATGGATCGCGCGGTTCGGCGGCGCCGAGGCGGGCGAGGCCGGCTTCGAGGCCGTGGTCAACGCCGCCAGCCTCGGCGCACAGGCGATCGCCCGCGCCATGGCGGACTACCCGCAGGTGCGCGTGCCGCGGCTGGTGCTGGCCAAGGGCAATTACTTCTCCTATGCGGGCCGGCCGGCCTTCGCGCGGCTCGTCTATCCGACGCCGATGCCGGGCGGCCTCGGCGTCCACGTCACGCTCGACATGGCCGGGCGCATGCGCTTCGGTCCCGACGTCGAGTGGCTCGCGCACGAGGATTACAACGTCGATCCGGCGCGCGCCGCGGCGTTCTACGCGCGCATCCGTACCTACTGGCCGGGCCTGCCCGACAATTCGCTCGCGCCGGATTACGCCGGCATCCGGCCCAAGCTGTCGGGCAAAGGCGAGCCGCAGGACGACTTCCTCATCGACACGCCGGCGGCGCACGGCCTGTCCGGCCTCGTGCAGATGTTCGGGATCGAGTCGCCCGGGCTGACAAGTTCGCTGTCGCTGGGCGAGGCAGTTGCCGACGCGTTGGACGCCTAGCGCGCCTTTTCGAGCTGCGCGCTTTGCGAGTCCATCGGTGCGGAGATCGTGCCCGTGACCTCATTGCGCGGGACGCCATAGTCCTGCGTTACGCGCAATTGCGACAGCGCCGCGCGCTCGCTCTTCGGCAGGTTGGACGCGGCGACCGGCGTGAACGTGCCGGAATTGCCGCGGCCGGTCCCAACACTCATCAGGCCGTCTTTCGTCGCCACCACGTCACCCGGCCGCAGCGTCGGATCGTTGGCGACGTCGACATGCGCCAGACCGAAGGCGGTGCGTCCGTTGCAGGTACAGCCGGAGATAAGCTTCTTGCGATATTGGTATGCGTTCGGCAAGTCGGCGTAACGGCTGCCATCGCTCGTCGTCGCGTAGTCGATGTTGCTGCCGGAGAACACGTGGGTCTCGCTTGCGGGGCACAGGGAATGGCACGCATCGGCGGCGCTCATCTTGCCGCGCGCCTGTACCGGGAAGAAGTGTCCGTCGCAGGTGCGGACGCAGAAGCCGTGCGCCGGCCCTGTGTCGCGCGAGGCTACGCGCTCGCCGGAGCGGGGCTCGTCGCTGAGCGCGCGGGCAAGGCTGGTGAACGGGTCGGCAAAGGATTCCGCGTGGCGCGGCGGCTCAGCCCGATGGGAGAAGGCGTGCCGCAGCCCGCCGAAGAGCTGGTCGAAGAAACCGGCCGATGCCGGAGTAGGCGCGAGCGCGGTTGCCACGGCGATCACGCCGAGGAAAGCCACCAAAGCCACCGATTTACGAGGAGCCGCCATCGCTGTCCGCGCTCTGCCTCCGGTCCCGCCGCTTGGGACCGGGATTCCAACGTGCGGGACGGACGGAAGGTTCGCGCGCGAAGCGCCCGGCCACGCGAACGTGAGCAAAGCCCACAAGCGGTAAAGGCGGCGTTAGCGGGCGCTCTCGATCAGACCTCGGCACGTGCCGCGCGGACCGCCGGATCTTGTCATTTCAGGGGGCGTCGGGCAGCATCTCGCGCACTGAATCACAAAATATCGCCGCGAATGGCTGTTTCCTGCGGCCGGGGGAGAAAAAGCGTGGAAGCGTCGTCGGCGATCGAGGTTGCAAAACACACGCTGATGTCTGGCGGGGTCATCCTCGCGGTCGGCACCGTGACCGGCTTTTTCGCCGCCAAGATCAAAGTTCCGGATGTGGCCCTGTTTCTGATCGTCGGCATGCTGATCGGGCCCGACGTGCTCGGCCTGGTCGACATCAAGGCCGGCTCCGCGCTCAACCAGATCATTCTCCTGTTCGGCGCGAGCTACATTCTGTTCGACGGCGGCGCGTCGCTGCGGCTCGACGTGCTCAAGACCGTGTGGATCACCATCGTCGTCATCGCCACTGTCGGCGTCTTGATCACCGCCGCCATCACCGGCCTTGCGGCGCATCTGGTGTTTGGCCTGCCGGGCATCGTGGCGCTGCTGCTCGGCGCGGCGCTCGCTTCGACCGATCCTGCCACGCTGGTGCCGATCTTCAGGCAGGTGCGGATTCGCGACCGCGTCGCGCAGACCGTGATGAGCGAGTCCGCCTTCAACGACGCCATGGGCGCCATCGTCACCTTCGGCGTGCTGGCCGTGGCAATGGGCACCGGCGAGTTTTCCTTGACGGCCTCGGTCGTCGATCTCGTCAAGCAGTCCGTCATCGGCATTGTTGCCGGCGGCGCGCTCGGGCTGCTCGCCGCGGCGCTGATCGCGCACGAGCGCTGGGCCTTTCTCAAAGAATATGCGCCGGTGGTCACTCTGGTCGCGGTGATCGGCGCTTATTTTGCCGCCGACGGCTTGCAGGCGAGCGGCTTCATGGCGGTGTTCGTGTTCGGCATCGTCATCGGCAACAAGGATACCTTCGGCTTCAAGATGGGCGTCGCCGAGCAGCAGAAGCTCGACGAGTACGTGATGACGACCGCTTTCATCATGCGCCTGTTCATCTTCATGCTGCTCGGCGCGCAGGTCGATTTCCACCTGATGGCGCAATACTGGTTCGGTGGCGTTATCGTCGTCCTGATCTTCATGCTGGTGGCGCGGCCCGTCACGGTGTTCGCCTGCGCGCTGCCCGACCGGCGGGCGAAGTGGACCTTCAACGAGATGCTGTTCATGTGCTGGACGCGCGAGACCGGCGTCATTCCGGCGGCGCTTGCCGGGCTTCTGCTCGGCATGAAGGCGCCGGGCGCGCCGATCATCGCCTCGGTGACCTTCATCGCCATCCTGATGACCATCCTCATTCAGGCACCGACCACGAAGTGGCTGGGGAAACGGCTCGGCCTTCTGGAAGAGCGATGAGCGCGGCGAACAGGGAAGGGCAGGATAATGGCTAATCGTTTTCTCAATCCGAAGACTTTGGCGCCGCCGCCAAGCTACACTTGCGTGGTCGAGACCACAGGCCCCGGCCGCACGATCTACATCGCCGGCCAGCTCGGGCTCGATCTGCAAAACAAATTGGTCGGCGATGCCGGCGATTTTCGCGCCCAATGCGAGCGCGCCTTCGAGAACCTCGGGCACGCGCTGACTTCGGTCGGCGCGACCTTCGCCGATCTGGTGAAAGTCACCAATTATCTCGTCGACATGGCGCATATCGGCCTTCTGCGCGAGGTCCGCGAGCGGCACTTCAATGCGAAGGCGCCGCCGGCCTCGACGACGATGGCGATCTCGCAACTCGCGCGGCCCGGCGCGCTGTTCGAGATCGAGGCGATCGCGGTGCTGCCGCCGGCAAAGCCGCGGAAGAAAGCCGCACCGCGCAGCGGCGCGGCAAAAACGAAGACGCGGCGCCGTTAGGCGCTGCGGCCCGCTCCCGCCGCTGGCGGTATAAGGAAACGGTCTGGTTGTCGCGGCCGTGCGGGTCTATGGAGAGCGTGCCTTTCTCCATTACTCCGAGCACGCCATGCGCATCACCGCCATTGCCGACATCGTCGTGCCGATCTCTTCGGCCATCGCCAACGCCTATATCGACTTCTCGCAGATGACGGCGAGCGTGGTCGCGATCTTTACCGACGTGGTGCGCGACGGCAGGCCGGTGGTCGGCTTCGGTTTCAATTCCAATGGCCGCTACGCGCCGCAGGGTCTCTTGCACGAGCGCTTTATCCCGCGGCTTAAGAACGCCAGACCGGAGGACATCATCGACGCGCGCGGCGTCCTCGATCCGTTCAAGTGCTGGGCGGCGATGATGAAGAACGAGAAGCCGGGCGGCCACGGCGAACGTTCGGTCGCCGTGGGCGTGCTCGACATGGCGCTGTGGGATGCCGTCTCGAAAGCAGAAGGCGTGCCGCTGTGGCGGCTGCTCGCCGACCGCTACAATAACGGGCATGCCGACAAGACCGCGTGGGTCTACGCCGCGGGCGGTTATTACTATCCCGAAAAGGACATTCAGGGCCTCGAGGACGAGATGAAACATTATCTCGACCTCGGCTACTCGACGGTGAAGATGAAGATCGGTGGCGTGCCGCTCAAGGACGACTTAAAGCGCATCGAAGCGGCGCTGAAGGTGGTCGGCGGCAAGGGCGAGAATCTCTGCGTCGACGTCAATGGCCGCTATGACCTGGACGAGGCGCTCGCCTGCGGCGATGCCATCGCGCCCTACGGGCTCAAATGGTACGAGGAACCGCTCGATCCGCTCGATTATCTGCTGCACGCGGCGTTGGCGACGCGCTATCGCGGCCCGCTCGCCACCGGCGAGAACTTGTTCTCGATGCAGGACGCGCGCAATCTGATCCGTCACGGCGGGCTGCGCGCGGACAGGGATTGGCTGCAATTCGATCCGGCGCTGTCCTACGGGCTGGTCGAATACATGCGGACCCTCGACATGCTGCGCATGCACGGCTGGAGCCCGCGCCGCTGCGTGCCGCA
>DATCFB010000251.1:0-5885 GCA_036509755.1 Pseudolabrys sp. | reverse complement strand
CCGCAGCGCACGCTCGAACTCCAGATGGATCTCGGCCGCACCTATTTCGAGCTGGTGACCGGCGCGGCCAAGCGGCTCACCGGCGAACAGGGTCCGCCGGCCATCGCGCCCGACCCGCGGGATAAGCGCTTTGCCGATCCGGACTGGTCGCAGAACCAGTTCTTCGATTTCCTCAAGCAGTTCTACCTCATCACCGCGCAATGGACCGAGCGGCTGGTGACGACCGCCGAGCTCGACGCGCATACCCGGCAAAAAGCCGAATTCTACATGCGCCAGATCGTCAGTGCATTGTCGCCGTCGAACTTCGTGCTGACCAATCCGGAATTGCTCCGCGAGACGCTCGCCTCGAACGGCGAGAACCTCGTGCGCGGCATGCACATGCTCTCGGAGGACATCAGCGCCGGCGAAGGCAATTTGAAAATCCGCCAGTCGGATCCTTCTAACTTCGAGGTTGGCCAAAATCTGGCGGTGACGCCTGGCAAGGTCGTGTTCCAGAACGACCTGATGCAGTTGATTCAGTACGAGGCCGCGACCAAAGACGTTCTGAAGGTCCCGCTGCTGATCGTGCCGCCCTGGATCAACAAGTTCTACATCCTCGATCTCAATCCGGAGAAATCCTTCATCAAGTGGTGCACCGAACAGGGCGTCACCGTCTTCGTCGTCTCGTGGGTCAATCCCGACGCGCATCTCGCCGACAAGAGTTTCGAGGAATACATGCGCGAGGGCGTCGTCACCGCGATGGACAAGGTGACGGAAGCGACCGGCGAAAAGAAGATGCACACGATCGGCTACTGCGTCGGCGGCACCCTGCTCGCGATCACGCTCGCCTGGCTCGCCGCCAAGAAGCAGGACCGTGTCGTGTCGACGACCTTGTTCACCGCGCAGGTTGACTTCACCTATGCCGGTGACCTCGCCGTGTTCGTCGATGAGGAACGCATCAAGCATCTCGAAGCGCATATGCGGGAACAGGGCTATCTCGAAGCCTCGCGCATGGCCACCGCCTTCAACATGCTGCGCGCCAACGATCTCGTGTGGCCCTACATCGTCAACAATTATCTGCGCGGCAAGAAGCCCTACCCGTTCGACATTCTCTATTGGAATTCGGACGCGACGCGCATGCCGGCGGCAAACCATTCGTTTTACCTGCGCAATTGCTATCTCGAGAACAGGCTGGCGAAAGGCGAAATGGAGATCGCCGGCGTCAAGCTCGATCTGCGCAAGATCAAAGTACCGGTCTACAATCTGGCGACGCGCGAGGATCACATCGCGCCGGCGAAGTCGGTGCTCTACGGCTCGCATTTATTCGGCGGCGACGTGCGCTACGTGCTCGCCGGCTCGGGTCACATCGCCGGCGTAATCAATCCGCCGGCCAAGCCGAAATACCAGTACTGGACCGGCGGACCGGCGGTAGGCGCCGACGTCGACGCCTGGGTAACGAAGGCGACCGAGCATCCCGGCTCGTGGTGGCCGGACTGGCTCCGCTGGCTCAAGGCGCGCGACGACGCCACCGTGCCGGCCGGCGCGATCGGCGGCGGCAAGCTCACGCCGATCGAAGCGGCGCCGGGGAGTTATGTGAAGGTCAGAAGCTGAACATGGGGCGTTGAGCTTGCGCCGACGCGCATCTGCCGTTATAATTGACCATGGTCATGACTATGGTCACCAAGGCGCGCCATGACAAAAATCATGAAGGCATCCGAGTTCAAGGCGAAATGCCTTGCAGTAATGGACGAGGTAGCGGCGACGCGCGAGGCGGTGGTGGTCACGAAGAACGGCGTCCCGATCGTCGAACTCGTTCCGCTTGAGAAGAAGCCCAAGCGCGATCTTGTCGGCCTGTTCAAGGGCGACATGGTCGTCAAAGGCGACATCGTCTCTCCTATCGACGTCGCGTGGGACGCGGAGCGGTGATCGTTCTCGACACTCATGTTCTCGTCTGGCTTGTCACCGGCGACCGTCCTATCGGCAAGCAGAGCTTGGCTGCTTATGAACGCTCGGCCGCAGATGGCGTAATTGCGATCAGTGTCATCAGCTATTGGGAACTGGGCATGCTGGTCGCGAAGGGGCGGTTGGGAGTAAGGCATGCGCCCGAACACTATCGAGATCGTCTGCGCGAAACCGTGATCAAAGAACTGCCGCTGACGGGCGACGTCGCCATCCTCGCGGCCGGGCTCACGGATCTGCACGGAGATCCGGCTGACCGTTTCATCGCAGCGAGCGCGATTGCGCATGGCGCGACGCTCATGACGGCCGACCGCAATCTGTTGAATTGGCGAAACGCCCTGCCCCGCCAGAACGCGGACCGCTAACCCCCCTCACCAGTTGGCGTCGTGGTCCAGTTCCCAGAAGTCGATGGCAGCTTCCGACGCTTTCGACGTCCTGTAGTGCAGCGTCGCGTATTTGCCGCCCTGGAAGACGAGTGGCAGGCGGTCGTCATCGCGCAAGCCGAGCAAGCGGCCGACGAACAGGCTGTGGTCGCCACAGTCGTGCCGCGCTTCGACCGCGGCGGCGAGCGCGGCACAAACATTGGCGAGCACCGGTATGCCTTCCATGTGCTCGAACAACAGGTCCGGCTCGGCTGGCCCCTGCCCCGCGAAATGACGGCTGATCGCCTCTTGTCCCTGCGCCAGCATGCTGACGCCGAAAGCGCGCACGCGTTCCAGCGTGCCATGCAGTCGCGCCTGCTTGGCCACCGAGATGATGCAGAGCGGCGGCGTCAGCGAGCCGGACATAAAGGCGTTCGCGGTCATGCCGCGCACGCCGCCTTCGGCCTCGGCGGTGATCACGGTGACGCCAGTGGCAAAGCGGCCCATCACCTTGCGGAACAAGATCGGATCGAGTGCGGTCTCGGTCATTCGGTCCTCCGTTCCGTCGCGTAACCGAGGAGCCGCCGCCGCGCAAGCGTAAGCCCGCGACAGCGGCGCCGGTATCACCTAAGCTTGCACCACTCGAAAGAACCGGGATCGGGGGAGACGACGATGATGTCCAGAGAGCTCCTGTGGCTGACGCTGACGGTGATCCTCACGGGACTCTTATGGGTGCCCTACATTCTGGACCGCATCCTGGTGCGCGGGCTCATGGGCGCCATGGCCAATCCGTCACGCAACGACACGCCGCAATCTGGCTGGGCGCAGCGGCTCTATTTTGCGCACACCAATGCGGTGGAGAACCTCGTCATCTTCGCGACCTTGGTGCTGATCCTCGATGCCATCGGATATTCGACCCAGAGCACGGTCATCGCCTGCGCGGTCTATTTCTGGGCGCGCCTCGCGCACGTCATCGTCTACGCGCTCGGCGTCCCGGTCCTGCGTACCCTCGCCTTCGCGGTCGGATTTGCGGCGCAGGTGGTGCTGGCGCTGGCGATTTTCGGAGCGGCCTAAGTTTTACTGCAATGGGGCGGCGCGCGCGACGATCGCCCGCGTGTCGACGCCGCGCGGCAATAGCCCGAACGCGGCACCCGCGCCGGCCTCCAGCCGCGAGGCGCAGAACGCATCCGCCACCTCTGGCGGCGCGTGCTTGACCAAAAGCACCGCCTGCAAAGCCAGCACCAGGTCGCGCACCAGCGCGCGCGCCTGCGCCTCGTCGCGGCGGTCGGGCGCGGCGAGCCGCTCGGACAGGCGATCGAGGAACGGCCGCACGCGCGGATCGCCGCCGACGTCGAGCTCGGCCGCAAGCACCTCGGCCGCGCCCGGCGTGCGGTCGAGGGCGCGCAGCACGTCGAGACACATGACGTTGCCCGAGCCTTCCCAGATCGAATTGACCGGAGCCTCGCGATAGAGACGCGGCATGACGCACTCCTCGATGTAGCCGGAGCCGCCGAGCACCTCCATTGCTTCGCCGGTCACCGCGAGAGCGCGCTTGCAGATCCAGAACTTCGCCGCCGGCGTCACGACGCGGCGGAATGCCTGCGCCGCCTCGCTCGTCTCGTCATAGGCGCGCGCCAGGCGGAAGGTCAGCGCGGCCGCCGCCTCCACCTCGAGCGCGAGGTCGGCGAGCACGTTGGTCATCAGCGCCTGATCGACGAGCTTTTTCTGGAATGCCGTGCGGTGCATCGCGTGGTGAATTGCCTGCGCCAGTGCCTGCCGCATCAGCGAGGACGAGCCGACGGCGCAGTCGAGCCGCGTGTAGTTGCCCATCTCGATGATGGTCGGGATGCCACGTCCCTCCTCGCCGATGCGTTGCGCATAGGCGCCGGCGAACTCGACTTCGCTGGAGGCATTCGATTTGTTGCCGAGCTTGTCTTTCAGACGGTTGATGTGGATTGCGTTGCGCGCACCGTCCGGCGTCCAGCGCGGCAATAGAAAACAGGTCAAGCCGGCCGGCGCCTGAGCCAGCACGAGGAACGCGTCGGCCATCGGCACCGACATGAACCATTTGTGACCGGTGAGACGGAAGCTGCCATCGTCGGACGGTTCGGCGCGCGTGGTGTTGGTGCGCAGGTCCGAGCCGCCTTGGTTCTCGGTCATGCCCATGCCGACGAGCGCCGAGGTCTTCTCGCGTGCCGGCCGAAAGTGCGGGTCGTAGTAATGCGAGAAGATGCGCGGCAGCCATTCCTTGGCAATGTCGCGATTCTGCCTGAGCGTCGGCACCGAGCCGTAGGTCATGGCGAGCGGACAGAGCACGCCGCTCTCGATCTGGCCGAGCATGTAGCAGCCGGCGGCGCGGGCGACGTGCGCGCCCGGCTTCGGGTCGGCCCAGGGGCTCGAATGCAGCCCGGCCTTCAGCGCCAAGGTCATCAGCGCGTGCCATGACGGGTGGAACTCGACCTCGTCGATGCGGTGGCCGTATCGGTCGAAGGCCTTCAGTTGCGGCGGGTTGCGGTTGGCGGCAAAGCCAAGCGCGATCGTCTCGGGCGTGCCGAGTTCTCCCCCGAGCGCGTTGAGGCGGCTTTCCGCCCAACCGGCGCCCTCACGGCGTACCGCCTCGTTGAGCACGGCGTCGGTCTGGAAGAGGCTGTAATTCTCGAGCGGCGGCGGCTGGTTCTGGACCTCGAACATCGGCGAGCGACCTAGCGAAGAATCGCCCCGGCGGGGGCGCGCTTTCTGATTTACGCCTCCACTCTCCGGACCTCAATCAGCGCGGTGGTTCCAAGGCCACGATTCGACCAGCGCGTCTTGCACTCTTTGGTTTGCTCGAGCCCAGCATGGCATCGGGTCAGGAAATCCGGTCCTGCAACTTGCGCGATGGCCTGTGTCTCCTTAGCCTATCGAGGGGTATGCGGTGCTATGTCAGTAAGTATCGAGGCCTACATAAAGCAGCTTCGAGAGGCGATACCGCACGTTTCGCCAGTCTCTGCCAAGGGCCTTAAGACCCTTCACCGTCGGAGAGACTATGAGGGAATGGTTCGCCTTATCCGGCGCACCATGAATCTCGATGTCAAACTCATAGTCGGTTGGGTGAATCGCGGCGGCCCAAAGGGCTTCGAGAACGCGCCTGCCTGGGTCCAGATGCCCGAGCGAATGCCCTATTACGGCTCGTCGGAGTTCAAAAACCTAAAGATGACAATTCTCATTAGAAAGTCGTTCTTGGCGCAGAGCACTTACGAACAAATAGCAATTGCAATTTCGCATGAGTTATCGCACATCGTTCTCGATTCAATCGGCCATCCACTCCGCAAGGAGGAAAAGGCCGTCGACCTCACAGCGATGCTTCTCGGATTCAGCCATCTCTACCGGCGTGCAGCTATTAACAAGACGTACTTTCAACACCGAATCGAGACACACCGGCTTGGGTACCTAACCGAAGCAGAGCTAGGGCCTGTCCTCAATTAGAGGATTCCCAAGCGGATTATCGCGTGATTCATAGGCGGTCAGCTGATTCGGAGCTGACAGATGCGCCGCTATGCTCTTCGGGATGATCAATGGGATAGGATCAAGGATGTGTTGCCGGGC
>DATCFB010000250.1:0-13082 GCA_036509755.1 Pseudolabrys sp. | reverse complement strand
ATCAAGGAGCTGTTCTCGCTTCCGGCTAAGGCCTGGTGGGAGTCGGCAGGCGATCCGAACATCCGCCTGCTGACCGTCACGCCGGTCGGTGCCGAGTACTGGGACGGGCGCGGCAAAGTCGCGAGCGCCATCGGCATGGCGGTCGCCGCGGCTACCGGCGGGCGACCCAATATCGGTGAAAACCGAAAAGTCACCATAGGTTAGCCCCGGCCGGTTCGACGATGTTGAAGTTGTCGGCGCCCAGGCTGCAACTTATGCTTGCTTCCGGTTGTGGAGCTGACGCAAACTTTGCCCCGTGGGGGAGGGGCTTCCGTTGCGTGCGCGTGCCGCCGTCCTGTGTCTTGTCGCTGTGGTCGCCTGCGCCGGCTGCAAGCCGGTCAGCCGCTTGCCCGACCTCGATCCGAAAGCCGTTGCCGCCGAGCAGCGTCGCGAACAGATCGCGCAAATGCGCAGCTACTACGCCGCGGTCCATCGCGTTGACAACGTCGCCTTCCGTCTGCGCGTCGCCAATCGTAGCTTCTGCAAGGATCGGGTGTCGGCACAGATCGGGCTTTACGCGGTGACGCCGCGCAGCCTGCCGCACCACTTCCGATCCTTTGCCGCCGAGGCACTCGACCTCACCTTCGACCGACCAACGGTCATCTCCGTAGCCGATGGCTCGCCGGCGGCCGCAGCAGGCATCCGCGACCACGACGAGATCATCGCACTCAATGGCGAACTCATCCCCGCCGCCCGCACGGCCGGCTGGATGGGTGGCTGGCTCAAGACAAATGGTGAGAAGCCGGTGCGAGTCGATCTGCGCCGCGCCGGCGTGGACAGCACCGTGACGGTCACGCCCGTGACCGCGTGCTCGATACCCGTAAGCTACGTCGTCAATGACGCGGCCAATGCGGTGACGTCCGATGGCGGCATCACCATCTATTCCGGCATCCTCGCACTGGCGAAGACCGACGCGCAACTCGCGGTGGTCATCGGCCATGAGATGGCGCATGCCAATCTCGGCCATCTCCGGAAGCAGCGATTCAACACGGTGATCGGCTTCGCCGGCGGCCTTGCGGTCGATGCCGGCATCATGATCGGAGGCATCCCGACCGGCGGCGTGTTCACGCGCGAATTCACGAAGGGCGGCGCGCGGGCGTTCAGTGTCCAGTTCGAGCGCGAGGCCGACTATGTCGGCGCCTATTACGCCGCGCGTGCCGGTTACGATCTCGACGGCGCCGAAGATCTGTGGTGGTCGCTCGGGCAGCAGTCGGATCCCAACAGCCTGCGCTTTGCCAAGACGCATCCGCTGGCGCCGGTGCGCTTCTTGCAGATGCGCGCGGTGGCCGCCGAGATCGCCGACAAGCAGCGCAGGCATCTGCCGCTGGTGCCGGAACTCAAGAGTGCTCAGGCCGGGACGAACTAGGATTCACTTGCAGCTCTTGGCCAGGCAATACTTCTCGAGCTCGGGCCATGGCTTGTATGGCGCGCCGGTGCATTGGTCGGCGGTCGCCTTGACGAGCTGGTTCAGGTGGCCGGCGTAGAAATACGCGATGCGCTCCTGCACGCCGGTGTATTGCCGGTTGGTGTCGCGCGAATCGAACCGCATGCAGACGACATAGCGCTGCTCTCGGCCTGCCTGCCTGAGCATCGGTTCGGTGATCCCTGCCTGCCGGATGCCGCTCGGATCGCCGAGGCTGGCGGTCAGTGTCGTCATGATTTCATCGCGGTATTGCGCCGGGAAAATATTGGGGTCGGGCCCCGGTCCTGATGGCGAGCTTGAGCAGGCGCCGAGCGCCATGGCTGCAATCGTCAGCGAACCCAGCATCAGCCTCCGCATGGCGTCTCCCCTTTGCTACCCCGCGCGTCTCAGTCCCGCTTGAGCGTATTCCGCCGTTGCCCCAGGGTCCGCAGCCGCAGCGCGTTGAGCTTGATGAAGCCTTCGGCGTCCTTCTGGTCGTATGCGCCCCTGTCGTCCTCGAAGGTGACGAGCGTCGACGAGTAGAGCGAGGCCGGGCTCGCCCGGCCGGTGACCATGACGTTGCCTTTGTAGAGCTTGAGCTTGACCTCGCCCTCGACCAGTTCCTGCGACTTGTCGATCGCGGCCTGAAGCATCTCGCGCTCGGGCGAAAACCAGAAGCCGTTGTAGATGAGTTCCGCGTAGCGCGGCATCAGCTCATCCTTGAGATGGCCGGCGCCGCGGTCGAGCGTGATCGATTCGATGGCGCGATGCGCCTGCAGCAGGATCGTGCCGCCGGGCGTCTCATAGACGCCGCGCGACTTCATGCCGACGAAGCGGTTCTCGACCAGGTCGATGCGACCGATGCCGTTGTCGTGCCCGAGCGTGTTGAGCCGGGCGAGCAAAGTCGCAGGTGACATCGCCTCGCCATCGACCGAAACGGCGTTGCCCTTCTCGAAGCCGATACGAATCTCGGTCGGTTTGTCGGGCGCGTCCATCGGCGAGATGGTGCGCTGATAGACGAGTTCCGGCGCCTCGATCGCCGGGTCTTCGAGCACTTTGCCTTCGGACGAGGAGTGCAAAAGGTTGGCGTCGACCGAGAACGGCGCCTCGCCTTCCTTGTCCTTGCTGATGGCGATCTGGTGGTCGCGTGCGAACTTCAAAAGCTCCTCGCGGCCTTTGAAGGCCCATTCGCGCCACGGCGCGATGATCTTGATGCCGGGCTCGAGCGCGTAATACGACAGTTCGAAGCGAACCTGATCGTTGCCTTTGCCGGTGGCGCCGTGACAGACCGCATCGGCGCCGACCTTGCGCGCGATCTCGATCTGCTTTTTGGCGATCAGCGGCCGCGCGATCGACGTGCCGAGCAGGTACTGCCCCTCGTAGACGGTGTTGGCGCGGAACATCGGGAAAACGAAGTCGCGGACGAATTCCTCGCGCAGATCCTCGATGAAGACGTTGTCGGGCTTGATGCCGGCGCGCAGCGCCTTTTCGCGCGCGGGTCCGAGCTCCTCGCCCTGGCCGAGGTCGGCGGTGAAGGTCACGACCTCCGCCCCGTAGGTGGTCTGAAGCCATTTCAGGATGATCGAGGTGTCGAGGCCGCCGGAATAAGCGAGCACGACCTTCTTGATGGACTTCTTGTCGCCGCTGGACATCGGGAGTCTTTCTGGCTCCGGGCGGTAGGCCCGGGATGGGATGTTCTACGGGCTGTTGAACTTTAGGCGGCGCGGGAGGTCAAGGCTGGCGTTTTCTCAGCCATGGGAAGCTCCGCCAGGGCTCGGGGACAAGCGCTAGCCCGTCACGTCCACATAAACGTCCATGTCGGCGCTGCCGGCCAGCATCTGCTTCCAGCCCATCAGAAAGCTGCGCAACATCGGGTCGGAGGCGACCTTTTGACGATTGAGCTCAATGGCGGAATCGGCCTCGTATTCGATCTCAATCAGCAGCTGAGCCGGGTCGTCGACGTTCTGCAAGGTGCGGAACGAGGCCGCGCCGAAGGCCCGGTAGAACGGCGTTGCGCCCTGCATCAGCGCCAGCATCTGCTTGGGGTCGCCGAGCGCGCGCAGCTTGACGTGCAGGACGCGCTTCACCTTCTCCGGGGCCTCGGCCATGGGAACCTCACGTCTCGGATAATGCTTCGCGCGCAGCATGGCCCGGAACGGCGCCGCTCGTCCATGCGTCACGTCGATCCGCGCCGGCCGTTAGCGCCGGCTGAGCCAGCGCACGATCGAGATGCGCTCGAGCCCGGTCTCGATCTGCTTGTCGTCGAGACGCGTGCGCCACCGGTAGATGAGCGCGTAGGCAAGCCACACGATCAGGAACGTGAACACGCCGGCGAAGATGGTATCAGACGGAAAATGCCCGCCGGCCATGATGCGGATCACGGCCATGAAAACCGTCAGCGCGAGTGCTGCGCCATAGGCGACCGCGCGGTAAGGCAGTGGCGCCAGCGCCGCGGGCGCGAAGGTCCACGCGGCGGTGGCCACGTCGCCGGACACGAACGAGCAGTTGTCCGGGCAATCGCCGCGCGGATCCCACCAGGCGACGAAATGCTGGTCGCCGCCGAATTGCGTCACGTCGATCGGCCGCGGCCGGCCCCAGTGATCCTTGAGCAAGACATTCGTGATCAGGCCCGGTGCGAGCAGCATAGTCGAGATGAGGAAAACAATGGCGCGGCCGGAGATCAGCATATGCGTGCGCGGCAGCAGCAGTTTGAGCACGGGCGCGATCACCGCCGGTGCGACCAGCACGAAGCCGGCGTTCAGCGCGATGTTGTGCACGGCGGACAGCGTCGGCGACAGGCGCCAGGCAAACATGTTGCCGCCCAACCTCACCGGGTAGAATAGGGCCGCGACCTTCAGATCGAGCACCGGGAATACCCCGAACACCAGTCCGGCGACGGCGGCGATCGAGAGCGCGACGATCAGTCCGCTGCGGTTCATGGGCACGGTCCCTTCGCCGGGCGATCTAGCCGAGCCTCGCGCAAATGGGAAGCCGCGGTGAGCGGATCACGCGATAAGAAGCGATCACGCGCTCGGCCAGTTGCGTTCGCGCCATCGGCCTGCGTTGCGGCCCGCGATCAGCCAGTAGACGAAGCCGCCGACCGCGCCAGCCGCGGCAGCAACCTGCGCCTGGCGGGAGATCGGCGGCGGCGGCGCGTCGATCGACTCCTCGTAACTCGGCTTCGCGATGCCACTGCCGTAATAGCCGGCAATCAGCAGCGCCGCGCCGGCGGCCGCATTGATCAGCAGCGAGCGGATGCGGAACGCTTCGGCGAGCACGATCAGGATGACCAGCGGCAATAACCCGATCGCCCCTGTGAACACCGAGCCGAAGAAGGCGACGCCCCAGAACGTCACGCGCTCGCCGATGTCGCCGCTGAAGGCGTGCCATTGCGGGCCGAGGAGGCCGAAGGCGATCGTCATGCCGACGGCGAGGCTCGACACGAAGATCGCGAAGATGATGACGAATATACGACCGAGGAGGGACATGCGCTTGCCTGCTTCACCTCTGCCCGGCTGCGTGGAGTGGGCTCACTCCGTCATTGCCATGGCGCGCAGTGCCAACCGTTCGCGCGCGGACAGTTTTTCACTGGCGCTCTTGAGCTGGCCGCAGGCAGCGAGAATGTCGCGGCCGCGCGGCGTGCGCACCGGCGAAGCGTAGCCGGCGTCGAACACGACCTGCGAGAACTTCTCGATCTGTTCCCAGTCGGAGCATTCGTAAGTCGAGCCCGGCCACGGGTTGAACGGGATCAGATTGATCTTGGCCGGAATGCCCTTGAGCAGGCGCACCAGCGCCTTGGCGTCAGCGATCGAGTCGTTGACCCCCTTGAGCATCACGTATTCGAACGTGATGCGCTTGGCGTTCGACGCGCCGGGATAGTTGCGGCACGCCTCGAGCAACTCCTTGATCGGATATTTGCGGTTGAGCGGCACCAGTTCGTTTCGCAGATCGTCACGTACGGCATGCAGCGAGATCGCCAGCATGCAGCCGATCTCGGCGCCTGAGCGTTCGATCATCGGCACGACGCCGGACGTCGATAGCGTGATGCGGCGCTTGGAAATGCCGACGCCGTCGCCGTCAGAGACGACGAGGAGCGCATCGCGTACCGCCTCGAAATTGTAGAGCGGCTCGCCCATGCCCATCATCACGATGTTGGTGACGCATCTCTCGCCGGATGGCACGACGCCGTCGGTCGGCCGCGTGCCACCGGGCCAATCACCGAGGCGATCGCGCGCGGCGAGCACCTGGCCGGCGATCTCTCCGGCGGTGAGATTGCGCACGAGCCGCTGCGTGCCGGTGTGACAGAACGAGCAGTTGAGCGTGCAGCCGACCTGGCTCGACACGCACAAAGTGCCGCGCTCGGTGTCGGGGATGTAGACGGTCTCGATCTCGTGCGGCAACTTGCTGTCGGCATCGCCCGGCAGCCGCATCAGCCATTTGCGCGTTCCGTCGACAGAGACCTGCTCGGCGACGACTTCCGGCCGGTCGAGCGTGTAATGCTCGGCCAGCAGCGCGCGCAGGTCCTTCGACACGGTGGTCATCCCGTCGAACGACGTGAAGCCGCGGAAGTAGATCCAGTGCCAGAGTTGCTGCGCGCGCATCTTGCGCTGGCCTTCAGGCACGCCGATAGCGCCGAGCGCCTGGCCGAGTTCCGCGCGGCTCAGGCCGACGAGTGACGGCTTCTTCGGCGCCACATAGCGCTCGAGCGGCGCCTTCTCCAGGAAGGCGGCCGCGGCCGGTTCGGTATCGATGGTCGTATCGGTCAACGCTGGTCGTCCTGCTCGCGCGCTCGGCGCGCCGACGACAATATAAGGGGCGCGGGTCCTACTTGCACTCCTCCGACACCTTGTCGAGGGCCTCGGCGATGCCCTTGAGCGAATAGGTGTCGGTGGTCTTTGTGCCGGAATTCGACTCGCTCTTGATGACCAGGTCGTGGCCCTTGCGCATGGCCTCGACCATCTTCGGCTCCTCGGCGGCGTTCTTGACCCAGGCGCCGTCGTTCTGCGTGTAGAGCACATAGCTTGCGGAGCCGACGCTGGCGGAGGCGTCGTGGCCCGATTTCTGCGGATAGCCGACGATCACCGATATTTCGTTTTTGACCTTTTCACCCGGCCGCGTCGAGACGAAGGCGTAGGAGGGGTCGCGCTTCTTGTTGGCCGGCTCCGTCACCGCCGAGGTCGGCTTGGAGAGGGCGAAGCACACCTTCTTGCCGCCGGGGGAGGCCTTGTATGCGCCCCAGTCGCCGAATTGGCCGAGCAGGACCGCTTGCTCCGTCGGGTTCTTCTTCGGCTGCGCGAACGCGGCGGAAGCGAATGCGACCGCGGTCAACAGGACAAAGGTGCTTCGGGTCAAATGTGTCATGTCCGTCGGGCCCTACCGGTTTGACGTGACGGCGGTTGACCGCCGCACTTCGGTTCGCGTGGATACAAGCCCGATTATGGGCGAATATCGGCATTGTGAAGGCGACCAAGGGTCGCGGCCCGCAAGATTGGGCGCAGGAAAGTTAACATCGGCTGACGTGCAAGCTTACAGTCCCATGCTAAAAACCCGCCTCCGGCCGCACGCCATCCACAGGCGATTTTACCCATGAAAGCCTTGCTTTGCACCCACTATGGTACGCCCGACGATCTTGTTCTGAGCGACGTACCCAACCCTGTCGCGGGCAGCGGCGAAGTCGTTGTCCGCATCCATGCGGCCGCGCTGAATTTCTTCGATACTTTGATCATCGCCGGCAAGTACCAGGTCAAGCCGCCGTTTCCGTTCTCCCCGGCGGCCGAATGCGCCGGCGTGGTCGAGAGCCTCGGAGCGGGCGTCACTACGCTGAAGGTGGGCGACCGGGTGCTCGCTTATTCGCGCTATGGCGCGGCGCGCGAGCGCATCGCGCTGCCGGCGGCGCAGGCGGTGCGTATCCCGGATGGGCTCGATTTCGACCATGCCGCGGGGCTGTGCGTGACCTACGGCACCTCGTATTACGCGCTCAAAAATCGCGCCGGTCTGAGGTCCGGTGAGACCATCGCGGTGCTCGGCGCCTCCGGTGGCGTCGGGCTTGCGGCGATCGAGATCGGCAAATTGATGGGCGCGCGTGTCATCGCTTGTGCCTCGTCGGCCGAAAAGATCGACTTCGCCAGGAAACACGGCGCCGATCTCGGCATCGATTATAGCAGCGAGGATTTGAAAGAATCGCTGCGCAAGCTCACCGAGGGCCGCGGCGTCGACGTCGTCTACGATCCGGTCGGCGGCTCGTATTCCGAGGCAGCGTTGCGCGCAATGGCGTGGGAAGGTCGCTTCCTGGCGGTCGGTTTCGCTGCGGGCGAGATCCCGAAGATCCCGCTCAATCTCGTTCTGTTGAAAAACTGCGACGTGCGCGGCGTCGCTTGGGGCGCATGGACCGAGCGCGATCTCGCAGGCCATCGCGAGAATACCGCGCAACTCCTCGACTGGGCGATGCAGGGGAAGTTATCGACGCACGTACACGCCGTCTATCCGCTCGCCGAAGCGGCAACGGCGCTGAAAGCGATCGCCGCGCGCAAGGTGATGGGCAAGGTCATCTTGCGCATGTAGCCCGCTCGTCGCAGCCGGGCACCTCAAGCGCCGCGAGCCTGCTCCAACATGGCCGTAAGCTTTTCCAGGGCCATCGTGCGGTGCTCCGGCGTCACATGGTTTGCGACCAGGCGCAGCGCGGTGGTGAGCACGGCTGCGTCGTCGGTGAAGCCGAGTATCGGAAGCACGTCCGGAATCGCGTCGATCGGGAGCACGAAATAGGCGATGGCACCGACGAGCGTGGCCTTCACCGACACCGGCGTGGCGCGGTCGAAAGCACAGTAATAGGCGGCGAGCAGTTCCTCGGCGAAGGGGACGCGCGCGATCACCGCGGTGAGCTTGCGCCAAAATCTGCGCCGCAACGACTCTTCGCCAGTGCCGGGTTGCTCCTGCCGCCAGAAGGCTGTGCGTGCGAATGCCATGCCCGACATGTGGTTGGCGTGCCGGCGCGCCGCAACCCGCGCTCGGGCTCTCGCATTAGCCGATCTGCACCACCCAACCGGGCTAGGCCCGCTGCGGTGGAAGCCCCGCATTTCCCGAAGCAAGCGGCGGGAACGGACCGGCAAAAGCCGCTATTAACTGCGCAAGGACACGGCGGAATGGCCGGTTGCCAATCGGTCTTTCGTGACTATATTGCGCCGCAATAGTGTCGCGTGCCGCGGGCTCCCCGAGGGGGCCCGCGCTTTGATTTTTGGAAACGCAAATGGACCTTCGCAACGTCGCCATCATCGCGCATGTCGACCACGGCAAAACGACCCTGGTCGACCGGCTCCTGCAACAGTCGGGGGTCTATCGCGAGAACGAGCGTCAGGTCGAACGCGCTATGGATTCCAACGATCTCGAGCGCGAGCGCGGCATCACGATCCTCGCCAAGGCGGCCTCCGTCGAATGGCAGGGTACCCGCATCAACATCGTCGACACGCCCGGCCACGCCGACTTCGGCGGCGAGGTCGAGCGCATCCTCAACATGGTGGACGGCGCGCTGGTGCTGGTCGATGCCGCCGAGGGTCCGCTGCCGCAGACGAAATTCGTGGTGTCGAAGGCGCTGCGCATGGGCCTCAAGCCAATCGTCGTGATCAACAAGGTCGATCGTCCCGACGCACGGCCGATCGAGGTGATCAACGAAGTGTTCGATCTTTTCGCGGCCCTAGACGCGACGGACGAGCAACTCGACTTCCCGATCCTCTATGGCTCGGCCAAGCAAGGCTGGATGGCGACCAGCCTCGAAGACTCGCACGACGACGGCATGAAGCCGCTGTTCGATCTGGTGCTGCGCCACGTGCGGCCGCCCGTCGTCGAACAGGGCCCGTTCCGTCTGCTCGGCACGATCATCGAGGCCAATAATTATCTCGGGCGTATCATCACCGGCCGCATCACCTCCGGCAGCGTCAAGCCGAACCAGACGGTGCAGGTGCTCGACCGCGACGGCAAGCTCATCGAGAGCGGCCGGGTCACCAAGGTGCTCGCGTTCCGCGGTATCGAGCGCCAGGGGGTCGAGGAGGCCGACGCGGGCGACATCGTCGCGCTCGCCGGGCTGCCGAACGCCACCGTGGCGATGACGATCTGCGATCCGTCAGTGGAAATTCCGATCCCGGCGCAGCCGATCGATCCGCCGACCCTGGCGATGACCTTCCGCGTCAACGACTCGCCGCTCGCCGGAACCGAAGGCACAAAAGTCACGGGCCGCATGATCCGCGACCGCCTGCTGCGCGAGGCGGAAGGCAACGTGGCGCTGCGTGTGCGCGAGTCGGACGACAAGGACGCGATGGAAGTCGCCGGCCGCGGCGAATTGCAGCTCGGCATCCTGATCGAGACCATGCGACGCGAAGGCTTCGAATTGTCGGTGTCGCGGCCAAGGGTGCTCCTGCGCAAGGACGACGCCGGTGAGCTGGAAGAGCCGATCGAAGAGGTCGTCATCGACGTCGACGAGGAGCACTCCGGCATCGTCGTGCAGAAGATGTCCGAGCGCAAAGCCGAAATGACCGAATTGAAGCCGTCCGGCGGCGGCCGTGTGCGTCTCGTCTTCCACGCGCCGACGCGCGGGCTGATCGGTTATCAGGGCGAACTGCTCACCGACACGCGCGGCACCGCCATCATGAACCGCATCTTCCACGCCTATGCTCCGTACAAGGGCACGATCCAGGGCCGCCGCAATGGCGTTCTGATCTCCAACGACAAGGGCGAGGCGGTCGCCTACGCGCTGTGGAACCTGGAGGACCGCGGTCCGATGATGATCGAGCCCGGCTGGAAGGTGTACACCGGCATGATCGTCGGCGAGCACACGCGCGACAACGACCTCGTCGTCAACGTCTTGAAGGGCAAGCAGCTCACCAACATCCGCACCACGTCGAAGGATGAAGCGGTGCGTCTGACGCCGCCGATCAAAATGACGCTGGAAAAGGCGCTGGCCTATATCGAGGAAGATGAGCTGGTCGAGGTCACGCCGAAGTCGATCCGCCTGCGCAAGAAGCTGCTCGACGAGAACGAGCGCAAGAGAGCCGATCGGCAGAAGGAAGCCGAGGCGGTCTGAGGCGCGTTCTGCGACGCACCTGGCTTGTCGACAGCGGCCGGTCACTTCAAGAAGAGCCGGCTGCGTTCTTCAGATCGGCTCGGACGAGCTGATTCGGACGCGAGTCGCGGTGCGCGAACGCGGCTCCTGACAAAAAAACGCGGTCGCCGGAATTAAATCGAACCGATTCCTCGTCTTGCGCGCTCGAATTCCTGACTCCGACGCTGACCGCTTGTTCTGACTCGGGATTTTTCGTCGCCGGGTCGTCCGTTGAGCCCTTGTGTGGCCACTAATCCACACCGTTAACCCATCATTAACGATAGGGCTTGAAGGCGCCGGAGTTCGTTGCTTCTATCCTCATATGAGCACGACCCTCATAGAGATTCGCCGCGCCAAGACCTCCGATGCGAGCAACGTCGCGGAGACGCATGACGACGCATGGCGCGGCGCCTATCAGGGAATCATTCCGGGCAACGAGCTGGACAAGCTGATCAACCGCCGCGGCCCCGACTGGTGGGATTCGGCGATCCGCAAAGGCAGCCGGATCACCATCCTTCAGTTCGGCGAGCGCATCGCCGGCTACGCCAATTACGGCCGCAATCGCGCGCGCAGCCTGTTCTATGACGGCGAAGTCTACGAGCTGTATCTGCGTCCGGAATTCCAGGGCCTCGGCTTCGGCCGCCGGCTGTTCACTGCCGCGCGCAAAGATCTGGTGCAGAGTGGTTTGAAGAGCCTGGTCGTCTGGGCGCTGTCGGACAACGAGCCGGCGACGGAGTTCTATCGTGCGCTCGGCGGTCATGCCGTCGCGCGCTCATCGGAACGCTTCGGCGCCAAGACGCTGGATAAGGTCGCCTACGCCTGGCAGGCCTAGGGCTTTTCCGCCGCAATGCGGCTGCCGTGGCCGGGCGTGTCCCGGCCATTTCGTTTAAGTGCACAACACTTTCAGATCAGATTTGCGGCTCCGGCAGCCTGTTCTGGGCGCAGGCGGCGCGCAGCGTATTCAGGAGCAGGCAGGCAATGGTCATCGGCCCGACGCCGCCGGGCACCGGCGTGATTGCGCCGGCGACCTTCTCCGCCTCGGCATAAGCCACGTCGCCGACGATCTTCGACTTGCCGGCCTCGTCGGCGACTCGATTGATGCCGACGTCGATCACCGTGGCGCCCGGCTTGATCCAGTCGCCGCGCACCATTTCCGGCCTGCCGATCGCCGCCACCAGGAGGTCCGCACGCCGGCACACTGCCGGCAAGTCGCGCGTCTTCGAATGGGCGACGGTCACCGTCGCGTTCTCGGCCAGCAGTAGCTGCATGACCGGCTTGCCGACGATGTTGGAGCGGCCGACGACGACCGCCTCCATGCCGGCGAGCGAGGAATGCACCGTCTTGGCCAGCATGACGCAGCCGAGCGGTGTGCACGGCGCCATCGTGGAAAGCCCGCGGGCAAGCCGGCCGACATTGACCGGGTTGAAGCCGTCGACGTCCTTGGCCGGATCGATCGCCGCGATGACGCGATGCGGATCGATTTGCTTCGGCAGCGGCAGTTGCACCAAGATGCCGTTCACGTCGTGGTCGGCATTGAGCTCGGCGATCAGCGCCAGCAATTCGGCTTCGCTCGTCGTCGCCGGCAGCTTACGGTCGCCGGCTCGCATGCCGGCTTCCGCGAACGCCTTCGATTTCGACCGGACATAAACGTCGCTCGCCGGATCTTCGCCGACCAGCACCACCACGATGGCCGGGACGACATTGTGCGCGGCGGCGACGCGCGCAGCCTCGCGCGCGACCTTGCCGCGCAGTTCGGCCGCGATGCTCTTGCCGTCGATGATTTGTGCGCTCATGTCCGTGCCCGATCGAAGGGCTTTTTAGCGCCAAGCGCGGGGCTTCTCCAGCGCCGCAATCAATGTTCCGATGTCTCCGGATCGCGGTGCGTCTGCGCGAGCCGGGGTGAACTTGCGCCGGCTACATGAACAGACGGAAATAGAGCCAGAAGATCAGTTGGCGCAGGAACAGCAGCCCGATGATGAGAATGACCGGCGAGACGTCGATGCCGCCGAGATTGGGCAGCATGTTGCGGATCGGCCGCAACAGCGGCTCGGTGATGCGATAGAGGAATTCGCCGACCGAGTGCACGATCGGGTTGCGCGTGTTGACCACGTTGAACGCGATGAGCCACGACAGCACGGCCGAGGCGATCAACAGCCATATGTAGATGGTGATGATTGTATCGACCAGCCACAAAAACGGGTTCATCGAAGCCTCCCTGGGGCACGCCCGCGTCACGAATACCTGCTTGGCGCGCCGCCGAAAAGGGGGCCCCGCTCCGGAGCGACGCTTGCCTTGACAGCCCTCCAAGGCGGCCCTAAATGGCGGCCACTTGTGAAAAATTCGGGTGTGCGCCTCCGCTTTGGCGTCCGCCGGAGTCGGTTGGGGCCATAGCTCAGCTGGGAGAGCGCCTCGTTCGCAATGAGGAGGTCGGCGGTTCGATCCCGCCTGGCTCCACCATCCGACCCCGCTGCCCTTCCAGTCAGCCCGAACTGCCGCCGCGCGCTGCGCCCGTCGCCATCTCCATCGGAAACGTCATCTCGCAGGTGAACCCCG
>DATCFB010000249.1:0-5223 GCA_036509755.1 Pseudolabrys sp. | reverse complement strand
CCGTCGCGCAGAAGCTGGTAGATGAATTCGCGCTCGGCGTCGATCAGATCCTTCTTGATCTCGGCCGACAGCCGCAGGCGATCGAGCGCGTCGTCGCGGTCACTCGGCAGGATCTGCTGCCGGCTCTCGTTGCGCGTGCGCAAGAGCGTGATGACGTCCTCGGGAATCTTGCGGTCGGTGACGAGGTCCTCGAGCCGGTCGATCACTTTCTTCAGCGCCGCCTGGCGGCCGGCGAGCTCGGCCTTGATCTCGTGCCGTCGCTCTTGGTCGCCGAGCCGCGTCAGGCCGAGCCAGCGCGCCACGGCCGGCAGCACCGCGCCCTGTCCGACCAGCGTCAGGATAATGACGCCGAAGGTGACGAACAGGATCATCTCGCGATGAGGAAAGGCGGCGCCGCTCGCGGTGACGTAAGGAATGGCGAGAGCCGCGGCGAGCGAGACGACGCCGCGCACGCCGGTGAACGACAGGAAGAATGGAAACTGCCATGCCGGCGCCGGATCGCGCGTGGCAATGTGGGGAATGAGCCAGCGCGGTAGATAGGTCGCTGGAAATACCCAGATGAAACGCGCAGCAATGGCGATCGCCGTCGTCACGCCGATGGCAATGACGATTTCGGAGAGCTGAAAAGCATGCGAGTTGTCGAGTAGCGCGCGCGCCTGCAGGCCGGTGAGCAGGAAGACGAAGCCCTCGATCAGATAGACGATGAGGTCCCAGAAGAAAATGCCTTGCAGCCGCGTCGCCGACGAGATGAGCCGCGGCCCGTTCCAACTCACCCACAGTCCGCAGGCGACGGTAGCGAGCACGCCGGAGCCGCCAAGATGCTCCGGCGCCCAGAATGCGACATAGGGTGTCATCAGCGACAGCGTGATCTCGACCCGCGGATCGTGTGCCCATTGGCGCAGCTTCAGGCTGGCCCAGCCGACGGCGATGCCCCAGAGAATTTCACCGACGACGATCAGCGCAAACGTGCCGGCGGCCTGGCCCGGCGAGAACACACCGGTCGCCGTGACGGCCACCGCGAAACGGTAGAGGATGAGCGCGGTGGCGTCATTGGCCAGTCCTTCGCCTTCCAGCACCACGACGAGTCGCCGCGGCAAGCCGATCCGGCGCGCGATGGCAAGCGGCGCCACCGTGTCAGGCGGCGCGACGATGGCGCCGAGGACAAAGCCAACCGGCCAGGCAAAATGCAGCAGGTAATGCGCGGCAGCGGCGATGGCGCAGGTCGTGAACAGGACGCAGCCAAAGGCGAGCAGCGAGATCGGACGCAGGTTGAAGCGGAATTCGCGCCAGCTCATGGAGACGCCGGCGGAATAGATGAGTGGCGGCAGGATGACGAGCAGCACCAGCTCCGGTGCCAGGCTCACCGCGGGCAGGCCGGGAATCAGCGCGACACCGACGCCGGCGACGACGAGCACGATCGACGGAGCGACTTTGAGCCGCCGCGCCGCCACCGCCACGGCAGCCAGCACTGCCATCATCAACAGCACGGTCCCGAATATGGCCGTCATCGAAAACCGTCCTCAAACTCGCGGGCGAAGGGCGTCCGCCACTAGAGTGGCGGAAATGTCGCCCAGAGCAAGCGCCGCCGCTTAGATCGCGTTCGACATGGTGTTGACGGTCAGCGCCAGCACGGTGACGTTGAAGAAGAACGACAGCACGCCGTGCATGGTGGCGACCCGCCTGATCGTCTTGCTGGTGATGGCCACGTCTGACACCTGCGAGGTCATGCCGATCACCAGCGAGAAATAGAAAAAATCCCAATAGTCGGGTTTTTGGTCGCCCGGGAAATTGAGCCCGCCGATGGCGCCGTCCCTGCGCTCGCCGTAATATTCATGCGCGTAGTGCAATGCAAAGATCGTATGCACGAAGAACCACGACAGCACGATGGTGGCGATCGTCAGCAGGATCAGCACCGCGGCGTTTTCGTGCGGCGCCTGCTTGGAGCCGCCGAGCGCGAACACGATGGCGACCAGGCTCGCGAAGGTTGCGAGCATGGTCAGCAGCAGGATGGCGAAGGCGCTTTCATCCTGCTCGGCGGCGCGCAGGCGGATGCGGTCTATGTCGCAACGCGCCATCGTGATTTGGATGAGCGCGAGATAGAGCGCGACGCCGATGTCCCAGCCGGCCAGCATCCGGGTCGTCCACAACGTGAACGGCGCCATCGCGACGACGATCAGTCCGACGAGCGCGCCGATGACCAGCTTGGCGTGCAGCCGCACGAAGCGAATCGGCAGTGGCTTGAGCGGTGCGACCGATTTTTTCGTCTTGGCCATGGCTATCCGTCGCGATCTCAAGTGCGCCGCTGCGCGATGAAGCGCGCGGTGGCGCGCAGGATGTCGGCCTTGACGCCGAACGGCTCGAGCACGGTCTCGGCCTCGGTGACGAGCGCGTCGAGCTTGGTGCGCGCGCCGTCGATGCCGAGCGCGGTGACGAGCGTGCCCTTGCCCGCCGCGGCGTCCTTGCCGGCAGCTTTGCCTAACGTGGCGGTGTCGCTCTCGACGTCGAGCAGATCGTCGGCGATCTGGAAGGCTTGACCGACGATCGCGCCGTAGCGGTCGATCGCCGCGCGCGACGAGGCGTCGGCCTTGCCGAGGATGCCGCCTGCGCGGCAGGCGAAGCGTAACAGCGCGCCGGTCTTCATCGCCTGCAAGGTGACGATCTCGCTCTCGCTCAGCGCGCGCTTCTTGTCGAAACGGCCTTCGGCGGCGAGGTCGAGCAATTGCCCGCCGACCATGCCGCCGATTCCAGCGCTACGCGCAAGCTCGCGCACCAGCTCGACGCGCACGCCGGCATCGGCATGCACCTCGTCACGCGCGAGGATGTCGAAGGCGAGCGTCAGGAGCGCGTCGCCGACGAGGATGGCGGTCGCCTCGTCAAAGGCCTTGTGTACGGTCGGGCGGCCGCGACGCAGGTCGTCATTGTCCATCGAGGGCAGGTCGTCGTGCACCAGCGAATAGCAGTGCAGGCATTCCAGCGCGCAGCCGGCCAGCAGCGGCCCTTGGCCGATCGCGCCGAACAGCGCCGCGCTCTCGACCACGAGGAAGGGGCGCAGGCGCTTGCCGCCGCCGAGCACGGCGTGGCGCATGGCCGACATCAGCCGCTCCGGCCGGACGACCTCGCCGGGCAGGGTGGCTGAGCCAAGCAGGTGATCGAGGGCGGTCTCCGCGTCGGCGGCCACGGCGGACAGGCGGCGAGTGAAATCCTGGTCGGGAACAGCGTCCATGCGGCCTTGTTAGCCTCAATGCCGCAGGGACGGCAATCCTGGTGGGGGATGAGTTAGTGTCGCCCGGCATGGCTCGTTCCCGCTCCAAACCTCGCCGCTTGAGCGTCGCCTATGACGTCCTGCGGCTGCCGCGGGCGCCGCGGCCCGTGCGCATCGTCCTGCTGACGCTGCTCGGCCTGATCCTTCTCCCCTATGCGCTTACCCCGCTCTACGCTGTCGTGGAGCCGGTCTCGACCGTGATGATCTGGCGGCGGATCGTGGGCGAGCCGGTGGTGCGCACCTACGTGCCGCTGTCGCGCATCTCGCCGAACTTGCAGTTGGCGGTGATCGTCGCCGAGGACGGGCGTTTCTGCGAGCACTACGGCATCGACTTCCACGGCCTCCAGGCGGCCCTCGACGACGCCGACAACATCGAGGACATGCGCGGCGGCTCGACCATCACCCAGCAGGTGGCCAAAAACCTGTTCCTCTGGAACTCGCGCAGCTACGTGCGCAAGGCCCTGGAATTCCCGCTGGCGCTGTGGATCGATCTGGTCCTGTCCAAGCAGCGCATCCTGGAAATCTACCTGAACGTCGCCGAATGGGGCCCGGGCGGCCAGTTCGGGGTCGAGGCGGGAGCGGAATACGCCTTCCACAAGCCGGCCCGCGATCTATCCCGTTATCAGGCGGCCCTGCTGGCTTCGGTTCTGCCCAATCCGCACGACCGCAGCGCTCGCAGTCCCGGGCCGGGCCTGCGAAGGCTCGCAGGACTCTACGAGGCCCGATCGGGACGCTCGCCACAGGCGGCGACTTGCATCCGCGGCCACTGACGGGGCTAGCCTTGCGGCAGGCCATCCACTATAAGCGCGCGCAAATCGGCATGACGGACCCCGCTAGGGCAGTTCCGCGCCGTTCCGAGCCTTTTCTGGAGTTTGATGATGGCTGTTCCGAAGCGAAAAACCTCGCCCTCACGCCGCGGCATGCGCCGTTCGGCCGACGCGCTCAAGCGTCCCACTTACGTCGAGGACAAGGACTCGGGTGAGCTCCGCCGTCCGCATCACATTGACCTGAAGACCGGCATGTACAAAGGCCGACAAGTTCTCAAGGTGAAGACCGAGGCCTGATCCGGGCCAGTCGCAGACCGAGGAAAGCTCGCATGTACCTGCTTGGCTTTCCTCTGCTGCTCATCACCTTCGCCGTCTACAACATCGTCGCTTTCCTGATGCCGGGCGTCGCCTGGACCGGGACGCTGTTCAGCGTGCACATGATATCGGGTGCCGACTGGGCGATGTCGCCGAGCGATCTTTTGATCACGCTCGCCATCGTGCTGCTCGCCGGAGAGGTCATGAAGTCGACGCGCATCGGCGTGCGCACCATTCTCGACCATAGCCTGTCGCTTGTTCTGTTCCTCGGCATGCTGGTCGAGTTCCTGCTGGTGAAGCAGACCGCCACCGGCACCTTTTTCATCCTGATGGTCATCAGCTTCGTCGACGTCATCGCCGGCTTCGCCGTGACGTTGCGCTCGGCGCAGCGCGATCTCACCGTCGAAGGCGTCGGCGGACATCTCCCCACCTGATCTTTTTATAAATTCCGGACGTGACATGAGCCGCGATTTCCAGCTTCCCGGGCGCTCGCCCGTCATTGCCATGAACGTCATGGCCGCCACCTCGCATCCACTCGCCACTCTGGCGGCGATCGATGTCCTGCGCGACGGTGGCACCGCGGCCGATGCGGCCGTTGCCGCAGTTGCGACGCTGTGCGTGGTCGAGCCGCACATGACCGGCATTGGCGGCGACTGCTACGCGCTGGTCTCGAAGCCGGCCGACGCCGTGTGGGGCTACAACGGCTCCGGCCGCTCCGGCGCCGCGGCGTCCTATGACGCGCTGCGCGACAAGGGGCTTCGCGAGATCGGCACGTCGATCCATGCCGTCACCGTGCCGGGCGCCATCGATGCCTGGGAGCAGATCCTGAAGGCGCACGGCCGCTTCGGCCTCGACCGCGTGCTGCGCGCGGCGATTCAG
>DATCFB010000248.1:0-2084 GCA_036509755.1 Pseudolabrys sp. | reverse complement strand
GGCAAAACGGCAATCGTCACCGGCGGCGCCAGGGGCATCGGCGCGCATTACGCGGGGGCGCTGGCGGCGGCCGGCGCGCGCGTCATGATCGCCGACATCGAGGACGGGGCGGCGCTCGCCGCGGAAATTTGCGGCAAGCACGGCAAGGCCGCCGCCGCAACCTTCACCTTCGACGTCAGCGACGAAACGTCGGTCAAGGCGCTCGTCGCCGAGACGGCCGAACGCTTCGGCCGCATCGACATCCTGGTCAACAATGCCGCGCTCTACGCCAAGCTGAGCCCACGCAATTTCAACGAATGGGACGTCGAGGTCTGGGATCGCGTCATGGCGATCAATGTGCGCGGGCCGTATTTGATGGTGCGCCACGTCGCGCCGCACATGATCGCGCAGAAGAGCGGCAAGATCATCAACATCGCCTCCGGCGCCGCCTACAAGGGCGTGCCGCGCATGCTGCCCTACGTCACCTCGAAAGGTGCCATGCTCGCCTTCACGCGCGCTCTCTCGCGCGAACTCGGCCAATACGGTATCGCGGTGAATTCGCTGTCGCCCGGCTACATCCTCAGCGACACCGGGCTTGCGAATGCGACGCACGTCGAGGAGGAGCGCGTGCCCGTGCGCAACAGCCGCGCTTTCCAGCGCGACGGCTATCCGGAAGACCTCGTGGGCGCCCTGGTGTTCCTGGCCTCCGCCGACAGCGATTTCGTCACGGGGCAATCGCTGGTGGTGGACGGCGGCTCGGTCAATAACTAGATCGAAGCGCATGGCGGGCGAGCGGAATCCGGCATTTCCGCCCACAGCGCGACAGGCTATAGTGGTTACAAATCGAACTATTCGACTTCCACGGAGGACGTCCCATGGCGACCGCAACGGCCCATGCTGATCCCAAGCACAACATCCAGAATGCGCGGCAGGCCTATTACGACAAGATCTCCGAATTCCATCTGACGCCGCTGTGGGAGGTCCTGAAGGGCCTCGTCACGCCGGAGCCGAAGACGCAGATGGTGCCGGCGCTGTGGAAATTTTCGCAGGTCGAGAAGCTGATGCTCGAGGCCGGCGACGTCATCACCGCCGAGGAGGCCGAGCGCCGCGTGCTGGTGCTCGAGAATCCCGGCGACCCCGGCAAGTCGCGCGTCACCAATTCGCTGTTCGCCGGCATCCAGCTCATCATGCCGGGCGAGGTCGCCGACGCGCATCAGCACGTCTCCTCCGCCATCCGCTTCGTGCTCAAGGGCAAAGGTGCCTACACCGCGGTCGAGGGCGAGAAGTCGGAGATGGAGCACGGCGACTTCATCATCACCGCCAACTGGGCGCCGCACGATCACGGCAATCCCGGCAAGGAGCCGGTGATGTGGCTCGACGTGCTCGACATGCCGACGGTCAACCACTTCCAGGCGTCGTTCGCCAACCACTTCGACGAGAAGATGCAGAACGTCAATCACGAGGACGGCGACTCGTTCGACCGTTACGCGATGGGCGTGCTGCCTGACGGCGCGCCGGCGCACATGAACCGCTCGCCGGTCATCAATTATCCGTACGCCAAGATGAAGCCGATCCTCGAACGCCTGAAAAAGACCGGCGACGTCGACAAGCGCCACGGCGCGCGTGTGCGCTACGCCAACCCGATCAATGGCGGCCCGGTGCTGCCGACGATGGGCGCCAATTTGTCGCTGCTGCCGAAGGGCTTTGCGGGCGAGCCCTACCGCTCGACCGACGGTACGGTGTTCTGCGTGGCCGAAGGCACGGGCACGACGGTGATCGACGGCAAGTCGTTCGAATGGGGCGTCAACGACGTGTTCGTCGTGCCGCCATGGAAGCGTTACCAGCACACGGTCGGCGGCAACAGCGACGCGGTGCTGTTTTCGATCTCCGACAAGCCCGCGCAGAAAGCGCTCGGCATCTGGCGGGAAGGGCAGTAAGGGAGCTCCGGGCGTAGCGTCTGTACTTCGTCATCCTGAGAGTCTGACTCAAAATGCGCTGAGTAAAATCGATGAGTTTGGATCGGCTTCTGGAGGTATCAGATTCAGCCCAGCCGCAAAATCCCCGAATGGCGGGCATTCGCTGGCTCTGATGTGAATTTCCTCGTC
>DATCFB010000247.1:0-4042 GCA_036509755.1 Pseudolabrys sp. | reverse complement strand
GCGCTCGTCGATCCCGAGAAGATCGGCCTCGGCATCACCGTCTTCGTCTCGGTCGAGACCGGCGACCATTCGCAGGACTGGCTGAAGCGATTTGCCGAGACGGTGAGCGCGATGCCGGAGGTGATGGAGTTCTACCGCATGGCCGGCGACGTCGATTACATGCTGCGCGTCGTCGTCAAGGACATGCAGAGCTACGACACGTTCTACAAGAAACTGATCGAAACGGTGCCGCTGAAGAACGTCACTTCGCGCTTCGCCATGGAGCGTATCAAGCAGACGACCGCACTGCCGATCGCCGAACTGCCGAAGCATTGAGCCCGGCGTTTAGCTGCTGCACGAGGTGGTGCCGTAGGTCGGCGCCGTAATGCGGGGCATCATGAACATCTGGTCCGATAGCGTGAGGGTGCCGGTGATGGTGTAGCCGACGATCGGCTTGTAGCCGTAGCTCACCTGAGCCAAAATCAGTTGTGTGCTCGCGATTTTCAGGTCGGTCGGCACCGTCACTGCCATGCCGGTTCCGCCGTTGGTTCCGACTGCCGTCCACTTCGTTGTGACGTTCTTATTGGCGTCGATGCTGAGGCACACGACCGTCATCTTCAGGTTGCTCGCCGAATAAGGCTGGATGATCGCGGTCGAGGCGTTGAAGATATTGGTCATGTCCGTTGTGGCCAGCGACGTCGACTGGGCGACGAGGTTGGCGAGCGTGGCCGACGTCAGGCTGACCTTGCGGTCGACGGCGACGCCGTCGGAGATTTCGGTGCAGCCGAAATAGAGCGCGATCATCATCGGTGCCACCAGCGCGAATTCGACGGCGGAGACGCCGCGCCGGTCACGCGCGAACGGGATGACTCGTGCGAGGCGGCGGATCATCATGTGCAGCCGCCCGTGGTCGAATAGGGCTCGTTCTTGAACACGGCGCTCGCCGCCAGGAGCCGATAGTTGCCGCTCAGATTCGAGAGACTATCCCCGAGCAGCGACACGTAGATCGGCCATTGGTAATAAAGCGAGACGACCTGGATGCAGCCGGGGCCGGCCAGCGAATAGCCGACCTTGGTGGGATCAAACTGGTTGTTGGTCACCGGCGACGCGGAACTGATCGCGCCGAAGTTCGCATAGCTCTTCACGTCGACATAAACGCCCCCTGTGCAGTCGAACAGGCCGGCGATGCGGTTGCACACCTGCGTCTTGAAATCGGCCGCGCTGAAGTTCGCGGTCTGCGCCTGCCCGGTCATGATCAGGCGAGCCGAATCGGCGACGGCGGCTTCCAACGTCTGCCCCGCGAAGAACACCAGCGCCGTCTCGATTATCGCGAACATCAGGGCCAGGAACGGCAGCGCGACAAGCGAGAACTCGACCGCGGCCGAACCGTCCTGCCGGCGGGCAAAGCGGCGTGCCAAGCGGATCGGCAGCGCGCCAAGCATGCGGCGGACAATCCGGCTGCGCGGGGAATTAGCCATCGACGCTGTCTCGAACGGGTAAGAACCGGCCAGTTCTAGCAACTTGAACTTGGAATTCCGTTTCCGAACCGCGGCGAAATCCGAACCGCCCGTTTAGCACCCGTTAACCGCGTTCATTTCGGCGCCGTTGCCGCTTCGCGGTTCCGCGCGCCGCTCTGTGTCAGGGCATTATTGAAATAGGGCGTCGAGTCGCCGAGCGTGATGCGCCGCTCGCACACCGGCGCACAGCTATAGGATTCGCGCTCCATACCGCGATAGACAACGACGAGGTCCGAGCTTTTGGCTGCGATGACCTTGATGGTCTTGGTCAGGACGACCCGGCCGGTCCGGTCGAGCGCCATCAGGTTGGTCGCGCCGTAGCCTTTGCCGGTGAGCACAAGAATGCCGCCGGGCTGGAGCGTGGCGTCGGCGATCAGCGGATTGCCGATGACGATGGTGGAGACGCCGTCGGGCAGGCGCATAATGCGTGCCTCGTCGACATTGACGCTGAT
Source organism: Pseudolabrys sp. (assembly GCA_036509755.1). Classification (GTDB taxonomy): domain Bacteria; phylum Pseudomonadota; class Alphaproteobacteria; order Rhizobiales; family Xanthobacteraceae; genus Pseudolabrys. The sequence continues at coordinate 2,094 of DATCFB010000247.1, read as the reverse complement.
ATTATCGGCGAATACCGGGGTGGCAAACGCGGCACCGAGCGCCAGCGCGAACGCGGTCGCAAGCCGCAGCCGGCGGCAGGATATGGCCAGATACACGGCCGACATCGCACTCTCCGATACACTACACGAACGCGAACAAAAGCCTCGCGGAAATAGTCATCCCGCCTCCAGCGATTTGACTGCAAAGACATGAACGAAGTGCAAAGAATGCGGCCGAAGGCCGGCCCGCCTCACTGCCGGAACGGGTAGACCATCTGCGCCCCGAAGCTTTCGGGGAAATTGCGGTCGTCGATGCCGTAGGCATCCGGGAATTCGTTCTTGGGCATGTACCAGGTACCGAACAGCAGATCGAGAACCGGGAACGTGCTGGCGAAGTTCTTGTTGCCGCCCTTCTCCAGGGCTGTGTGATGCCAGCGATGGAAGATCGGGCTGGCCAGCACATACTTGAAGGGGCCCAGATCCCACTTCAGATTGGCATGCACGAAGGCGGAGTGCGCCGTGGTGAAAGGGCCGATCCACAGCATCACATTGGGCGAAATGCCGACGAGTAGCAGCGCGACGTCGACGGCGATGCTGCCGAGGAACAGGTTGATCGGATGAAACCGCGCGGCCGAGATCCAATCGAGCTCTTCGGATGAGTGGTGCACGGCGTGGTATTTCCAGAAATGTCTGCCGTGAAAGAGCCGATGATTCCAATACATCAGCAAATCAGACAGTACGAGAAAGAGGATGGCTTGGAGCCATAACGGCAGACGCGACACCGGGCCGTGGCCGTTCTCGTAGAAATCCATCAAGGGCTGCGCACCGTGGATGTTGAAGAACAGCGCGGCGCCGACGATCAGCAGCCCGATGCGAACGAAGCGCGCGCCGAGCGGGATCATGAACCAGTAGGTGATATCGGTGACGATCTCGCGCTTCTGCCACCACGGCTTGCCCGGATTGCAGGCCGACCAGTGCGTTAGGAGGGCGAAAACGACGCCAAGCGCGATCGAGATCGGCACGATCTTGAGAACGGTCTGACCGGCGACCTCGAGCACGCCGAATAGTTCCAGAAGCATGATTTGTGGATTCCGTGCGAACAATTGATCCGACGACAGGTATTGATCCACCGCGGTTAAAGCGGCGTGAAGCATCACCGGCAAATCGTCAGAATTGCAGTTTCGCCAAACCGTAAAGAGATTCTTAACCACCGGTCCTGGGCGTCCCTGGCGCCCGCTGGCGCAGGCCCGCGCCGAACAACATATGAGACTCGAAGAATATGAGACCCGAAGACGGGCGACCGGGACAGACGCCCGGCCCAGCGCAGGGCGGCATGGCCCCGTTAAGGAGTCGTTAAGAAGTGAAGTTTCTCGTTTTGCGTTTCGTCGAGGATGGCTCGGGCGCAACCGCCATCGAATACGGCCTGATCGCCGCCGGTATTGCGGTGGCTATCATCGCTGTCGTCAACGGGCTGGGCACGACGCTCAACGCCAAGTTTTCCAGCATCGCGTCGCAGCTCAAATAGGCGGCGCCTGCCGTCCGGCGGTTTACGAAAGGTAAAGCGTGACGCGGTAAAGATGCGGGGCGCGGGCTTTCCGTGCGGAGGAGACGATGTTCACGAACGCGATCACGCTGCTGCTGTTTCCGGCGCTGATGGCATTCGCGGCGTCAAGCGACCTCTTCACGATGACTATCTCGAATCGCCTGTCGCTGGCGCTGGCCGCCGGTTTCGTGCTGCTGGCACTCGCGACCGGCATGACCTGGCCGGCGGTGGGGATGCATCTTGCCGCCGCAGCGCTGGTCCTGGTCGTCGCCTTCGTGTTTTTTACCCAGGGCTGGATCGGCGGCGGCGACGCCAAGCTTGCGGCAGCAACCGCCCTATGGTTCGGCTTCGACTACCTGCTCGATTACATGATCTATGCGTCGCTATTCGGCGGCGCGCTGACGCTGTTGCTGTTGCAATTCCGCAAGCTGCCCTTGCCGCAGGCCCTGGCGCGGCAAGAATGGATCCAGCGCCTGCACGACCAGGGCGGCGGCGTGCCTTATGGCATCGCGCTGGCGGCGGCGGCACTCACCGTCTATCCGCATACCGGCTGGATGACGTCGCTCGGGATT
>DATCFB010000246.1:0-6606 GCA_036509755.1 Pseudolabrys sp. | reverse complement strand
CGGTTGCGTGTGTTTCGCCCTGGCGCGCGGCAGCCGGCAAACCACGCCATGGGCCGTGCTCAGTTTCTTTGCGCTCCTCCATGGCACCGGCGAATGGCTAGATTTGACCGCTCTGATTGTTGGCGACACGCCGGCTTTCGCAATCAGCCGCACCGCGCTCATGACAGCCTCCTTCGTTCTGCTGCTGGAATTTGCCCGGCTGGAGGCGGTACGGCTCGGTTGGAAAGCACCTGGGCGATGGCTCTACGTCCCGCTACTTCTTGTCGTGGCGCTCGGCGCGCATCTCGCCGGGTTGAATGGCGCGAACGCCGTCGCGCGTTACGCATTCGGCGCCACGGGAGCCTTTGCAACCAGCGCAGTACTCGCATTCCATGCAAGGGGCGCGGTGTCGGTCGAAAGGCGGTGGATTCTTTCTGCCGCTCTGGGATTCGCTCTGTATGGCATCGCGGCCGGCCTCATTGTGCCAGCGACGCCGTCATGGAAAGGCGATGTCCTTAATTACAAGGACTTCGTCCGCTTCACGGGAGTGCCTATACAATTTATTCGTGGCTTGCTCGCCTGCTGGATTGCGTTCGCGATTTGGGCGTTTTGGGGACAGCGGCTCATGTTCGATGCCGAGTCAACGCGTTATTCCAAATTTCTGCGCAAGCAATTTGTCTGGACACTGATTGCTATGGGTACGATCCTAGCCTTTGGCTGGTTGATGACGGAATATCTGGGCGGAATATACAAACAGAACGTTCAAGCAGAAGCACTCGGCGATCTCGACTTGGTCGCGAGCCGTCTGAGCGGTGAAACGCGCACCGTCGAAGCCATGGTGAAAGCCATGGCGGGTACGCGCGGCGTAGTCTCGATCTTGGAAAATGCAGAACGACCGGATAGTGGGAGCGCCAGTGAGATTCTTAATTTGGACACCGATGCGGCCGGCGCCAGTGACGGCTACATCCTAAACCGCTTCGGATCCGTGATCGCTTCGACCCGGCCGAACATGTCCGGTTTGGCCGCCGGGATTTACGCTTCCGCCCCTTATTTTCAAAAAGCGATGGCCGGTGACGCCGGCTATCACTTCGCAGTCGAGGCTGAGGGCCGGCAGAGAAATTTCTACGCGAGCTATCCCGTGCGCGGTGAAGGCGGCAAAGTCATCGGCGTCGCGGTTCTCAAGAAATCCCTGGAGGACTTCGAGGCGGATCTTAGCCGCTTCGATCGTACTTTCTTTCTCGTTGATCCGCATGGCATTGTTGCCGTGACAAACCGGCCGGAGATGCGGTTCCGGGCACTTTGGCCACTGCCTCTTGAACTACAACCCGCGTTGTCGGCTCAGTTCGGCGCGCTGAAGAATAATCCGCTCCTGCAACGGCCAATTGTCGGCTCAAGCTGGATTATGGTCGATGGCGAGCGCGACTATTTTCAACGCCGGCCCATCAGTCACGGCAACTGGTCATTGGTGACGCAAAAAGCGCCGCCGGGAATTTTTGCCAGTCGCGTTTTAGGAATTATCATCACATTTCAAATGACGATCATGGCTCTTATCTACCTTGTGGGCCGAGAACGGTGGGTTCATGACCGTGTCCAATTGGAGAAACGGCTTGAGCTTGAAGAGTTAGCTCGTAATCTGGACCTGCGGGCGGCGACCGATCCGCTGACTGGCCTGTTCAATCGACGCAAATTTGATCGCGAGTTGGCGACGGAAATTCTGCGGGCGCACCGCTATAAGACGCCGCTTTCTCTGGTGCTGTACGACATCGATCATTTCAAAAAAGTCAACGACACCCACGGTCATCAGATCGGCGACCAGGTGTTACTCGAACTGTCCAGGTTCGTCACCGCCAACATCCGAAATTCGGATGTACTGGCGCGCTGGGGCGGGGAAGAGTTCGTCATCCTCTGCCCAGGCTGCAATGGTCCGATGGCGTGCCAGCTCGCTGAGAATTTGAGGGGTTCGATCCGCAAGCTCGTGATCGACGGCGCCGGGACGATGACGTGCAGCTTCGGCGTTGCTCAGTTCGAAGATGGCGATACGCCTGACAGCCTGATCGCGCGCGCGGACGACGCCCTTTACCGAGCCAAGTTCAACGGCCGGAATATGGTTGAGTGGTCGCCCCAGCCGGCGGTCGTCAGCCCAGGACTGCAGCCTGTGTCGTAGTTGCTCCGCCCTCTCAAGGTTCGGAAGCCACACTCACGGACTCTCAGTCTTCTACGGGCATTCGCACGGATGCGCTGCAATGAGAGCTTATGACCCCAGGCGGACATTGCAGCGTTCTAACGCACCACGCCCGAAATGCAGCAAGGCTTCTTGCGCGGCCGCGTGATCCTGCCCTTGAGATAGCAGCGCGGCGCCGTGCTGATATAGCCGGGCCGCACATAGGTCCAGGCGCGGCAGCGGCCCTCGGCGTCGCAGGCCGCCCGGCACGACGCCCCGTCGGGGTCGGGCGCCTTCAAATCGAAATAGCGCAGGTCGCCGCCGGTGCGGTCGATCGAATATTCGACCGGCCCGTGCGCCGGCTCGGTGACGCCCGCGCCGCGGACGCCGGATACGCAGCACTGGGCCGCCATGCGCGGCGTCACTTTGGATTTTAGCCAGCAGACGGCGGCCGTGCTCTCGGTTCGAGGATATGAAAAACTCCAGGCGCGGCAGCGCGAATCCCGCTCACAGCGCGCTGCGCAGACGGCCGGGTCGCCACTCTTGATCTCGAATTTCAGGTAGTCGCCGCCGCGGCGGTCGTAGCCGGTCTGCGCCGGGGCGGACAGCGACGGCACGATAAGCCCGAGGGCGATCAGCAATCCGATGAGACACCGCATCCGCGCCGCCAACCCCGAACGCCGCCCCTAAGCGGCATCTTAACACACCCGCAGACCATTTTGCAGGTGCAGCATGACAGAAACGCTCCGGAGCGCCAAAATCCTGCGCAACGATAACCGGGGGGACTGCCGGGCGTTCTTTGCCCACGCCGATGGCCGCGTGGCTCGGCATGGGCGCGCCGCTTTCGGGGACATGCCGCCGAGCGAGACGATCCAACGGTTCGGAGTACGCCTGCGCGCGCGCATAGCAGCTGCGTCGCCCTATGACATCGCCGCGGCGGCGCTGTTCGTCGCGCTCGTCGTGCTGGTCTTCCTCACCTACGGCGCCTATGCGGTGTCGAATGACGAGCCGGTGCAGCAGCGCTACGGCGAATTGATCATCGATTATTTCCGCAGCGGCTTCACCGACACGTCGTTGTTCCACTACGTCAATCTGTATCTCTATGGCGGGCTGTTCGACGTCGTCGCCACTCTATGCGAGTGGACGCTGCCCATCCTCGATCCCTACGACATCCGCCATATCCTCTGCGCCTTCACCGGCATTGGCGGCATCGGCGCAGCCTTCGCCATTGCGCGCCTCGTCGCCGGACCGCGCGCCGGCGCCATCGCCGCCTTCGCGCTCGCCGCTTGCGGGCCGTGGTACGGCTCGATGTTCAACCACACCAAGGACATCCCCTTCGGCGCGGCGATGGCGGGCGCGGCCCATTTCCTCCTGCGCGCGATGCACGATCTGCCGCAGCCGCGGCGGCGGCACGTAATCGGCTTCGGCCTCCTGCTCGGCGCCGCGCTCGGCATCCGCGTGCTTGGACTTCTGATGATCGGCTATGCCGGCATGGCCATGCTGATCGCCATGCCGCGCACATGGCAGGAGCCGCCGCGCGACCGCCTCGCCCTCTTTGCGCAATCGGCCGTCGCGTTGGCGCCGGCTTTCGCCATCGCCTACGTGCTGATGATCGCCGCATGGCCGTGGTCGGCGCTGTCGCCGCTCAATCCGGTGCGCGGGCTCATCGATTTCGGCGGCTTCCACTATCATATCGACACGCTGCTCGCCGGCCGCGTCTACGAGATGGACCAGGTGCCGCGCTGGTACGTGCCGTTCTATCTCGTCATCAAGCTGCCGCTGATCATGCTGGCCGGTGCGCTGGTGTCGCTGTCGTGTTTCGCACGGCACGATAAGGCACGGCCTTGGCGGCGCGCCGACGTCGCCGTCATCGTGTTCATGACGGTTTTTCCGATCCTCTGCGAGGTGATCGATCGCGGGCCGGCCTTCACCGGCATGCGCCATTTCCTGTTCGTGGTGCCGCTTTTCGCCGTGCTCGCCGGCATCGGCTTCGACTGGCTGATGTTGCCTCGCGGAGCGCTGCGGCGCTGGATCGCGGTCGGCGCCAAGGCCGTCGTGGTCGTGGCGATCGCCGCCAACGCGGTGCTGCTCGTGCGGCTGCATCCCTATCAATATCTCTATTACAATCCGCTGATCGGCGGCCTTGGAGGCGCCTCGCGCCGTTTCGCAACCGACTATTGGGTCAGCATCATGCCGGAGGCGGTCGGCGACCTCGAAGGCTACGTCGCCAGGATCGACAGCCCCGGCACAGGTTCACATCTCTACACGGTCGCGGTCTGCGGCGAACGCGCCTCGTTCGAGGACGAGGCGCATGACGATGCAAGCCTGCAATGGACCGACAACTGGAAGACCGCCGATTTCTTCATCGCCCCCACGCACATGAATTGCGACCGCGCCGCCGACGGCAAGGTGATCGCGACGATCTCGCGGCTCGGCGTCACGATCGGCGTCGTGAAGGACCGCCGCGCGGTGGCGCAGCAGACCGCACATCGAAACTAGCCATCAAAAAATAAAGCGCCCGCCGGAGGGGCCGGCGGGCGCTGGATCCGGATGCGAGAGGGGATGTTCGCATTGTCCCGGATCGGAACGGCCGAAGAGAGGGGTCGGCCGTTTTCGTGAAATCAGATCGTCTGCCGCGCAGGGCGTCCGGTAGACGGACGCGTGAAGCCCTGCTTGGCCTCCTCGCGCATCAGCGCGTGACCCCAGCGGCGCTCGATTGCGCGCTCACGAAGAAGCGCGGTCGGATCTTCCCAGAACGGCTCCGAGAAGGCGTCGCGGACGTCGGACCGGCTGATGCCGATGTCGGCAAGCATGCGGCGGTCGAGGCGTGCGAGAGCTGTCGCCTCGTGGCGGTGGCGGCGAGCGCGCGCGAATGCTTTCAGCCAATGCGCCACCATGGCCAGCAGCGAGGCGAAGACCCGGGCCAGCGTGCCGCCGGCGATCGGGATGACTGAATATTGCGCGCTCATGGTCGTTCTCCTTGCGGTGTTGGCGTCCTTGCCGCCCTATGTCGTCGATCCCAGGTCCCGCAGACACCCGAAAGCCCCACCCGATTTCCGGTCGGGTGCGGCAATCCATATGCGCCTGCCCTATTGATTAGTGAAACGAATGTTTTTAATCTGATCGATAAGAGCCGATGATGTGGCGCCGGCGCTCTTCGAGGCCCGGCAGATCAGGACTTTGACCCATGACCGCCCTTCTCGACGTCGACCAGCTCCGCACCTTTATCGCCATTGCCGAAACCGGCAGCTTCACGCGCGCCGCCGATGTCGTGCACAAGACGCAGTCGGCGGTGTCGATGCAGATGAAGCGGCTGGAGGAGCGCATCGAGCGGCCAATCTTCGCCCGCGACGGCCGCGCCTCGAAGCTGACCGAAGACGGACAGCGCCTGCTCGATTACGCGCGGCGCATCGTCAATCTCAACGTCGAGACAATCGCCGCTTTTTCCGACGCGGCGCTGTCGGGCCGCGTCCGCCTCGGCGTGCCCGACGATTACGCCGATCGCTATCTGCCCGAGATCATGGCGCGCTTCTCGCGCGCTTATCCGGGCGTCGAGCTCACCGTCATCTGCGAACCGTCTATCGATCTGCTCGAGCGCATCGACGCCAACGAGATCGACCTCGCGATCGTCACCAATTGCGAAACCAAACGCGCGGCCGAAACGTTCCGGCGCGAGCGGCTCCTTTGGGTCACCTCGAATCGTCACGCGACGCACAGCGAAGAGCGTGTGCCGCTGGCGCTCGGAAGGCCGACATGCTCGTGGCGGCGTGGCGCCATCGAGCGCCTCGAATCCGTCGGGCGACCCTATCGGGTTCTCTATTCAAGCTCGAATGCCGGCGCGGTTGCGGCCGCCGTGCTCGCCGGGCTCGCGGTGTCGGTGCTGCCGGAATCCGGCCTGCGTCCGGGCATGCGCGTCCTCGCCGCGAACGACGGCTTTCCCGAGCTTCCCGGCTGCCGCATCGGCCTCGTCCGCAACGCGCACGAATCCTCGACGCTCGCCGACGCGCTGGCCGAGCACATCATCTCCTCGCTCGACAATTTGTCGGAAGCGCAGGCGGCGGAGTAACCGGTCGTCGGGGACTCTCAGCAGATCTCCGCGGCAGTCGCCGACAGACCGCGCATCAGGTCGGCCGGCGCCAGCTCCACCTGAAGCCCGCGGCGGCCGCCGTTGCAGACGATCTTCGGGAACGGCAGCGACGCCCGCTCGATGAACACGCGCACGCGCTTCTTCTGCCCGAACGGCGAGATGCCGCCGACGTGATAGCCGGTCATGCGCTCGGCCTCAGCCGCGCCCAGCATCGCTGCGTGCTTGGCGCCGGCGGCGTTCGCCAGCTTCTTCAAATTTACTTCACGATCCGACGGCGCCAGCGCGCGCACAACTTCGTCGCCGACCTTGACCATGAGTGTCTTCAAGAGACGCGCCGGCTCAACGCCAAGCGCTTGCGCTGCCTGCATGCCGATGCGCT
>DATCFB010000245.1:0-29264 GCA_036509755.1 Pseudolabrys sp. | reverse complement strand
CAGCGCCGGATTTTGCAGCAGCAGATCGAATTCATCTGAGCCGAGTGCGGCGTCACCGACCATGAAGGGCAGCTCGGAATTTACCTCGCCCGCAAAGAGAAAATTGGCACGCCCTGAATGGCGTAGTCTAAGCAGATCGAGCGTGAGATCCGGATTGCTGCTCAAGCTGAATGGCTTCTCCCCATCCGAAGGGCGATGCGCGACCAGTTGAGCCACGACATTAACGCCGCGATCCAGCACGCAGGCGAGCGCGTGCGTGTAGTTCGCCGAGATATAGTGCTGCTGTGCGTACGCCGAGCCAAGCCACTGCCCGGCCTGAAAAAAGAATTCATTGACGGTGACGTTCGGCGGCAGCGCCTTCGCGAGGATCGCGCTCGCATAGTCAAGCGGCGGATAGCCGCCAAAAGCACGCCGCGCCACCGGATCCATGAAGCGGCGCTCCAACTCGCTCTTTGGGCGAGGCGGAACGAGCGTCAGGCCCGTAAAAATTGTCAACTTGATCGAGCGATCAGCAACCGCCTTGCGGTAAAGGGCGTTGGCGATGTGGTTAGCCTTGCCGAGGCCAAGCGGCAGAGCCAAAACGATGTTGCTGCCAACGCGTTCAATGATCGTCTCGGCGATGCGTTCGGGGTCTTGAAAAACGACCGGACCGCCACCGGTCCGTATCACGTCCAGCCTTCCCAACCGCCGTCAGGCTGAAAGCGCGGGCCATATTTGGCCGTGAGCCGCGTCAAGGTCTCACGGACGTCGGCCGCGCCACGTGAGCGCGCATAATGCATCGGACCACCGCGGAACGGCGCAAAGCCGGTGGCAAAGATCATCGCACCGTCTTCGATCTCATCATCGGACACTACACCCGTGCGCAGACACTCCATGCAGACATTGAGCATCGGAAGAATTAGGCGGTCTGCCGCGTCAGCTGGCGGCGCGGCAGCGTCATGCGACTTGACAGCACGGCCATCTTTCCACGCGTACAGTCCCTTCCCGGTCTTTTTTCCGAGTTCGCCCTTGTCCACTTTCTCCTTGAGCCAACGGGGGGGCGGCGGCAAATCGCGCAAGCTGGTGCGCAGCATCTCGGCGACGTGCAGGCAAATGTCGAGGCCGACCTCGTCGGCGAGTTCGATCGGTCCCATCGGCATACCAAAATCCTCGGCAGCCTTGTCGATAGTTTCTTTCGCGAGGCCCTCGTCGAGCATTACCATCGCTTCAAGCATGTACGGCGTCAGCGCGCGATTGACCAGAAAGCCCGGCTCACTCTTCACCGGAGCTGGCAACCGGTCGATGCGGCCGAGAAAAGCGCACGCCGCCGCCAGGACCTCGGCGGCGACCTTGTCGTGATTCACGACTTCGACGAGCTGCATGCGCGACACGGGATTGAAGAAGTGGATGCCAACAAGCCGCTCCGGCCGCTTCAGGCCCTCGCGCAACTGCTCGAGCGGAATGCTCGAAGTGTTGGTGGCGAGGACGGCATCTGGCTTCATCATCGGCTCGACGCCGGCGAAAACCTTTTGCTTGAGATCGAGTTTTTCCGGTACCGCCTCGATGATGAGATCGGCGGACGCAACGCCATGACCTGCGAGATCGGGAATGAGCCGGTCGAGCGCATCCCGTGATTTCTTGCGGTCGCCGTGATTGATCTTGCCGTAAAGATCGGCGGCGCGTTTGACCGCACCGGCCAATGGCTCCGGCTTCATGTCGGCGAGCGTCACGACGAAGCCATGCCAGGCGCACCAGGCGGCGATATCGCCGCCCATCGCGCCGGCGCCGATCACGTGCACGCGCGGACCTTTGAACTCGCCCTTCGCCAAGCCTTTCAGCTTCTCGCGCAGGAAGAACACGCGAACCAAATTGCGCGACGTGTCGGTGATCAGCATGCGCGCGAACGATTTGATCTCCTCGCGCTGCATCGCGCTGCGGTTGCCGCCATTGGACACCCAGAGATCAATCAGGGCGTACGGCGCGGGATAGAACTTCTTTGGGGCTTTCTTGGCAGCCTCGCCCCGCATCCGCGACGCAAGGATATGACGCATCGGGGCGATGTTCAGCAGGCCATCGATGACCCCGCGGCTGTGGCCTTTCAACTGGCCGCTCACAGCGTCCTTCACTGCGCGCCGGACGTGGCGCTCTTTGGTGACCGCATCGACAATACCCAGCGACTTGGCGCTGCGGGCGCGCTCGACCTTGCCGGTCAGCATCATCGTCATTGCCGCGGCCGGATTAATGAGCAGCGGCAACCGCACGGTGCCGCCCAGGCCAGGGTGCAGGCCGAGCAGCACTTCGGGGAAACCGAAACTAGCGTCCTCAACCGCGATGCGCTTGTCGCAGGCGAGTGCTACCTCGAGGCCACCCCCGAGACAGAAGCCGTGGATCACCGCGACAGTCGGCACCGGCAGGTTGTCGAGCCGGTCGAGCACCGCGTGACCCTTGCTCAGCAGCGCCTCGATCTGCGCCGGATCGGTCGCACTCCTGAATTGGGCGATGTCGGCGCCGGCGATGAAGCCGCCTTGCTTCGCCGAACGAATGACGAGGCCGCGCGGGCGCTCCTGCTCGACCTGGTCGAGTACGGCGTTCAATTCCGTTAGCGTCGCTTCATCGATCGTATTGGCGCTGGCGTCTTTTTTATCGAACAACAGCCAGGCGATGTTGTCCTCGTCGGTACGCAGCCGCCAGTGCTGCCATGGGCCGGTGTCGCCAGCTTCGCCGGCGGCAAATGGGCCGAGCTCGAGATTGCGCGGGCAAAGAATGTCGAGAACCGGCCTCGGTGCTGGTGCTTTGCTCATATGCGCCTCACACCATCTCGATCAGCAAAGCGCCGCCCTGCCCGCCGCCGATGCATTCGGTGGCGATGCCGCGCTTGTAGCCTAGCCGCTTCATTGCATTGACGAGATGCAGCACGATGCGATTGCCGCTGGCGCCGACCGGATGGCCGGCGCCGATTGCGCCGCCGTCAACGTTGAGACGATCGCGCGGGATGCGGCCGGCGGGCGCATCGAGGCCGAGCGCGTCTTTGCAGAACTCCGCATCTTCCCACGCCGCAAGGCAGCCCAGCACTTGCGCAGCGAACGCCTCGTTCAGTTCCCACAATTCGATGTCACCGAGCAGAAGGCCATGGCGCTTCAAAAGCGCGGTCGAGCAATAGACCGGGCCGAGGCCCATCGCTGCCGGGTCGAGCGCCGACCATTCGCTGTCGACGATGACGGCCTTCGGCGTCAGGTTGTGTTCCTTCACCGCGTCTTCGGAGGCGAGGATGATCCAGGACGCGCCGTCGGTGATCTGCGAACTGTTGCCCGGCGTCACCTTGCCCCACGGCCGCTCGAAGGCCGGCTTGAGTTTGGCGAGGTTGTCGGCGGTGCTGCCGGGCCGCACGCCGTCGTCATGATCGAATACGCTGCCGTCGCGTGCAAAAGCAGGCTCGACCTCGTCCTTGAGCAGGCCGTCCGCCTGGGCCTTGGCCAGCCGCTGCTGGCTTTCGGCAGCATATTCGTCGGCCTGACGGCGTGTGATGTGGAAAAGATGCGAAACCAGCTCGGCGGTCTGGCCCATGTTGAGACCGGTAATCGGATCAGTAAGGCCGCGCTCAAGGCCGATCACGGGCGTGAACATTGACGGCCGGAGCCCGGCAAAGGCCGCGAGCTTTGCGCCTATGGTGCGCGCGCTGACCAGTCGTGCATACCAGCCCACCGCCTGACGATTGAATACAAGCGGCGCGTGGCTGAGCGCCTCGGCGCCGCCCGCGAGAATGAGATTCGAGGTGCCATTCTGGATGTAGCGATATGCGGTATCGATCGACTGCATGCCGGAGCCGCAATTGATCTGCACGGTGAAGGCGACCATGTCCTCGCCCATGCCGAGCCGGAGTGCGGCGACGCGCGCCGGATTCATCTCATCGGCGATGACGTTGACGCAGCCGAGAATAACCTGATCGAACTGATGTGGCGCGAAGGGCTGGCGCATCAGCAGCGGACGCCCGCACTGGACCGCGAGATCGACCGGGGTGAACGGGCCGGGCTTGCCGCGCGCCTTTATGAACGGCGTGCGGCTGCCGTCGATGATGTAAACGGGCCGCTTGGTCACTCTGCCGCCGGCCGGTGCGATGTCGGTTGAAATGACTCATCTCCGCTATGCTTTGCGTCCCGCGAGGTCAGCTCTTCTGGTGCAAAATCATTGACCGCGACGGCGGCCGAAACAGCTTCGGCCACGACATCGAGTTGTCGGGCCTCGTCGGCGGTAATGGTGCCCTGCTTCAACGCCTGACCGACATCCCGGATGCGCGCCGCATGCATCCTGTCTCGGATCGGCTGCGCGGCGACGACCATCGCGAAGGCGTGCTCCAGAATCGCAACACCGTCCGCATGCTCGCCCGCGACATTGGTCGATTTGTAGAGATCGACGGTCAGCCGGTCGCGCGACGCGCAGGGATTGGTGATGATGTTGGCACATTCGATCATAACGCGATCGGACGGGCCGCGGCGGCGGGGACCGAGCGGTTGCACCAGGAAGCGCAGCAGCCACGCGACGGGGCGCACCGGGAAATTGGCGATAATCTCGTCGAAGCGGGTTTCGATGACGGCAAAACTCGCCTCCATGCAATAGGCGAGCAGGGGCAGATCGTCTTGCTGGCGTCCCTCGTCGTCCCAGCGCTTGAGGGCAGCGCTCGACAGATAAAGCTCGGAGAGAATGTCGCCGAAGCGCGCCGACATCATCTCCTGCCGCTTCAAACCGCCGCCGAGGCTGAGCAGCGCGAGATCGACGGCGAGCGCGAAGGCCGAGGCGTGACGTCCAAGCTGCCGGTAGTAATGCGAGGACGCGCCGGCGTCGGGCGCTGGCGCCCACAGACCGCCGGTCCAGGCGCGGCCCCAGGCGCGGAACGTATTGGCGAGGCTGTGGCCGACGTGGCCCCAGAATGCCTTGTCGAACGCGTCGAGGCCGCGTTCGCTGTCCGGGTCCTGCAGCGCCATCATTTCCTTGAGGAGATAGGGATGGCTGCGGATCGCGCCCTGGCCGAACTGGATCAGAGCGCGGGTGACGATGTTGGCGCCTTCGACCGTGATGCCGATCGGCACGCCGCGATAGAGACTGCCGAGATAATTCAAGCGGCCTTCGATGATGCCCTTGCCGCCGTGGACGTCCATCGCGTCATTTACGCTGATGCGCATGCGATCGGTGGACTGCGCCTTCATGATCGCTGTGACCACCGCGGGATGGTGACCATCGTCGAGCGCGGCGCAGGTCATGCGGCGCGCGGCGTCGAGCAGATAGGCGGTCGCCGCGAGACGGCCGAGCCGCTCCTGGATCGCCTCGAACTTGGCGATCGGCACGTGGAACTGCTCGCGGATGCGCGAATACGCGCCGGTGACGTTGGCGGTGAAAGAGGCGCCGGCGGCCGACAGCGATGGGAGCGAGATACCGCGGCCGGCGGCAAGCGCGCTCATCAGCATCTTCCAGCCTTTGCCGACCTGATCGACGCCACCGATCACATTGTCGACCGAAATGAAAACGTCGTGGCCCCAGTTGGGGCCATTCTGGAATACATGCATTGCGGGAAGATGACGCCGTCCGATCTCGATGCCCGGCAAATTTGTCGGCACTAAAGCCAGCGTGATGCCGATGTCCTCACGGTCGCCAATCAGGTGGTCGGGATCATAGAGCTTGAAGGCAAGACCGAGCACGGTCGCAATCGGCGCGAGCGTAATATAGCGTTTGTGCCAGTTGAGGCGGATGCCGAGAGTTTCCTTGCCCTGATACGTGCCACGGCAGACGATGCCGGTGTCGATCATCGAGGCGGCGTCGGAGCCGGCCTCCGGGCTCGTCAAGCCGAAGCACGGAACCTCTTCCCCCGTGGCGAGTCGCGGCAGCCAGTAATCCTGCTGCGCCTTGGTGCCGAACCTGATGAGCAGTTCGCCGGGACCGAGCGAATTCGGCACCATCGCCGTCACCGCGCCGGAAATCGAGCGCGACGACAATTTGCGGATCACCTCGGAATGCGCGTAATTCGAAAAGCCGAGCCCGCCATATTCCTTCGGGATGATCATGGCGAAAAACTTCTTCGCCTTCAGATAGCGCCAGACCTCCGGCGGCAAATCGCGTAGCGTCCAATTGATTTGCCAGTCGTCGAGCATTGCGCACAGTTCGTCGACCGGCCCATGCAGGAATTGCTGTTCCTCCTCCGACAGCTTTGCGGGCCGAAAGGCCAGCAGCTTGCTCCAGTCTGGGTCACCACCAAAAAGATCGGCATCCCACCAGACGTCCCCAGCCTCGATCGCCTCGCGCTCAGTATCAGACAACCGGGGAAGAGCGCTCTGCGCGCGGCCGAATACGAACTTGGTGATGCAATCCCGTCGGAACGAAAATCGAGCCATTTCTTCGCTTCTCTGTTCGGCCGATGGGCCCCAACAGGCCATTAGAGGCGGACGCTTCACTTGACTCTATCGGATTCGCGGCGTCAGCATCGTTACAAATGCAGGTGATCGACCTATCCTTCCCTTTGCCAGCATCTCGTGAAATGACGGCTGGCCAAGGGATTATTATTGCACGTCTTTCGTCTCATGTTCGACACGCTCAAAGAACGAATTAGCGCCGCTATCCTTCGTTTTCTGTCCAAGCCGACGGTGCGCTATGCTCCATTTTTCGCACCCGAGCCTGATGTCCTCAAAGCGCTGTTGCGACCAGGCGACGTTATCCTGATTGAAGGAAACACGCGCCTCAGCGCGATCATCAAGTTCTTGACTCAATCTACCTGGTCGCACGCGGCGCTCTATGTCGGGGAGCGGCCCGGGGACAAGGCGTCTAACGGCGAGCCCAATGTCCTGCTCGAAGCGGAAGCCGAGATCGGTGTAAGCACTGCGCCACTTTCGAAATACGCCGGCTATAACCTGAGGATCTGTCGCGCCGTCGGCCTAAGCGCCGTTGAAAAGGAAAAGGTCATTACCTATGCGCTGGCGCGCATCGGGAAGCCTTACGACTCCAGGCAAATCGTCGACCTCGCGCGATATCTTTTTCCCTACCCGCCGGTCCCCGTCTGGTTTCGCCGCCGCATGCTCTCGGTTGGGGCCGGGGATCCGACGAAAGCCATATGCTCGACGCTGATCGCGGAATCATTTCAATCCATTCATTATCCCATTCTGCCGGAAAAAGTCACGATCGGCGGCAAGGCAATGGGCATTGCCCCATATGTCCAGGGCGAAATCAATCACATCAGAAAACACGGTCTTTACACTCCACGTGATTTCGACGTGTCACCGTACTTCGCAATACTAAAGCCCGGCCTGGACGAAGGATTTCACTATCACGACCTTGTTTGGGCACCGCCTTCGTTGCCGGACACCAGGCCCCTGTTCGGAGACTCATGACCCAACATTCGGATCTATCGGTCGCGGCCGCCCATCGGCGCCAACTTTGACATATGTAAAGCTGCCCTCAGTGACTTTGACCTGATCGTCACTGAGCCCCCGCCTGACCCAGCTCTGTATTTTTACAGCGATGGACGTCGTTCCGATCTTTTCGAGTTCACAAAAACAGGTCACCACGTCCCCAATCATCACTGGCCGGTGAAATACCATACCGGTAATAGCTATGGTCACCACGCGAGCGACGGCGCGGCGGGTCGCGAAAATAGTGCCAGCCAGATCCATCTGACATAGCAGCCACCCGCCAAAAATATCGCCGTGCGGATTCGTATCGGCCGGCATCGCAACGGCCCTAAGTGCCGGCTCTAGGTGCGGCGGCGCGTCAACACCATCGGCAGCCCGGCTCTGAGGATCAGGCATCAAACGATCTCCCTATTCGTACAGCGGCCTCGGACGCTTGTTTCCCGTTGAGCAAGCATCCGGCCGGTATAATACCGTCTCCAGGGAATCCGCGCCCTACTTCGGCCGAAGGAACGAGCGCTGGATTCCCGACACGCCGGGGCGGAACCGAAGCAATGCTCCGGCGAGCGGCTCATTTGCAATCTCGATTCCTTCCGAGGCGCTCGTTACGTACATTGTTTCGAGATCATCGCCGGCAAATGCGCACATCGTCGGCTTGCTCACTGGCAGCAGGATGTCCCGATCGGCCGCGCCATCAGGGGCGTACCGCCGGATCCGGCCCGCGCCGTGGATTGCGCACCAATAGTAGCCCTCCGCATCAATAGCCGCTCCGTCCGGCAACCCGAAATTGGTCGGAATTCTTGCAAACTCATTTCGAGAGCCCAATGTGCCGTTCGCGGCATCGAAGTCGATAACGTAGATGATGCCTTCATAACTGTCTGTCAGAAAAAACCGTTTGTTGTCTTCGGTAAAAGCCATCCCGTTGTGTAGCTGAGATTCGTGATGCTCCGACTTGAGCCCGCCCGCGAATGTAAAGCTATGGAGGGCGGCGCGTTGCGGAGAGGGAGAACCCGTGACCGGATCGAACATCACGCCGACCCAGAATCGGCCGGTAGGATCGCAAATCCCTTCGTTGAAACGGAAAAGCGCTGGATCGAATGGTGGCGGCGCAACCATCTCGTGCGCGCCAGTTGACAAATCAAGGCGATATAGTCCGTGCCGCAGCGCCACAACCGCCGATCCGTCTCCGCAAAGCGCAAAAGCGCCAACATCGCTGTTCAGCGGCCAGCTTCGACACGCGCCACTTTTCGGAACATAGCGATGCAGAGCGGGCTGCTTGATATCGATCCAATAGAGCGCGTGCTCCTCTGGCGACCAGGTCGGCGACTCGCCTATTACTGCATGCGCAGCGACCGCTACCTCAATGTCGGTCATTTGCAATCATTCCCCCGCTTGTAAGCACGTGCAGATGGCCGTCGGGGTCCCGGATAAGAGCATCGCGATCCGCGGCCCAGACCGTCCGGGTTGCAGATATATCGTTTGTTTCGATTGCGCCCGCCGCCCGCCCGATTGGTGTTCGATAGGCTAGCAGTTCGAGATGAGGACGTCCTTGAAACGGCATCATCGGCAAGACGTCGACCACTACTTGCGGTAGCCCGTCCAGCGCCTCTTGCGTGTCGCCTCGGTTCAGCGTCGGACCTTGCAGCGACAAGCCAAGCACCGCGTAGAAGTCTCTGCTGGCGGCAGCATCCGACACACTGATTGCAGAATGGTCGACTCCGAGCAAACCAGCGCCTTGCCACTGGCTCGCGTGCCCGGGAGGAAACTGCAAGAACTCAAGCGGATGCCCGTCAGGATCTCGAAATTTACAGGCCGTCACGCTGCCAGCCGACGCGGGAAGCGTAACCGGGCCTGTCGAAATCGGCGTCGCTCCGAGCTTCAGGGCGAGTTTCCAAGAGGCCGCCGCATCTGTAGTCACAAGCGCGAAATGTTGGAAGCAGAGATCGGCGCAGGTGGCCTCCGTCGGGTATTCGCGCCCTGCCTGATCGAACCGATCGAGGGTGAGGCATTGCTCACCTAACCGGAGCGGAATACGTGTGCCGCCGCCTCTTAATCCTAGCAGCGTGATCTCCTCCTCCGGGATGCGCTGGGTCGGTCCGACCGTAAAGCCAAGTCCCTCATAGAAGCGCCCGATCCGTTCCGAATCTCTCGTTGTCAATCCGAACGCTGTTATCGCGGAGACACGTGCGCTCACGGCCGAACACAGCCCCTCACGTTCGTGTAGACCGCGATTAATCGTTGCGACGCACAGATGAAAAGACGCGAGCGGTTGCGCCCGCCAAATGCGAGATTGGAGACGACGCATCCAGTCAGAATTTTGCCGAGCAATTCGCCCTCTGGACTGATGCAGTGAACACCGTCCGCTGCGCTGGACCAAAGATTGCCGAGCTCGTCGACACAAAATCCATCGGCAAAGCCCGGATCTATTTTGTAAAAGCGTTCGCCCCCCGAAAGCTGTCCATCGGACTCCACATTGTATCGGCGAATATACTGTCTTGGCTCAAGATCGAACTGTCGACCCGACTCCGCCACATAGAGCACGCTTTCGTCGGGCGAAAAGGCGAGGCCGTTGGGCCCCTCGAAATCGTTTGCCGCGACAGTCAACTCACCTGACGCTGGATCGAGCCGATATAGCGTAGCCGGCAACTCGGAATCCTGTTTACCGCCTTCATAATCAGTGTTGATCCCGTAGAGCGGGTCGCTGAACCAGATTGAGCCGTCCGATTTGCAAACGATGTCGTTAGGCGAATTGAGGCGCTTGCCGTCAAAATGACTGGCCAAGACGGTCAGCGTGCCGTCGAGCTCGGTACGGGTGATGTATCGATTCTGATGCGAACAGCCGATAAGACGTCCTTGCCTATCGCGCGCGTGGCCATTGGCGAAGCCTGAGGGATGGCGAAAGACGGAAATGCCGCAGTCCTCCGCCCAGCGAAGGATGCGATCATTAGGAATGTCGCTCACGTAGAGGCAGGCATGATCGGCAAACCAAACAGGCCCTTCAAGCCATCGGAAGCCTTCTGCCAGAATCTCAACCGGTGCATTCGGTAGCACCATGGCGCGAAAATGATCATTGCAGATTTGAAAGCTGCTCATGGGAAGATCTACTTGATGTGGCACGGCTCGCGCGAGGGCGGCACATGCAACTGCACAGTCATTAACACGGCAGGTTCATCACCGAGGGTGCCGGAACGATGGCCCTTTTTATTGTCCTTTTCTACGCACCCTTGATCTTCACCGAAGGAGAACTCGCCCGGTCCCTGCTCGACGCGAGTGCCATCCATGCTCTCGATGAACCAGCGTCCCGACAGCACGACGATCCACTGCGGCGCTGGATTCTCATGCCACTCGCCGATCCACCCGACCGGTTGCGAGGTAAATACCACTGTCGAAGAATGGGTGCCCTGCTCGTTATTCCACTGGGGGTCTGCTGGACCAACACGTTTCAAATGATAGTTCGTGAGCTCGCACCGGTTCTGGTGGCTGACGCCGTTCGCGTCCACCCATAGGTGCCAGTAAGGAACGCGCGGCCTGGGCCCGGCATCGCTCATCGGTGCTGCTCCACCACAGTATAAGGGTGGCTTGACGCAAGCGGATGAGCAAGGAAGGGCCGCAATCCCGACCCATTCGTGCCGATGACGATCAAAAGAAAGCCGGCACCGAGCGATAGGTTCTTGAGACAATCCCAAAAGAGATTGCGCGCTTTGCTTTCCCCTGCTGCCCAGAAGTCTCCCGGCCTCCAAAAGCGTTTGAAGAGGATAGCGGTCGCAGCGCAATAGCCGGCGATGAGCAGTGCACAAAGACGATCCGCGATACCAGTTACCACGCCGAGCGACGCAAACACCTCGATGCACAACCCGCATATGAGGACAAAAACCGAGAGCGCGCGCGGCTTAAACACTTCCTGGGCCTGACCGACGGCGCCATCAAAATTCAGCATTTTGTCAAGCGCACTGAACGGAAAGAACAGCATGACCAGACCGTAGCGAACCACAAGCACGAGGGCGCTGGCTATGCTCATCTCAGGCGCTCCGCAATATGATCGGCGACCCGCAATGCATTCGCTATAATCGTCAGTGTAGGATTCACGGCGCCGATCGAGGGGAAGAAGCTTGCGTCTGCAAGATAAAGGTTGTCCAGGTCATGCGCCTTGCAGTTCAGGTCCAGAACAGACATTGCCGGATCGGTACCAAAGCGCGCAGTACCGGCCTGATGCGCCGTCCCGCCGAGGGGAATGTCCTTGCCGAGATACAGGCTGCGGTTGAGAAAGATCGCGTTATGGCCGGCGAGATGCAACACCTGCTTCAGTTTGCGCTTGAGATGTGCGAGCGCCAGCGGATTGGTCTCGACCAGATCGAGATGTACCCTCCCATCCCGGTAATAGACGTGATTTTCAGCGTGCGGTAGATCTTCAGCCTGCAACCAGAAATCCATCGAGTGCCGAGCGATTTCTTCGAACGGCATCTCAGGCAGCCAATCCAGCCATTCCGGCAACGCCTCACCGCGGATCTGATCGGAATGGCTAGTCGCGCACATCTGCACAAGCCCGAGCGGATATTCCCAATCATCGGAGCCGAAATAGAAATCACTGAAAGCCATCGTCTTTTGGAAGACCGTATCATTCGCTTCAGGCATGACAGCCATCAGCACGCTCATATTGTGTCGCATGTAATTGCGCCCAAGCTGGCCCGAACCGTTTGCCAGGCCGTGCGGATGCGCGTCATTGGCGGAACGCAGCAGCAGCAGCGCGGATGACAGTGCACCGCAAGCCACGACAACGACGTCGGCCGAGTACACTTCTTCTCGGCCCGCGCGGGTAACGTGGACGGCATTGACTGCGCGCCCCGACGAATCGGTTTCAAGCTTCGAGACATAAGCGCCGGTGAGGAGCGTGACATTCGCGTGACGCGCAAGCATCGGATCGATGCAGATTACCTGCGCATCCGCCTTGCCATTGAGAAGGCAGGGAAAGCCGTCGAAGAAGCTGCAGCGCATGCAGGTGCTCGTCGGGGTCGGGAGACCATCCTTTTCATCGAGAAGAATGCCGAGCGGTAGATGAAACGGGTGAAGACCCACGCCGCGGAGGTTGTGAACGAGCTCGGCGATTTTCGGTTCATGGCTCACGGGCGGGAAAGGATAGGGAGCACTCGCCGGTGGTTCGAGCGGGTCTTCGCCCCGCTCCCCATGAACGTGAAACAGCCGCTCGGCCGCGGTGTAATAAGGCTCGAACACGTCATAACCGAGGGGCCATGCCGGTGACACGCCGCCCGCATGCAGCACGTTGCCGAAATCGCGCTCGCGCAAACGAAAGAGCGCGCCGCCATATACTTTGGAATTTCCACCTACATAGTAATGCAGCGCTGGGCTGAAGATATCTCCGGCCGAATTCGTCCACGTCTCGCTTGCCTGGTAGGCCGCGTCGACGAAAACCGTCTGGGAATTCCAGTTCTTTTGACTCCTCGGCAGGTAATCACCGCGTTCAAGGATCAATATTCGCTTGCCGCTCGGGGCCAGACGATGTGCCAGCGAAGCCCCACCCGGCCCGCTGCCAACGACGATGAGATCGAAGTGATCCGAGGCCACCGGCTGGACTTCCTTTACAACGCTTCGATGGGGCTAAATCCGCCGGTGGATGAAACCATGGGAAGTTCGGTTTCCTAAGGCCAACAACCGATGAGAGCGGGAAGTTCCGGGGCAGACCGTGAACCGCCTCAATCCGACAATGTAGTCTAGTTGGGCTCCGTCGCAGTCGCGCTGCGCTTGCCGATTCCCCCCGAAGAACCAGCAATGCGAACTTGGTTGGCGCCGACAGGAAACCGGGAAAGAGTGCCCCGCCCGAAGAGATGGGCATGTCACCGTCGTCCAGCACTGTCAGAACCGCTGCTTCTCACGCGCGCGCCAACTCTGCACGCGCGGTGCGCGCTTGCGTTGGGCCGCCGCGGGAGTAACAATCCAGTTAGTTAGAACAAGAACACACCGGGAGAACGCCCCATGCGTAAAAGTGCCGATCGCATCCTGACAACCCATGTCGGCAGCCTGCCGCGACCGGCCGGCCTGCTGGCAATGATGTCCGCCCGGCAGCGCGGCGAGGCGGTGAACGAGCCCGGGTATCGCGCGCGCGTGAGCGAGGCGGTCGCTGGCATCGTCAAGAAGCAGGCGGCCTTGGGCATCGACGTTGTCAGCGACGGCGAGATGAGCAAGCCGAGCTTCATCACCTATATCAACGAGCGGCTCGGCGGCTTCGAAGTCGATGCCGCCGACCGCAGTCAGAGCCCGTGGGCCGGCTCGCGCGAGGTGAAAGCTTTTCCGGATTTCTATGCGCCGCAGCTTACGAACGTGCACACGCGGCACAAGCATCTCATCTGCACGGCGCCGGTCACCTATCGCGGCGCGGCCGAACTCAAGACCGACCTCGATAATCTCAAAGCTGCACTGAAGGGCGTCAACGTGGCCGAGACCTTTGTGCCGGCTACGTCTGTGTCAAGCATCGAGGACTGGAACCGCAACGCCTATTACAAGAGCGACGAGGAGTACCTGTTCGCGCTCGCCGAAGCGATCGGTCAGGAATACAAGACCATCGTCGACGCCGGCTTCCTGGTGCAGGTGGACGACCCGCACCTCGTCACATATTACGTCTGCCATCCCGACAAGAGCATGGACGACTGCCGCAAGTGGATCGCTCTGCGCGTCGAGGCGATCAACCACGCTTTGCGCGGCATCCCGAAAGACCGCGTGCGCTTCCACACCTGCTACGGCATTAATTTCGGACCGCGCGTGCACGACATCGAGGTCAAGCACATCATCGACATCCTCGGCCGTATCAACGCCGGAGCGTTTTCGTTCGAGGCCGCCAATCCGCGCCACGAGCATGAATGGGCCGTGTGGCGCGATGCCAAGCTGCCGGACGATGTTGTCATGATTCCCGGCATGATCACGCAGTCGAACGTCATGGTCGAGCATCCGGAGCTGATCGCGCAGCGGCTCGGCTACTGGATCGACGCTTTCGGCCGCGAGCGCATTATCGCCGGCACGGACTGCGGCTTTGCCAGCTTCGCCGGCAACGACGAAATCCACGAGAGCATCGTCTGGGCGAAGTTCGAGGCGCTAATGGAAGGCGCGCGCATTGCCTCGAAGCGGACGAAGGCCGCTGCCTGACCGGCTCGAAAACGATCGTAATTTCGGGGACAATCCATCTATGGCTCAGCGCATCAAGACCACCACCGTCGGCTCCTATCCGATCCCGGACTGGCTCGTTGCCCTGCCGTCCGAGCAGGCGCTGATCGACGCCACCCGCGTCGTCATCCACACGCAGGAAATGGCCGGCATTGATCTCGTCTGCGACGGCGAGCTCTACCGCTTCGACGTCAATCACCCCGAAACCAACGGCATGATCGAGTATTTCGTACGGCCGATGGCGGGCGTTCGCCGCGAGATTGGGCTCGCCGAATGGCTCGCCTTCAAGCAGTCGAAGCCGCACCATTTCCGCTCGCGTCCGCCGGCCGTGGTGGTCGGTCCGGTCGGTCCCGGCTCGCTCGACCTACCGACCGCCTGTGCGCGCGCCAAGGCGCTCACAACCAAGCCGCTGAAGTTCACGCTCACCGGGCCGCATATGTTGGCGAAGATGCTGCTCGACACGCATTACAAGCATTTGTCGGAGCTGGCGCTGGCGATCGCCGACGTGCTCGCCGAGCAGGTCAAGCATATCGAGGCCGAGGTCGTGCAGATCGATGAGGCGAACCTGCCTGGGTCGCCGGAGGAATGGACATGGGCGGCCGAGGCGATGAACCGCGTTCTGCGCGCCGTCAAGACGACGCCGGCGGTCCACCTGTGCTTCGGCAATTACGGGGGCCAGACCATCCAAAAGGGCGGCTGGGGCCAACTTGTCGAGTACCTCAATACGCTGCACGTCGATCACATCGTCATGGAGAGCGCGCATCGTCCGGCCGAGGAGCTTGAGGTGTTCAAGGCCCTGCGGCCGGAGATCGGGTTCGGCCTGGGCGTCGTCGACATCAAGCAGACAGTGGTGGAATCCGCCGACGAGATCGCCCGCGCCATCGAGCGCGCCGACAAGGTGCTTGGGCACGGGCGGGTGAAATACATCCACCCTGACTGCGGCTTCTGGATGCTCAAGCGTGGCATCGCCGACGGCAAGATCCGTGCGCTGGCGCGCGGCCGCGATCTCTATGAAGGGCGGAACTGAGACGCCGGTATCGGCGTCAGTGCGTCCCAATCGGGCATGGCGCCGGCGGCGAAGCCGACGCCGCCGAGCGAGCCGATCGCCAAGCGGCCATCCCTGATCTTCAGACGTACCGCACCATTGCTCCGCTCATAGAGGTCGGGATGCGCGGCGAGAAAGGCGGACTGCTCGGCTTCCGGCAGGTCCATCATGCCGTTGACGTAGTGATGGCCGTTGCGCTCGACATTGGTGAGGCCGATCAGATTGATCAGCGCCAGGTCCTGCTGAACGGCGAGCCCGGCTTGCGTTGTCAGGTCCTCGCCAGTCATGAAATATTGCGTACCGTCGGCATTCCACATCGCGCAGCGCGCCGCGTTGAGGATTGACTTATAGAGGCCCTTGCAGCACTTGCTCGAGACGCCGCGATAGCCGAGCGCCTTCGCGCGCGGGAAGACGTCGAGGCCATCGTCGGATTCATCGACGATCACCGGCTTGATCGCCGACAGCGACGATACGTCGGCGTCAAGCGCATGGGCGCGGGTAATGGGCTGCTCGATAAACAGGATGCTCGATACCAGCCGCTTAAGCGCCGGCGCTTCCGTCATCTTGCGCCATAGTGCCTGCAAGGCGCCAAGATCGTCGTATTGCTCGTTGCCGTCGAGCGAAACGACATAAGGCTGCTCGATGCGATCGAGCACCGCAGCGATCTCCGTCAGGCGCGCGAGGTCGGCATCGGGATCGCCCCCGACTTTGAGCTTGAAGAAGGTATGGCCATATGCCGCGATGACTTCTTCCAGCGATTCCGGCAAGCCGTCGTTCACCTTGTTCGGGTGGCCTGCGATGACGTCGACAAGACCGACCGTGTGCCGCGCCGCGACGCTATCCGCAGGCGCGAGGCCGACGAGGAAGCGCGGCACGTCGAAGCCGGCGAGATCGCCGAGTCTGTCCGGCAACAGATTGGGATCAATGCCGAGCAAATTCGTGCGCACCGCTTCATAAAACGATATGTCCTCGAGCCGGCACAGCGCATCGAGCACGGCGCGGTCGATCTGCGCCGGGCCGAAATTCGCAGTCAACGCATTGAGGCCGTGCCGTGCGCCCGCTGCGATCTGCCCTTCATAATGCGCGGTGAAATGGCCGAAGGCCGTGCGCCGCGTCGCGTCCTGTGTATAGGCTTCGGCGGCAAGCTGTAGCGAGAGCCGGAGCTGGTCGAAATTGTCTTCGTTCGACAAAGCGAGGTTCTTGTCGAACCATTTCGGTGCCAACAACTCGGCACTGGCGCCCCAGGCGCTCCGTCCTTGCGCGTCTTCGACCCGAACCCGCACGAAGGCCTGCGGCGCCTCGCGCAAGGTGACCACGCCGAAACGGAACGGCATGCGCAGATGCACCTCGCGTTCGTAGAGGCCTACCTCGCGCACAAGGATCTCTGGGGCAATGGGTCCGGTCACGTCGCCTCCTTCTACCCCGTTGAATTAGGTTATCTTTTTCGTCCCGAAGTCAGGCGGCGCAGCGGATGCCAGGGCCCCGCCCGCATTTTTCGCTCGACCGATCTAACCAGATAGTTAAACTCGCTGGCAACCTCCCGGACGCGTCAAACAGGGAGCATCCGAGGAAGCACGACCCGAGGCTCCTGGCCAATGGCCCGTATTGTCAGCGTCGATATCGCGCGCGTCGACTATCCCTTGGTCGGCGAATTCAAGTTCTTCAAGACGAAGGCGAGGCCGACCGTCGTCCTGCGGCTGACCGATGAAGACGGGCGTGAAGGCTGGGGCCAGTCGGTTCCGATCGAAACCTGGACCTACGAGACCGTCGAATCCGTCGAGTCGACGCTGCAACACTACCTCGCGCCGGCCATTCTCGGCGCCGATCCGAGCGACATTCCCGGCATTCACGCGCGCATGGAGCGGGCGGTCCGGCCGTCCTTCTCGGTCGGGCAGCCATTGTGCAAGGCGGCGGTCGACCTCGCCTGCTACGATCTCTGGGGACGGCAAACGCGCAAACCGGTCAGCGCGCTGCTCGGCGGCGCCAGGACCGACCGCATTCGCCTGAGCTGGACCGTCAACGCGCCGACGCTTGCCGGCGCCGAGCGGTTGCTCGAAGAAGGCCGCGCGCTCGGTTATTCCAATTTCAACATCAAGGTCGGCTATCCGCAGAATACGACTTACGATATCGATCTCGTGCGCATGGTGAGCGCGTTCGCGCCGGACGGCTTCCACTGGTGCGACGCCAACACGAGTTACGATCTCGATACCGCGCGCGAGATGGCGCCGAAATTCGCCGACCTCGGACTCAAGGCACTGGAATCGCCGCTACCGCCGAATCGACTGCGCGATTATCAGGCGCTGAAGCGCCAGGGCGCGCTGCCAATCCTGATGGACGAAGGCATCGTCGCGCCGACCGAAGTCGCCGAGTTTATCGCGCTCGATATGTTCGACGGCATCGCCATGAAGGTGGCGCGCTGCGGCGGACTGTGGAACGCAACGCGCATCGCGGAGCTGCTCCGCGCGAACGGGCTGTTGCTGTTCGCGTCCGGCCTCACCGATCCGGACCTGTCGATGGCGGCGTCGGCGCATTTCTTCGGCTGGGCCGGGCTGCAGCTTCCGGCGGCGCTGAACGGCCCGCAATACATCGCCGAACGCGGCACCGGCGACACGGTGTTCCGCGCGCGCGACGATATCATGCCGGTGCCGACTGCGCCGGGGCTCGGTATCGCGATTGGCGAAACAATTCGCCGTAATATGCAACCGGTTGCGCGCCTGAAGGATGCTTTACCGGCATGAGGGCTCTGCTACGGTGATAACAACCACGCATTCAAGACGATGGAATTAAGGGAAGGACGATGACACTCGTGAGTGAGGCCGCGAAACCAGTAACGGCGAAAGGCGAGCGCAGCGGCTTCGGCGCGCTCCGGAAATTGACGCCACTCGTCGGCATCTTCGCGTTTCTGCTCGCCTGGCAGCTATTCGTCATCATCTGGAAGATGCCGCCGTATCTCCTGCCGACGCCAACGGCCATCGCGCGGACCTTTATCGATGAGTTGCCCACCCTGCTCCATAACGGCTGGGTTACGGTCTATGAGATGCTCGCCGGTTATGCGCTCGCAGTCGGCGTCGCGATCCCACTCGCCATCGCCATCACTTCGTCGCGCCGCTTCAACGAATTTGTCACACCGACGATGCTGTTCTTCCAGATAGTGCCGAAAGTCGCGATCGCGCCGTTGTTCCTGGTCTGGTTCGGCGTTGGCGCTACGCCGAAGATCCTCGTCGCCTTCC
This sequence comes from Pseudolabrys sp., assembly GCA_036509755.1. GTDB lineage: Bacteria > Pseudomonadota > Alphaproteobacteria > Rhizobiales > Xanthobacteraceae > Pseudolabrys. The sequence goes on along the minus strand of DATCFB010000245.1, from coordinate 10,452 downwards.
TGATTTCGTTCTTCCCGATCGTCATTGACGCCGCTGTCGGCCTGCGTTCGATGTCGCCGGAGATGGGCGATCTCGCCAGATCGATGGGCGCGACGCGCATGCAGGTGTTCACGCAATTCCGCCTGCCAACCAGCCTGCCTTACCTGTTCAGCGGCTTGAAAGTGGCGGCCACCCTGGCCATCGCCGGCACAGTGGTGGGCGAGTTCGTCGGTGCCGATCAGGGGCTCGGCTATTTGCTGCTGGTCACCAACTCGAACATGCAGACGTCGCTGATGTTCGCCACCATCGTGGCGCTGACGATCATTGGTCTTGTTTTCTATTACCTCGTGGAGCTTCTCGAAGGCTTCCTGATCCCGTGGCACGTCACGCACCGGGTGCAGGAGACCGGCACGATGTAAACGATGCCGCGGCGGCAAAGCCGCGCGGCTGGGGCGATGAGACAACAAAAGCTTCGTCTGTGACGAGGCTCATCCAGGGAGGAGAAGGCGATGAAACGTACACGTCTGATGCTGTCGCTGATTGCGGCGGCTGCGGCGCTTTCCACGTTCGCAACCGGCGCCAGCGCGCAGTCGCTCGAGAAATTTCCGTTCCGCCTGAACTGGACGCTGTATGGCGAGCATGCGCCGTTCTTCGTCGCGCTCGACAAGGGCTTCTACAAGGACGAGGGTCTCGACGTCCAAATCATGGAGGGCTCGGGCTCGACCACCGTCGCGCAACTCGTCGCCAACAGCACCAACCCGGTCGCCTATGTCGATGCCGCGACCATGATGCGCGGGGTCAGCGCCGGCATGCCGATCAAGGCCGTCGGTGTCACACTCCAGCAGAGCCCGATGTCGTTCATCTACCGGGCCGACAGCGCGCGGCCGACCAAAGTCAGCGAGATCAAAGGCAGCCGCATCGCAATTACCGCCGGCGACGCCAGCCTCGCCATCTTCACCGCCTTCATGGGCAAGTTGAATCTGCCGATGAGCGACGTGAAGCTGATTACCGTCGCGACCCCGGCGGCGAAAGAGCAGGCCGTGCTCAGCAAGCAGGCCGATGCGTTGCTCGGCTACTTCATGGACCAGGGCCCGCGCATGCAGTTGCAGTCGGGCGTCAAGATGGGCTGGACGCGTCTTTACGATCTCGCCGGCATCTCCACTCTGTCGAGCGCGATTATCGTCAACAACGATTGGCTCAAGGATGCAAAGCATCAGGACGAATTGAGGCGGTTCCTGCGCGCTTCGCAGCGCGGCTGGGACTACGCCGACAAGCATCGCGACGAGGCGGCCGACATCTTTCTCAAGCATGCCAAGGCGTTCAACAAGGAGATCGCGCTGCTCGAGATCAACGGCACGATGACGATCATCCACACCAAGCACACTGACGGCAAACCGATGTTCTGGTCGGCGAAGGAAGACTGGCAGGACAGCCAGGACCTTCTGGAGAAGTACGCGAAGATGCCGCCTCAGCCGGACATGGCGAAATACTACACCAACGAGTACCTGTCACAGCCGCCCTATACCAAGAAGTAGTCAGGCTACAGCTTTCGCCTCTCCGCGGTCATCCGCGGAGAGGCGCCTTGTTTGAAAATGGAAAGACAATGCTCGCGACGACCGAACCATTCATCCGCCTGACCAATGTCGGCAAGCAGTATCAGACCAAGGACGGGGTGGTCGAAGCCTGCTCCGAGATCACTCTCGACATCAGGCAGTCGGAATTTGTCGCCATCGTCGGCCCCAGTGGCTGCGGCAAGACGACGATCATGAAGATGGTCGCCGGGCTCCAGCCCTACAGCGCCGGCGCGATCACCATCGGCGGTCAGCGCGTCGACAAGCCGCAGACCGACGTCGGCGTCGTCTTCCAGGAGGCGATCATGCTCGATTGGCGCGACGTTCTCGCCAACGTCATGCTCCAGATTGACATCCGCAAGATGGACCGCGCTAAATACGAACCGGTCGCGCGCGATCTTCTCAAAGCGACTGGGCTCGCCGGCTTCGAGCACAAGAAACCCTACGAATTATCAGGCGGTATGCGCCAGCGAGTCTCGATCTGCCGCGCGCTGGTGCACGGGCCGAGCATGCTGTTGATGGACGAGCCGTTCGGCGCGCTCGACGCGCTCACGCGCGAGCAGATTTCTATGGACATCCAGCGCCTCTGGATGGAGACGCGCAAGACCGCGCTGCACATCACGCACAGCATCCCGGAAGCGGTGCTGCTCGCCGATCGCGTGGTAGTGATGGGGCCGCGCCCGGGCCGCATCGTCGAAATCATCGACATCGACCTGCCGCGGCCGCGCCGGCTCGACAAATTGCCGGAGCGCTTCCACGAATACTCCAATCGCATCCGCAACATCTTCAAATCGAAGGGCGTGCTGGCGATGGATTGAGCCGCGGCGGACATGGGCACGGCGCGCTTCGCAAGCCTTTGCCCACCCTACGCAGGAAGCGTCACTTCTCCACGAACGCCTTCTCGATCACGTACTGGCCCGGCTCGTTGCTGTTGCCTTCCTCAAAACCCATGCCGCGCACGATGGCGACGAGGTCTTTCAGCATGCTCGGGCTGCCGCACATCATGACGCGGTCATGTGCGACGTCGAGCGGATCGAGCCCGGTCTCCTCGCAGAGGCGGTTCGTGGTGATGAGATCGGTGAGGCGCCCGGAATTGCGGAACGGCTCGCGCGTCACAGTCGGATGATAGATCAGCTTCTCGCTCACCAGTTCGCCCAAAAATTCGTGGCCAGGCAAGTCCTGCGTGATCAGCCTGTCATAGGCGAGTTCCGCGACGGTGCGGCAGCCGTGCACCAGCACGACCTTGTCGTAGCGCTCGTAAGTTTCGGGGTCCTTGATGATGGAGAGGAACGGCGCAAGCCCCGTGCCTGTCGCCATCAGATAGAGATTACGGCCCGGCATCAGGTTGCCAAGGACGAGTGTGCCGGTCGGTTTGCCATTGACCAGGATGCGGTCGCCGATCTTCAGGTGCTGGAGCCGCGAGGTGAGAGGGCCGTCGGCTACCTTGATCGAGAAGAACTCGAGGTGCTCCTCGTGATTGGCGCTCGCCATGCTGTAGGCGCGCAGCAGCGGCCGGCCCTCGATCTCCAGCCCGATCATGGCGAACTGGCCGTTCTGGAAACGGAATCCGGCGTTGCGCGTGGTGGTGAAGGTGAACAGCGTGTCGGTCCAGTGGTGGACGGCGGTGACCTGTTCCTGGCTGATCGCGCTCATCGTGCTTCCGAAGCCTCGTGCCGAATTCCATTCCAAGTGCCGGATCGCGTTGACAGTATCGGCCGGCACCGGATATAACTAACTAGATAATTATTCAACACCGACCTTGGTTACACTATGCCGGTCGTGAATCTGCCGACGCGCGGGGGAGGAACCGAGGCCTACCGCCTCCAGGGTCCGCGGGACTGGAGCGCGCACGGCAGGCCCAAGGTCGAGAAGTTCGACCGCATCGCGCTTGCTGCCGCCCATATCGTCGCCGATCCGCTCGCCGACACCGATCCCTGGCTCAAGGCCGCGATCGATTGGGACGCCACCATCGCGTACCGCCGCCATCTATGGAGCTTGGGGCTCGGCGTCGCCGAGGCCATGGACACTGCCCAGCGCGGTGGCGGCCTCGACTGGCCGAACGCCATCGAACTGATCCGACGCTCGGTCGACGCGGCGCGCGACATCCCCGGCGCTGCGGTGTTCTCAGGCGTCGGCACCGATCAGCTCGCGCCGTCGTCCTCGGTCACGATCGACGACGTCATTCGCGCCTATGAGGAACAGATCTCCGCCGTCGAGGCGGCCGGCGGTCGCATCGTGCTGATGGCCTCGCGCGCGCTCGTCGTCGCGGCGAAGTCGCCCGACGACTATGCGAAGGTTTACGGCCGCATCCTCTCGCAGGTGCGCGAGCCGCTGATCATCCACTGGCTGGGCGAGATGTTCGACCCGGCGCTGAAAGGCTATTGGGGCCACGCCGACCACATCGCGGCGATGGATGTCTGCATCGACATCGTCGGCGACCACGCCGCCAAGGTTGACGGCATCAAGCTGTCGCTGCTCGACAAGGATAAGGAAGTGCGCCTGCGCCGCAAGCTGCCGCAGGGCGTGCGAACCTATACCGGCGATGATTTCAATTTCGCCGAGCTGATCGCCGGCGACGAGCAAGGCTATTCGCACGCGCTTCTCGGCATCTTCGACGTCATCGCGCCGGCCGCCTCGGCCGCACTCGCTGCGCACGCGCGCGGCGACCTCGACGCCTACTGGAAAATCTTCGAGCCGACGGTGCCGCTGTCGCGCCACATCTTCAAGGCGCCGACCCAGTTCTACAAGACCGGCGTCGTTTTCCTTGCCTATCTCAACGGCCATCAGAAGCATTTCGTGATGGTCGGTGGCCAGCAGAGCGCGCGTTCGCTCCTGCATCTCGTCGAGGCGTTCAAGCTCGCCGACGCCGCCGGGCTCATCCACGATCCCGATCTCGCCGCCGCGCGCCTCAACGACGTGATGCGCACCTGCGGCGTCGCGGCCTGACCATGGCGCCCCGCATTGTCACCGCCGATCAATTCGCTGAGCTGGTCGCCACCGGCGACACGCTGCTGATCGGCGGCTCCGGCGCCGGCCACGCCGTGCCCGACACGCTGATCGGCGCGATCGGCAAGCGCTTCAAGGCCGAAGGCGAGCCACGCAATCTCACCACCGTGCATCCCGTCGGCCTCGGCGACCGCGCCGAGCGCGGCATCGGCCATCTCGCGCAGCCCGGCCTCTTGAAGCGCGTCGTCTGCGGCACGCTCGTCGATTCTCCGCCGGTCGAGCGCATGGCGGCGGCGAACGAGATCGAGGCCTATACTTTGCCGCAAGGCTGCTTGTCGCAATTGACCCGCGAGATGGCAGCCGGCCGCCCCGGCCTCGTTACGCATGTCGGCCTGCACACGTTCATCGATCCACGCCACGGAGGCGGTAAGCAGAGCGAGAAGGCCAAGGAAGACCTGGTCGAACTGATCGCCGTCGGCGGCAAGGAATACCTGTTGTTCAAGCCGATCCATGTCGACATCGCGCTCATCCGCGGCACCACCGCGGACGAGGACGGCAACATCACCATGGAGCATGAGGCTGTCTTCGGCGAGATGATCTCGATGGCGCAGGCGGCGCGGCGCGCCGGCGGCCTCGTCGTCGCGCAGGTCAAGCGCATGGCGCTGCGCGGCACCCTGCCGCCGAAGCAGGTCAAGGTGCCCGGCATGCTGGTCGACCTGATCGTGGTCGATCCCGGGCAGACGCAGACCTTCTTCACCGTGCACGATCCGGCCTATGCCGGCGAGATGAAGGTGCCGCTGACCAGTATCGCCGCGCTGCCCTTCTCGGTGCGCAAGGTGGTGGCGCGCCGTGCCGCGCTGGAGCTTTTCTCCGGCGCCATCTGCAATCTCGGCTCCGGTATTTCGACCGGCATCGCTTCGATCGCCGCCGAGGAAAAGTCACTCGACGCCGTCGTGCTGACCAACGAGCAGGGCCTCATCGGCGGCGCGCCGGCGACCGGCAACGAGCCCGGCGCAGCGCGCAATTACCAGGCGATGGTCGACCAGCCCTATCAGTTCGACTTCTATGACGGCGGCGGCCTCGACCTGGCCTTTCTGTCCTTTGCCGAGGTCGACCAAAGTTGCAACGTCAATGTCAGCCGCTTCGGCGGCCGCATCGTCGGCCCGGGCGGGTTCATCAACATCAGCCAGAACGCCAAGACGATGATCTTCTCTGGCACCTTTACTGCCGGCGGACTCGACGTCATCTGGCCGAACGGACGCACTGAAATCCGCAACGAAGGCGCCGAGAAGAAGTTTGTCACCACGGTCGAACAGGTGACCTATTCCGGCGCGCTCGCCGCCAGCAACCGCCACCGTGCGCTCTACGTCACCGAGCGCGCTGTTTTTGCTCGCAACGGCGCCGGCCGCCTCGAACTCATCGAGATCGCGCCGGGGGTGGACCTCGAGCGCGACATCGTGGCGCAGATGCAATTCAAGCCCGATATTTCGCCTTCTCTGAAGGAGATGGACGCCCGCATTTTCCGCCCCGAACCCTTCGGCCTCGCCGATATAATCGCCGCGAACCGGCGGCCGATTCGATCCGAACGGCTGGCCCGGCTCGACAGCACGGAGGCTCATTGATGTCGCTGGCGGTCACTCCGAAGCCGAAACGGGCGGGCACTCCGGCCAAGGCCAAGACGCGGCTTGAGCCGGTGCGCGACGCCGAGCGCACGCAGCAAGCCATTCTCGCCGCGGCAGAGGCCGAATTCGCCAGCAAGGGCCTTGCCGGCGCACGCGTCGATGTCATCGCCGAGCAGGCCGGCGCCAACAAGCGCATGCTCTATTATTATTTCGGCTCGAAGGATGATCTCTATCTCGCCGTGCTGGAGCGCGCCTATGGCGGCATGCGCGAGAAGGAACGCGATCTCAATCTCGCCGACCTCGAGCCGCTCGACGCCATCAAAACCCTGGTCGAATTCAAGTTCGACTACTACACCGCGCACCAGAGTATCATCTCGCTCCTCGCCGGCGAAAATCTGTCCGGCGCCAAGTTCCTGAAGAAGTCGCGCAAGCTGCGCGACATGCAGACCTCCTTGGTCGACGTTATCCGCCGCGTGCTCGCCGCCGGCGAAACGAAGGGTGTGATCCGCAAGGGTCTCGACCCGCTGCATCTCTATCTGTCGATCTCGGCGCTCGGCTATTTCTATTTCTCCAACGCTGCAACGTTGTCGGTCGCGTTCGGCCGGCAGCTTCTCAGTGAAGACGAGCGCAACGAGCGCCGCCAGCACTGCATCGACGTCATCAAGTCTTACGTCTCGGCGCGCTGAAGCGCCGGCCAAAAGCTAAGTTCGGAGGAGCGAATGAAATTCGGTGACTATCCCAAGGCCGGTTCGCTCGATGGCGTCACCGGATTCCGCAATTACATCGCTTCGCTGGGACTCGATATTCCGTGCGACGACATCGTCGCGCACGGTCCGCAGTCGCCGCTTGGCGCACCGGTCGAAATCGACGGCATGAAGATCGGCCACCGTCTCGCGGTGCATCCGATGGAGGGCTGGGACTGCGAGCGCGATGGCCGCCCGTCGGAGAACACCAAGCGGCGCTGGCGCCGCTTCGGACTGTCCGGCGCCAAACTCGTGTGGGGCGGCGAGGCCTGCGCGGTGCGGCCGGACGGCCGTGCCAATCCGAAGCAGCTCGTCATCGCCGAGCACTCGATGGGCGACATTGCCACGATGCGCGAGAGCGTCATCGCCGCGCACAAGGAGGCGACCGGCGAGGAGAACGTCGTCATCGGCCTACAACTCACGCATTCCGGACGCTTCTGCAAGCCGAACGACAACACCAAGTTCGAGTCAATCATCGCCTACCGTCACCCACTGCTCGACCGCAAGTTTGGCTATCCGAACGACCGGCCGGTGATCAGCGACGACGAGATCAAGCGGCTGATCGAGGATTTCGTCGTCGCCGCCAAGCGCGCGCAGCAATGCGGCTTCGACTTCGTCGATATCAAGCACTGCCACGGCTACCTGGCGCATGAGTTCCTGAGCGCGGTCGATCGCACCGGTCCTTACGGCGGCAGCCTCGAGAATCGCACGCGCTTCGTGCGCGAGGTGACCGCTGGAGTCCGCGCCGAGGCGCCTGGCCTGAAGATCGGCGTGCGGCTGTCGGCAATTGACTCCGTGCCGTTCAAGCCCGATCCGGCGCGGTCTGCACCGGGCGCGCTCGGCCCGGGCATCCCGGAAGAGCACCCGATCCCATATCGCTACGCCTTCGGCGCCGACTCCGAGAATCCACTCGAATACGATCTCACCGAAACCAAAGCCTTCTTCGAGATCCTGCGCGGTCTCGGCATCCGCTTCGTCAACATCACCGCCGGCAGCCCGTATTACAATCCGCACATCATCCGCCCGGCACTCTACCCGCCGTCCGACGGCTATCATCCGCCGGAAGACCCATTCGTTGGCGTCATGCGGCAGCTCCAAGTCGTGCGCGAATTGAAGAAGGCGTTTCCGGATTTCTGTCTGATGGGCAGTGGCTACACCTATTTGCAGGAGTTCTTCCCGAACGTGGCGCAGGCGGCAGTGAACCGCGGCTGGGTCGATCTCGTCGGCTTGGGACGCATGGTGCTTGCCTATCCCGAACTGCCACTCGACATCCTTCAGGGCCGCCCGCCGCAAAAGAAGCGCTATTGCCGCACCTTCAGCGACTGCACCACGGCGCCGCGCAACAGCATCGTTTCCGGCTGCTACCCACTCGACGCGCACTATAAGAAGTCGCCGGAGTTCAAGCAGCTCGCTTCGGTCAAGAAGGCGGTTGCAAGCTGACACCATGACCCAGTCCCGCAACATCGCGCTCCTCGGCACGGGCATCATCGGCTCGCATATGGCGCGCCGTCTGGCGCAAGCGGGCTTTGTCACGACGGCGTGGAACCGCGACCGCGCCAAGGCGGAGACGCTGACGCAGTCCGGTGTAAGCGTTGCCGCTACGCCGTCCGCAGCTTGCGAAAGGGCCGACGTCGTGATCGTGATGCTCAGCAATGGGCCGGTGGTCGAGAAGGTTGTGTTTACGCCGGACGCGAGCGGCTGCGTGCCGGCGGAGGCGATGCGCAAAGGATCGACGATCATCGTCATGAGCTCGATTCCGGTTGAGACCTGTCAGACGCAGGCGGCGCGGTGTGCCGCGCACGGCGTCGGCTACATCGATGCACCGGTGTCCGGCGGCGAGCCGGGCGCGCGCGACGGCACGCTGGCGATCATGGCCGGTGGCGACGCCGATTTGGTCAAGGATCTTGCCGACGTCTTTGCCGCGATGGGCCGCGTCACGCGCATCGGCCCGGCCGGCACGGGGCAGATGACCAAGCTCGCCAACCAGATCATCGTCGGCGCAACGATGGCGGCGGTGGCCGAAGCCATGCACTTCGCCACGCAGGGCGGCGCCGATCCAGCCGCCGTGCGCAAGGCGCTGATGGGCGGCTTCGCCGATTCCAAGATCCTCGACCTTCACGGTCAGCGCATGGTCGAACGCAATTTCGTGCCCGGCGGTCCCGCCGAATACGAGCTCAAGGATCTGCGCACCGCGCAGGCCTGGGCGACCAAAAACGGGCTCAGCTTCACCTTGCTCGAGTGCGTCGAAGGCATGTTCGCGAGCCTCGTCGAGCGTTTCGGCACCGGCCTCGACGTCGCCGCGATGCTCCAGGAGGTCGAGCGCCGCGCAGGCGGGAAGGCAAAGGGTAAATCATGAGCGGTCGTATCGCACTCGATGCGGCGGACGGCGTCGCCCGCATCGTCATCGACCGTCCCGAAAAGATGAACGCGATCACGCCCGAGATGGTGCGCGATCTCCAGCGCGTCTGCCGCGCGATCGACGACGACCGGGATGTGCGCGTCGCTACGATCATGGGCGCGGGCGAGCGCGCCTTCTCCGCCGGTAGCGACCTCAACGTGCTCGCCGACTTGACCGACGTCATGGCCTTCCGCGACCGCATCGAATATGCCGCGCTGGTGCGCGACATCAAAAAGCCAGTCATCGCCGGCCTGAAGGGCTGGGTGCTCGGCGGGGGCATGGAGATCGCGATCGCCGCCGATATCCGCATCGCGGGACGCAGCGCCAAGATCGGCGGGCCGGAGGTGACCCGCGGCTGGATCGGTGGCGGCGGCGCTTCGCAGATGCTGCCGCGGCTTGTCGGCATCGGCCAGGCGATGCGCATGCTGCTCACCGGCGATCCGGTCGACGCCGAGACGGCGCTGCGTATCGGTCTCATCGAGGAAGTCGTGGACGATGCCGCGGTCGAAGCGCGGGTCGGCGAAGTCGCGAAGAAGATTGCATCCTTCAGCCCGGTCGCGACGCAGGCGGTGAAGGCCGGCGTGCGCGCCGCGCAATCCATGTCGCTCGATCAGGGTCTGCGCTACGAGAATGAGCTGCACACGATCTGCATGTCGGACAACGCGCGCGTCGAAGGCATCAAGGCCTTCCAGGAAAAGCGCGAGGGGAAGTTCTAGCCGACCGCCAGCGCCACGCGCCCTAACATCCCGAAATCGGCAATGTAATCGCCCGCTTTGATCGCGATCGGCGTGATGCAGGTGCCGGTGGTGACGATTTGACCGCGGTTCAGGCCGCCCGCAGGCAGCGGCTGCGCGTTGGCGAGGCCGACGAGGCCCATCAGCGGATTGCCGAGCACCTTAGCGCAGGGTCCGCGGGCGATTTCCTGTCCATTCAGCGACAGCACGACGTCGCGGCCGCGCAGTTCGATACTGCGCCAGTCGCGGACCGGCGTGCCGGCGACGAAGGCGCCGTTGCCCATGTCGTCGGCAAGCTTGAGAAGATCGGGCGCGTCCGCCGGCCAACGGCAGTCGGCAATCTCGATCGCCGGCACCAGAGCCTCGACCGCCTCGGCGACTTCCGCACGCTCGTAGGGCGCCTGGCGCGCCGGCAAATCGCGACCCAGCAGAAATGCGATCTCGCATTCCATGAGCGGA
>DATCFB010000244.1:0-5282 GCA_036509755.1 Pseudolabrys sp. | reverse complement strand
TTTACGGGGCCGTGGCAATCTGTCGCTTAAATTGCCGCAAAGCGCTTCACTCTGTGTCATGGCAAGCCGATGCCCCGGGCGATCACCGCTGACCTGAACGCCCATGGCGAGATGCTTCTCGCCGCCGCCACGCCTGCGCCGGCGGACGCCGCGGCCTTGCGCGCGCCGATCGAACTCTCCGTCCATGACGATCTCGCCGCGGTGGAGCGTGACTGGCGCGCCCTGACGCAAAACGGCGACTGCACCGCCTTCCAGACTTTCGAATGGCTCGACGCCTGGCAGCGCCATGTCGGCGCCCGCACCGACGTGCACCCGGCCATCGTGACGGGGCGAACCGGCGACGGCAGCCTCCAGTTCATCCTGCCGTTGGCGACGCGGCCGATGCCATTCGGGCGCGAACTCGTCTTCCTCGGCTCAGAGCTCTGCGACTACAACGGCCCGCTACTTGCGGCGGACTTCACGAATGCCGTCCCCGCGGCCGAATTCGGCGCGCTGTGGCGCCGCATCGAGGCAGCCATACGGGCTCACCCTCGTCTGCAATACGACATCGTACGGCTCGAGAAGATGCCTTCCGTTATTGGCGGTCAGGCCAATCCGCTCATCGCGCTCGGCGTCTCACTCAATCCGAGCGGCGCATATGCGACGCCGCTCGCCGCCACTTGGGAGGCGTTCTACGCCGCCAAGCGCTCGTCGGCCACGCGCAGCCGCGACCGTGGCAAGCGCAAGAAGCTCGCCGAGCACGGCGCCGTCGCCTTCGTCGAACCTCATGGCAAGGACGAGGTCCTCGCCACGCTCGACGTCTTGGTGGAGCAGAAATCGCGCTCATTCGCACGCATGGGCGTATCGAACATCTTCGCGCGGGCCGGCAATCTCGATTTCTATCGCGCGCTGTTCACTGACCCGAAGGCGCGTCACCTGACGCATCTCAGCCGTCTCGATTGTGGCGACCGCCCGGTCGCGGTCAATCTCGGCCTGACCTTCCGCGACACTTACTATCATCTCCAGGCGAGTCACGACGACGGCGAAGCGTCACGTTTCGGGCCCGGCGCGGCGCACCTGCACGATCTGTTGCGCAACGCCATCAAGCGCGGCTTCACGACCTACGACTTCACAATCGGCGACGAGCCCTATAAGCGCGATTGGTGCGACGGGGTCATGCCGCTTTACGACCATCTCTCTGCAGCGACCGCGCGTGGCGTCGTGTTGTGCGCGCCGACAGCCGCCAGGGCACGGCTCAAGCGCCTCATCAAGCAGAACCCGGCGTTGTGGGACGCCTTCCGCCACATTCGCAGTTTTGCCGGCCGCCTCGTGCCAAGGCGCTGACCAGATTGTGGCGTGCCACAATGATTCGGTTGAAAACACGGGGGAACTTCTGCGCCGCGCTTGGCGAATCCGCCACGCCGCATCGACAATGCATCGGTCCGCCGCGCCTGAACTGGAACCGATGATGCGCCTTGCGTCCCTCGCCGTATTCGCTGTCGTTGCCGCCGCGTCCAATCCTGCGTCCGCCTATACGGCCGCCGAGGCGAAGAATTGCATGAACGACGTTTTTAAGCTCTGCTCCAAGCAGATTCCGCACGTCGACAGAGTCGCGCAATGCATGCGCGAGAAACGCAGCGAATTGACGGCGGCCTGTGCCGGCGCGGTCGACCGCTTCTTCGCAACCGGCTCGATCAAGCGCGACAAACCGGTCGTCTACCGGAATTGAGACCGCTCATTCCTCCGCGATGAAGCGCTCGACTGTGCGCAATAGCACTTGAGCGCCGCGCACGATATCGGCATCGCCGGTGTTCTCTGAAATGTGATGGCTGCGCCCGCTGATGCTCGGCACGAACAGCATCACCGACGGAACGTAGCGGGACAGCACCTGCGCATCGTGGCCGGCGCCGCTCGGCAGTGCGACGCTCGAGGCGCCCAGATCGACGGCCGACTTGCGGATGAGATCGACCAGCGCCGGCGCCATCACTGCGGGCTTTATGTCGAGCATCGGCTCGACGTCGATCGTGGCCTTGAATCGGTCGGCGCATTCGCGCGCGGTGTCGCGGATGATCGGCTCCATCTTGGCAAGCACGTCGGCAGAGACGTCGCGCACCTGCACGACCAGTTCGGCGAGATTGGGCACGATGTTGGCGACGCCCGGCTCGAACCGCAGACTGCCGATATTCCACACGAGATCGGCGCTGCCGAGCTGCCGGATGCGCTCACTGAGCTCAACGCCGAAGCGCATGGCCGCGGCGCCGGCATCGCGCCGCATCTCCATCGGCGTCGTGCCGGCATGGTTGGCTTCGCCGTGGAATTTGAGGCGGAGCGTCTTGATGCCGACGATCGCCGTGACCGCGCCGATATCGACCTTTCCCTTTTCGAGCCGCGGGCCCTGCTCGATGTGCGCTTCGAAATAGGCGCGGTGCCGACGGCGATCGAGCTGCGGCGTCACTCGGCCCGACAGGCCGGCGTCCGCCATCGCCTGCGTCAGCGTCTTGCCATCCTTATTCTTGGCCGCAGCGACCGCCGCGCTGACATCCTCGCCGCAGAACAGGCAGGAGCCGACGAAGCCGAGAAAGGTGCCCTCCTCGTCCTGGAACGACACGACGTCGACTCCGGTGCCCTGCGCGCCGCGCTCTGAAATGCAGCGCGCGATCTCGATCGCATACGCCACGCCAAGAGCACCATCGAGCCAACCGCCATAGGGCACCGTGTCCGTGTGCGAGCCGACCAGCACGGCCCGCTCGACACCCTTCATGCGGCCATAGACATTGCCGACGGCGTCGATGTCCGCGTCCAGGCCGATCTCGCGCAATTTGTCGCGCGTCCAGGCGCGGGCCGCCATGTCGTCGCGGCTGAAGGCCGGCCGGTGGACGCCGGTTTCGAATTGGCCGATTTTGGCGAGAGCGCGCAGGTCGGCCAACAGGCGCGCGGCATTGATAGGCATTGTCTGACAGAACCCCATCTAACAGGACCGGCGAGCGTCACGGACGCCGCTCCGTCCGTCAAGACTGGCGATGCGAGTCGCATGACTGCAAGGGCGGGGGTAATCATCCGGATAAAATCGAGTCAGGTCGCCGCGAGCCGGCGCTCCGTGCCTCGATCCTGCCTTGATAGTTATTGCGGCTTGGCAATTGGCGCCGCCCGCGCCGCACACCCCTCCACCCGCTAACACGATGAAATGACTCGGCGATCGCAGCATTCGGGACTTTGCTGCGGTGCACATCTTATCTCACTTTGTCCTCGAATGTTTGTCATCCAGTCACCAAGGTTTCACCTCACGGTCTCGGAGCCGCCAAAATGCGCCTCTACTCATGATCGCGCACGCGGAATGATGAGAACATCGACGCGTTCGACCTGCGACGACAAGAGGAGGCAGAACCCATGCAGTTCGTGTTCGAGACCGCCAAGCTTGCCGCCCTTCGCGCGTTTGCAGCGCCTGCGCGTTGCCCGCATTGCGATGACTGGATGGTCGCGCCCGTGTCCTCGGAATTCTTCGAGGGTGGCAAGATCCGTCACACTTGGGAGTGCGAGAGCTGCGGCGAAATCTCCTCGACCGTCATCAACCTCGATAACCAGACTTCGGCCGCCTGAGGAATAGCGGGCCGGACGCCGGTGTTTGCTGGTGGTAGAGTACGCCTGACTATTTCACCCTAGGGAGGAGCCACCATGACGATGTCGTTCGTGCGGCCGGCGCTCGCGATCGCCTGCGTTGCCGCGTTCTCATTTGCTGCGCCTGCATTCGCCGAGACGGTCAACTTCAAGACGCAGATGACCGCCGCCGGCGAGGTGCCCCCGACTAAAAGCCAGGGTAAGGGCGAGGTCACCGCGGCCTACGACACCGCCTCCAAGAAGCTCTCGTGGAAGGGCACCTATTCCAACCTCACCGGTCCAGCGACTGCGGCGCATTTCCACGGCCCGGCTCCGATGGGCAAAAACGCCGGCGTCGTCATCCCGATCTTCGCGGGCGGCGCCGCCAAGAGCCCGTTCGAAGGGTCGGCAACGCTCACCGACGCACAGGCGCAGCAACTGATGTCCGGCGAGTGGTACGTAAATGTCCACACCGCAGCCAACAAAGCCGGCGAAATCCGCGGCCAGCTCGCCAAGTAGCAGCGCGCACGGGTTCAAGGACTTCAGCGGCCCGTCCGGTTCACCCGGCGGGCCGCTATGCATTTGGGTGTCCCCACCCCGCTTTACCCGGCGCGGCGTCAGCCATTATGGTTGCTCGCGAAACCAAGCCCAAGAACAGGGGACCAACCCATGGCGCGCGCCTCCGAACCCATCCTCATCTCCGGTGGCGGCATTGGCGGCCTGATCGCCGCCTATTGCCTGGCGCATCAGGGCTTTCCGGTACGACTGTTCGAGCAGTCGGCGGAGTTCAAGGAGGTCGGCGCCGGCATCCAACTCGGGCCGAACATCTTCCGGGTGCTCGACAAGGTCGGCCTTAAGGACGAAGTGCTGGCCAACGCGCATCGCCCGCCGGCGCAGGAAATGCGCGACGCGCTGACGGGCAAGCTCATCACCCGCATCCCGCTCGGCGACGAATTCAGCAAGCATTTCGGTCAGCCTTACGCGGTCACGCACCGCGCCGACATCCATGCCACCTTCCTGAAGGCGTGCGAGGACAGCAATCTGATCCAGCTCGAGACCAGCCGCCGCGTCGACGACTTCGCCGACCATGCCGACCACGTCACCGTCACGCTGAACAATGGCGAGACCGTGCGCGGACGGGCGCTGATCGGCTGCGACGGCATGTGGTCGAACATCCGCGAGCGCATCGTCGGCGACGGCAAGCCACGCGTATCGGGCCATATCGCCTATCGCGCCGTCCTCAAGAAGGAGGACGTTCCGCCCGACCTGTGGCGACCGGACGTGATCCTGTGGGCCGGGCCGCGCACCCATTTCGTGCATTACCCCCTGCGGCGCGGCGAACTCTACAACCTCGTCGCCGTCTTCCATTCGGACCATTACGAGGAAGGCTGGAACGCCGAGGGCTCCAAGGACGTGATGTGGCAGCACTTCAAGATGCAGGTGCCGGAGGTGCTGCGCATGCTCGAGCGCATCGACACCTGGCGCATGTGGGTGCTGTGCGACCGCGAGCCGGTAAAGAACTGGACCGATGGCAACGTCACGCTGCTCGGCGACGCCGCCCATCCGATGCTGCAATATCTTGCGCAGGGCGCGTGCATGGCGAGCGAAGACGCGGCCGTGCTCGCCGACAAGGTCGCCGCCTCGCCGGACGATCTTCCGGCCGCGTTCAAGGCCTATCAGGAGGCGCGCTATCTGCGCACCGGCCGCAC
>DATCFB010000243.1:0-8129 GCA_036509755.1 Pseudolabrys sp. | reverse complement strand
GGATAACGTCGTGATCTGCCCCCTGCCAAAGTGCGACGCGGCGCGCCTTGTCCGGTCGCGGAGCCCCGGCGCATAATGGCGCAGACGTCTTCAATTTGTACCCGGGGACCTTAACCTCGGGATCTCGGAGGATCAGCGATGTCCGATAAAACCTACGCCGTGCCCGCCGAGTGGGAGAAGCGCGCTTTCGTCGACGACGCCAAGTACCAGGAGATGTACGCGCGCTCGATCAAGGATCCGAACGGATTCTGGGCGGAGCAGGCCAAGCGCGTCGACTGGATCAAGCCATTCAGCAAGGCGAAGAACGCCTCCTTCGATCCGAACAACGTGTCGATCAAGTGGTTCGAGGACGGCACGCTCAACGCATGCTTCAACTGCGTCGACCGCCATCTGGCCAAGCGCGGCGACCAGACCGCGCTCATCTGGGAAGGCGACGATCCGAAGGACGACAAGACGCTCACCTACAAGCAGCTCCACGCCGAGGTCTGCCGTTTCGCCAATGTGTTGAAGGCGCGCGGCGTCAAGAAAGGCGACCGCGTCACCATCTACATGCCGATGATCCTCGAGGCGGCGGTCGCCATGCTCGCCTGCGCCCGCATCGGTGCCGTGCATTCGGTGGTGTTCGGCGGCTTCTCGCCCGACTCGATCGCCGGCCGGATCGAGGACTGCAAGTCGCCCATCGTCATCACGGCCGATGAAGGCGTGCGCGGCGGCCGCAAAATTGCGCTGAAGGAGAACGTCGACGCGGCCTGCGACAAGGCCGGCGGCGTCACCTCGGTGATCGTCGTCAAGCGCACCAACGCGCCGGTGAAGATGAAGGCGGGCCGTGACGTCTATTACGACGAGATCGCCAAGACCGTTCCGGCCGATTGCCCGTGCGAGGAGATGAGCGCGGAGGACCCGCTGTTCATCCTCTACACGTCAGGCTCGACCGGCAAGCCGAAGGGCGCGATGCACACGACCGGTGGCTATCTCGTCTACACGTCGATGACGCATCAATACGTGTTCGATTACCACGACGGCGACATTTATTGGTGCACAGCCGATGTCGGCTGGGTCACCGGCCACAGCTACATCGTGTACGGTCCGCTTTCGAACGGCGCCATTTCGCTGATGTTCGAAGGCGTGCCGAACTATCCGACCTCGTCGCGGTTTTGGGAGGTGTGCGACAAGCACAAGGTCAACATCCTCTACACCGCGCCGACTGCGATCCGCGCGCTGATGCAGGGTGGCGACGCGCCGGTGAAGAAGACGTCGCGCAAGTCGCTGCGGCTGTTGGGGTCGGTCGGCGAGCCGATCAATCCGGAGGCGTGGGAGTGGTACTACCACGTGGTCGGCGAGGGCCGCTGCCCGATCGTCGACACCTGGTGGCAGACCGAGACCGGCGGCATCCTGATCACGCCGCTGCCGGGCGCGACCAAATTGAAGCCCGGATCGGCGACGCGGCCGTTCTTCGGCATCGTGCCGGAGATCGTCGACGCCGACGGCAAGGTGATGGCCGGCGCCACCAGCGGCAATCTGTGCATCGCCGAATCCTGGCCGGGGCAGATGCGCACCGTGTATGGCGATCATCAGCGTTTCATCGAGACGTATTTCAAGGCTTATCCGGGCAAGTACTTCACCGGCGATGGCTGCCGCCGGGACGAGGACGGCTTCTACTGGATCACCGGCCGCGTCGACGACGTGATTAACGTCGCCGGCCACCGCATGGGTACGGCGGAAGTCGAGAGTGCGCTGGTGGCGCATCCGAAAGTGTCGGAGGCCGCCGTCGTCGGCTATCCGCACGACATCAAGGGGCAGGGCATCTACGCCTACGTCACCCTGATGGCCGGCGAGAAGCCGGGCGACGACCTGCGCAAGGAGCTGGTGCAATGGGTGCGCAAGGAGATCGGCCCCTTCGCCTCGCCCGATCTCATCCAGTTCTCGCCCGGCCTGCCGAAGACGCGTTCGGGCAAGATCATGCGCCGCATCCTGCGCAAGATCGCGGAAGACGACTTCGGCAATCTCGGCGACACGACGACATTGGCCGATCCGGCGGTGGTCGACGACCTCGTCAACAATCGCCAGAACAAGAAGACGGCGGCAAAGGCTGGGGCGTAGCCGCAGGCTCCGGCCCCGTCCTGAATACCGTGCGGCAAATGGTCTATCGGCGTTTACGTTACCGGCAGCTTTCGCCTGACCGGCGCGCTCCCTCGATTATTCTCATGCGCATCCGGCCATGCGGGGCGTGCGGGAATGACTCTGGTACTGCGGCGAACGGCGCTGTTCGTTTTCATTGTCTTGACGTGGGCTTTCGTCGTCGCGGCGGCGCGCGCATCGACGCACGATATCGTGCCGCTGTCCGGCTTCGCGCCGGGAACGGTGGTGGTGAAGACGTCCGCGCGCAGCCTCTATTTCGTGCTCGACGGCGGCAGCGCGCTGCGCTTTCCGGTCGGTGTCGGCAAGGCCGGACAGGCCTGGTCCGGCGCCGCGCGCATCTCCGGTAAATACGTGCGGCCCGCCTGGTCGCCGCCCGCCGACATTCGCCGCGAGAATCCGCGGCTGCCGGCGGTCATCCCCGGCGGCGCGCCGAACAACCCGATGGGCGACTTCGCGCTGACGCTCGGCGACGGCACCTACGCCATCCACGGCACCAACCGGCCGCAATCGGTCGGCCGCTTCGTCTCGCATGGCTGCATCCGCATGTATAACGCCGACATCCGCAAGCTCTACAGCATGGTCGGCGTCGGCACGCCGGTGATTGTCGAGCGATGACCCGTGCACGCCGCCTGTCTCTCGCACTGGGCTTGCTCGTTGCGCTGATCGCGGCGAGCGCCGCGCAGGCGCGCGACGTCGTGCCGTTTCCGCCGGGCTACCGGGCAGGCGACATCGTCATCATGACCGGCGCGCGCCAGCTTTTCTTCGCGCTCGGGGCCGGCCGCGCCATCCGCTACCCGGTCGGCGTGGGCAAAGCGGGGATGGCCTGGCACGGCCGCGCCCACGTGGCGCTCAAGCGCCTGCGCCCGGCCTGGCAGGCTCCGCCGGAGATCGCCGGCGGCGGCTACGGTCCGGTGATCGCGGGCGGTTCACCGCGCAACCCGATGGGCGCCGCGGTGCTCGGTCTCGACCGCGGCAACTACGCTATCCACGGCACCAACAATCCGTCCTCGGTCGGCGGCTTCGTCTCCCACGGCTGCATCCGCATGCATAACGAGGACGTGCTCGATCTGTATGGCCGCGCCGGAATTGGCACCGAAGTGATCGTTCTTCGGTAGCTCGCACCGATTTCTGTGAAATCGGGGCTTTTTCCGGGTAGTCTTCGCGACCTCGACACATTTCGTGTCCAGACGAGGTCCATGGCGCGTCCGCGCACATCTCCCCAGCCGGAAGTTCCCGGCCTCGCCGCGCGAAAAATCGCCGCCGACATTGTCGACGGCGTTTTGCGGCGCCGGGTGCCTTTGGACGAACAGCTCTCGGGCCGCAACGCTCATATCGGGCTTCCGACATTGGCCGATCGAGACCGCGCCCTGATGCGGCGGCTGACCGCGACCGTGCTGCGCCGGCTCGGCACGCTGCGTCATGCGGTCGTCGGTTTTCTCGACAAGGGCTTTCCTGCCGACGCGCCGCGCGTCGAGACCATCCTGCTCGTCGGCGCGGCGCAAATTCTGTGTCTCGACGTGCCGGACCACGCCGCCGTCGATCTCTCCGTGCGTCTGGCGCAGGCCGACCGCCGCGGCGCGCGTTATGCCGGACTCGTCAACGCCGTGCTGCGCCGGGTGGCGCAGAACCGTGACGCGATTATCGCCGAACCCGCGACGCGCGACACGCCGGACTGGCTCATGGCGCGCTGGACCCGCGCCTATGGCGCAGAGACTGCGCGCGCCATCGCGGAAGCCAACGGGCACGAGCCGGCGCTCGACGTCAGCCTCAAGCAGGACGCGTCGCATTGGGCCGAGCGGTTGCGCGGGCGCGTTCTGCCGACCGGCACCGCACGCACCATTGCGCATGGCGCGGTGTCACTGTTGCCCGGTTTTACCGAAGGCGTCTGGTGGGTGCAGGACGCCGCGGCGTCGATCCCGGTACGGCTGCTCGGTGACGTGCGCGGGCTGAGCGTGGCCGATATTTGCGCGGCGCCGGGCGGCAAGACCGCCCAGCTTTGCGTCGCCGGCGCGCAGGTGACCGCGGTCGATCGCTCGCCGGCACGCATTGCGCGTCTCACAGAGAATTTGGCGCGCCTGGGACTTGCGGCCGATACGCATGCCGTCGACGTGCTGGAATGGCAGGCCGGTCCGTTCGATGCGGTGCTCGTCGATGCGCCGTGCTCGGCCACCGGCACGATCCGCCGCCATCCCGACGTGCCTTGGCTCAAGGGCGAAGCCGACCTCGGTCAGCTCACGTCATTGCAACAGCGGCTGCTCGATCGAGCGGTGACCTTGGTCAAGCCCGGCGGCCGCATCGTCTACTGCGTGTGCTCGTTGGAGCCGGAGGAAGGCGAGACGCAGGTGACGGCGCTGCTGGCCCGCAATCCGCTGGTCGTCCGCGAACCGCTCAGCGCCGCCGACGTGTTCGATCACGCCGAGTTTCTGTCGGCGGCAGGCGACCTGCGCACGCTGCCGCAGATGCTGCCCGACCCCGATCCACGCTGGGGTGGACTCGACGGCTTCTTCGCCGCAAGGCTGGTCCGTACTGCCTAAGTTGCGGCTCGGCCTCGTGATTTGGACCTTCAACCGCCCTTCGCTATCGTGATCGATCACGCGAATCAGGCCGCCGCGCGGGGGGACGGATAATCTCATGATGCGGGTCACGGTGGCGGAGCGGCTGGGCCTCTCCGCGTTGATCGGGCGCCGCGCCTTCCGCAGCCTGCTGGCGCGCGTCGCCACCCATCCGCTGCTGCGCTGGTATCACGGCTCCGGCAAAACCGACCGACTGCTGATCGCACCGCAGGATCTGCGGACCGCCGACGCCACCCGCGCCAGTGAGATCTATGCCGGCCGCTTCGCCTTCGCCGGCAAGGTGGTGATCTGCGATCGCCGTTCGCCCTTCGAGATGATGCCACCATCGGACGAATGGGCGGTGATCTTGCTGAGCTTCTCCTGGCTGCGCCATCTGCGCGCCGCCGACTCGGCGATCACGCGCGCCAATGCGCGAGCGCTCATCGACGACTGGATCAGCATCCAAGGCAAGTGGCATCCGCTCGGCTGGCGCAACGACATCCTCTCGCGCCGGGTCCTGTGCTGGCTGAGCCAGGCGCCTTTCGTGCTGCAGGACGCCGACGCGCGCTTCTATCGCCGTTTCATCCGCAGCCTGTCGCGGCAGGTGCGCTATCTGCGGCGCACGCTGCGCCATTCGCGCGAGGGTCTGCCGCGCCTGCAGGCGCTGATGGCGCTCAACTATGCCAGCCTGTGCATGCAGGGCCAGGCGGGCGCGCTACGCGGCAGCGCGCGCAAATTGATCGAGGAGCTGCGCGCGCAAATCCTGCCCGATGGCGGTCACATCAGCCGCAATCCCGGCACGCTGATCGAAATCCTCGCCGACCTGTTGCCGCTGCGGCAGTTGTTCTCGGCGCGCAATCTCCAGCCCCCGCAGGCAATCAACAACGCGATCGACCGCATGATGCCGATGCTGCGCTTCTTCCGTCACGCCGACGGCAACTTCGCGCAGTTCAACGGCATGGGGCCGACACCGGTCGATCTGCTGGCCACCGTGCTCGCCTATGACGACGCACGCGGCTCGCCCCTGTCGAACGCGCCGCATTCCGGTTACCAGCGCATGGAAGCCGCGCAGACGGCGCTGATCATGGATGCCGGACGGCCGCCGCCGCTGGCGGTGAGCCAGGAGGCGCATGCCGGCTGTCTGTCGTTCGAACTGTCGTGGATGCAGCATCGGCTCGTGGTCAATTGCGGATTGCCGGCGGTCAATCGCGAGACGTGGCGGCAGGTGGCGCGCGCAACGTCCGCGCATTCGACGGTGACCGTCAACGAGCAGCCGTCCTGCCGGTTTCTCGAGAGCGCGCCATTTCGTAAATTGCTCGCCGGCATCCCGATCGTCGCCGGGCCGCGCGACATTCGCATTGCGCGCGACGAACATGAGGGCGCGGTGACTTTGCGTGCCTCGCACGACGGCTACGCCGCCGAATACAATCTCGTCCATTCGCGCGCCATGCGCCTCGCTACCGACGGCCGCGCGCTCGATGGCGAGGACAGGTTCACCGATGCCGTGGGCGGCGAGCCCGGCGGCAGCGCGCCGGACGACTACGCGGTTCGCTTCCACCTGCACCCGGGAATCAAGGCGAGCCGTCTGTCGGACGGCCGCGGCGTGATCCTGCTGCTGCCTGACAAGGAGGTGTGGACTTTCGCCACTCTGGCCGACGCGGTGCAGATCGAGGAGAGCGTCTATCTCTCGACGAGCGAGGGGCCGCGCCGGACCGTGCAGATCGTGATCTACGGCAATGCCCGCACGGCCCCCGCGGTGCGCTGGAGCTTCCGCCACACGCCGCCGGCGACTCCCGGCGCCCGCCTGGAAAAGCTGGACGAGCCGGAATTGCCGCTGTGACGCCGAAGCTTGTGGGCCGCGCTCGATGCCCGCAATCACCCGCATACCCATCCGCCCGCTTCCTGTGCTAGCTCCCTGCGCATGGCCAGCCATCCACGCCGCATCAGTCGCGCGCTGCTCTCGGTCTCCGACAAGAGCGGTCTTGTCGAATTCGCCACCTCGCTCGCCGGCTTCGGCGTCGAGTTGGTGTCGACCGGCGGCACCGCCAAGGCGCTGAAGGACGCGGGCCTCAAGGTCGCCGACGTGTCCGACCTGACCGGCTTTCCGGAGATGATGGACGGGCGCGTCAAGACGCTGCATCCCAAAGTGCACGGCGGCCTGCTCGCCGTCCGCGAGAACAAGGAGCACGCGGCGGCGATGCAGGCGCACGGCATCAAGCCGATCGATCTTCTTGTGGTGAACCTCTATCCGTTCGAGACGGCCGTGGCGAAGGGCGCCACCTACGCCGACTGCATCGAGAACATCGATATCGGCGGCCCGGCGATGATCCGCGCGGCGGCCAAGAACCACCACGACGTCACGGTAGTGGTGGAGCCGGAGGATTATCAAAAGGTGCTGGCGGAACTGGCGCAGCACGTCGGCATGACATCGCTGGAGCTGCGCAAGGAGCTTGCCGCCAAAGCCTATGCGCGCACCGCTGCCTATGACGCGGCGATCTCGAACTGGTTTGCGGAGACGCTCAAGACGGACGCGCCGGACTATCGCGCTTTCGGCGGCAGATTGATCCAGCCGCTGCGTTATGGCGAAAACCCGCACCAGAGCGCGTCGTTCTATCGCATGCCGGACGCGCGCGCCGGCGTGTCGAGCGCGCGGCAGGTGCAGGGCAAGGAGCTGTCATTCAACAACATCAACGACACGGACGCCGCCTATGAATGCGTCGCCGAGTTCGATCCGCGCCGTACCGCGGCCTGCGTCATCGTCAAGCACGCCAATCCGTGCGGCGCCGCCGAAGGCGCGAGCCTCGTCGATGCCTATCGCAAGGCGCTTGCCTGCGACTCGACCTCCGCCTTCGGCGGCATCGTCGCGCTCAATCGCACGCTGGACGCGGAGGCGGTGCGCGCCATCACCGAGATCTTCACCGAGGTGATCATCGCGCCGGATGCGACCGACGAAGCGATCGCGATCGTCGCGGCGAAGAAGAACCTGCGGCTGCTGCTCGCCGGCGGTCTGCCCGATCCGCGCGCGCGCGGCCTGACGGCGAAGACGGTGGCAGGCGGCCTCCTGGTGCAGTCGCGCGACAATGCCGTGGTCGATGACATGACGCTGAAGACCGTCACCAAGCGTGCGCCGACCGCGGCGGAACTGAACGACCTGCGTTTCGCCTTTCGCGTCGCCAAGCACGTCAAATCGAACACCATCGTCTACGCCAAGGATCTCGCCACGGTCGGCATCGGCGCCGGGCAGATGAGCCGCGTCGATTCCGCGCGCATCGCCGCGCGCAAGGCAGAGGACGCCGCGCGCGAGATGAAGCTCGAAGCGCCGCTGACGCGGGGTTCGGTGGTGGCCTCGGACGCGTTCTTCCCGTTCGCCGACGGATTATTGGTCGCGATTGAAGCCGGCGCCACGGCGGTGATCCAGCCGGGCGGCTCGATGCGCGA
>DATCFB010000242.1:0-10554 GCA_036509755.1 Pseudolabrys sp. | reverse complement strand
GTCCACAACATAGGCGACACCTTCAACCTCGACTGGGCGCAACAGCATATCGGCGCATGGTTCGACAGCGTCGCCGACAACGACGCAGTCATTATTTTCGACGCGGCGGGCGCGCCGCTCTACGTGGTCGGCCCGAGCAAGAGCCGGCCGGCGCAATGGCTCGACTCCGTCCAATCCGATCTTGCGACGGTGCGCGCCACCATGCGCGGAGACGGCGTCGCCGGCGGCTTGCGGCTCGATAAAGCCGCCAAGGGCAACCACGCCGGGGTCGCGGTGCTGCGCCGCTTGCTCGGCCGCCCGGCGATCATCGCGGCCTCCATCATCGCACGGACGCAGGATTCGGCTGTGGACCATCCCGTGGCGATGTCGGTGAAGTTCGTCGATGGCAATCTGCTCGCCGCCTTCGCCGGCCAGCTCCGCCTCGCTAATCTGCGGCTATTGGGCGACGACGCACCGCCCGACGGCGATTTTGTCGATCAGGTTCGCGCTGCGGACGGTAGCGCCGTCGCCAGCTTCGCTTGGACGCCCAAGCGGCCCGGCTCCGACATCGTGCGCAGCGTCGCACCCTTCATCACGGTGGCACTCGCCGGCTTCGCCCTGCTCGCCGCCTTCGTGCTGCGTTACATGCGCCGTACCGCCGCCGCGATCGCCGCCGGTGAGACGCGCCTGCGCTTTCTCGCCATGCACGATCCTCTGTGCGGCTTGCCCAACCGCATCTATTTCGGCGAGCGTCTCGAGGCGACCATCGCCGAAGTGCGCACGGGAGGCGGCAACGCGGCGGTGTTCTGCATCGACCTCGACCACTTCAAGGACGTCAACGACACGCTTGGCCACAACATCGGCGACGAGTTGATCCGCAATGTGACGCTCAGGCTGTCGAACACCTTGCGCGGCGGCGACTTGGTCGCACGCCTAGGCGGCGATGAGTTCGCGGTCATCTCGCAAATCGCCGAGGAGCCCGAGCACGTGCTGACTTTGTCGCAGCGCATCATCAAAGCGATCTCTGCGCCCTATTCGGTGAGCGGTCACAACATCTCTATCGGCGCCTCGATCGGCATTGCCGTCATCGATCGGAATTGCGCCGGCGCGGCCGACATCATGCGCTACGCCGACATGGCGCTCTACCGCGCCAAGAACGAGGGCCGCAACCGCGCCTGTATCTACGACGCCGAGATGGACGCCGCGTTGTCCAACCGCAAGCTGCTTGAGGGCGACCTGCGCGACGCGATCGCCAGCAATGGCCTGCGCGTCGCCTATCAGCCGATCGTCGACAAGACCGGCGAGAAGATGATGGGCGTCGAGGCGCTGTGCCGCTGGACGCATCCGACGCGCGGCGATATTTCACCCGCGGAATTCATTGCGCTGGCCGAGCATTCCGGCTGCATCATCGAACTCGGCGCCTTCGTCCTGCGGCAGGCCTGCCTCGACGGGAATGCGTGGCCGCAACTCAGCCTCGCGGTCAACGTCTCGCCGCTCCAGTTCCGACGCGCCGAGTTCGTCGATCAGGTCGAGCGCATCCTCGAGGAGACGGGTTTCGATCCGACACGGCTCGAACTCGAACTGACCGAAAGCGTGCTGCTCGGCAATGTCGACAGCGCCGAGGCCGCCATGCTCCGACTCAAGGCGCTGGGCGTGCGTATCGCGCTCGACGATTTTGGCACCGGCTATTCGAGCCTGCTCTATCTGCGCCGCTATCCGTTCGACAAACTCAAGATCGACCGCAGCTTCGTGCATTCGATTGAAATAGCCCCCGACGCAGCGGCCATCGTGCATGCCGTCGTCGGCCTCGGCCGGGGCCTTGGCATGAAGGTCACCGCCGAAGGCGTCGAGACCGCCGACCAGCACCTGTTCCTGCGCGCCGCAGGCGTGCACTTCATGCAAGGCTATCGCTTCGGGGCCGCCATGCCGGCCGCCGAAATCAGCAAGCGGCTAAGCGAGAACGCCGGCGATACCCCCGAGCGTTCGGCCGCGCTGGCAGGCTGACTCTTCTATTCTCGACGACTGCCTAGGCGCACGCCGCATGGCGCGAGCGCGATTTTGTTGCTATCGGAAGGCATCAGAAAGCGCGCAAGACGGGGAGAGACAATGGCCGCGAAGATCGCAGTGGTGACGGGTGCGGGCACGGGCGTCGGCCGTGCGGCGGCGCTGGCACTGGCGAAAGCCGGCTACGACGTGGCGCTCGCCGGACGGCGGGCCGAGCCGCTGAACGCAGTCAAAGGCGAGATCGAGGCGCTGGGCCACAAGGGATTGCCGGTCCAAACGGACGTGTCGGACCGCGACTCGATCCTGGCGCTATTCGCGAAGGTGAAGTCGACCTTCGGCCGCCTCGACGTGCTGTTTAACAATGCCGGCATGGGCGCGCCGCCGGTGCCGCTCGAGGACCTGCCCTACGAGACCTGGATCAAGGTGGTGCAGACCAACCTGACCGGCATGTTCCTGTGCACGCAAGAAGCCATTAAGATCATGAAGGCGCAATCGCCGCGGGGCGGCCGCATCATCAATAACGGCTCGATCTCGGCGCACGCGCCACGGCCGTTCTCGGTCGCCTATACCTCGACCAAGCACGCCGTCACCGGATTGACCAAGTCGACCTCGCTCGACACGCGCCAGTACGACATCTGTTGCGGCCAGGTCGACATCGGCAACGCCGCGACGCCGATGACCGAGCGCATGGCGCAGGGCGACGGCGTGCCGCAGCCGAACGGCACGAAGATGATCGAGCCCCGCATGGACGCCGACAATGTCGGCGCTGCGGTCGCCTATATGGCGAGCCTGCCGCTCGACGCCAACGTGCTGTTCATGACGGTCATGGCCAACAAAATGCCCTTCGTCGGCCGCGGCTGAGGCGTCATGGAGATCGGCGACGCACTGGAAAAGTGGCACGATTTCTACGTGCTCCTTGGCACCGGCGCGGCGGCCCTCGTCGCGCTGTTGTTCGTGGCCGTCTCGCTCGGCACCGGATTCCTGACTGAGGAGCGGGCGGAGGCGACGCGCACCTTCTTCAGTCCGGTCGTGGTGCATTTCGGCGCGGCGTTCTTCCTTGCCTGCATCGCGCTCGTGCCCGGTCACCGCGCCAGCTTCTTCGCCATCGTGATTGGCGCCACGGCCCTCGCCGGTCTCGGCGTTGCCGCCTATACGACCATCAAGTTTCTTGGCCGGTACCGTACGCCATACTGGAGCGACCATCTCGCTTACGTGCTGTTTCCGGTGCTCGCTTATTGCGCCCTGCTCGGTGCCGCAGGCCTCATCTTTGCCGGTCATGCCGACGCGCTTGATGTGCTGGCCGGCTCGCTGCTGCTGTTGCTCCTCGTCAACATCCGCAATGCCTGGGATCTGATGCTGTCCATGGTGCGCCGACACGCTGAGTCATCGCAGTAACGCGCATCGGCGCGTTGCTTTGAAAGTGTCGATCGCGCATCTTGGATCGCGAGGGACCGGTGCCGTCCGCTATGACGCCGGATGAGGGGTCGGCTTGCATGCAGCACCTGCAATCGGCGCTGGGCGTGTTCGCCCTGCTCGCCTTCGCATTTCTGATCAGCGAGAACCGCCGCGCCGTCGACTGGAAGAGCGTCGGCGTCGCCTTCCTCGTCACTATCGCCATCGCCGTGCTGCTGCTCGAAGTGCCGCAGATCAAGATCGTGTTCGCGGTCGTGGCCCGCGCCGCCGACGCGGTGAGCGAAGCCACGCGCGCCGGCACATCGCTAGTGTTCGGCTATCTCGGCGGTGGCGCGCTGCCATTTGAATTGAAGAGCCCGGGGGCCGCCTTCATCCTGGCCTTCCAGGCGTTGCCGATCGTATTGGTGATGAGCGTGTTGAGCACGCTCTTGTTTCACTGGCGCATCTTGCCGCCGATTGTCCGCGGTTTCTCCTGGCTGCTCGAACGCACGATGGGCGTCGGCGGCGCCGTCGGCCTGTCGACGGCGGCCAACATCTTCCTCGGCATGGTCGAGTCACCGCTCTTCATCAGACCCTATCTGACGCGGCTGACTCGCGGCGAACTGTTCATGGTGATGACCGGTGGCATGGCCGGCATCGCCGGCACCGTGTTCGTCCTTTATGCGACCATCCTGCGCGCTGTCATTCCAGACGTGGCCGGCCACATTCTCGTCGCCTCGATCGTCAGCGCGCCAGGCGCGCTGCTCGTCAGCATGCTGATGGTGCCGGATAAGCCCGGCGACCGCACGGACATTGGCAGCGTCGAGGTTGGCGCAGTCGCACACTCGACAATGGACGCCATCGTGCGCGGCACCGCGGCCGGGCTCGAGCTTCTGCTCAATATCGTCGCCATGCTTACCGTGCTGGTGGCGCTGGTGGCCCTCGCCAACGCAACCCTGAGCATGCTCCCCGACATCGCCGGCGCGCCCATCACGCTCCAGCGCTTGCTCGGCCTCGTGATGGCGCCGGTCTGCTGGCTGATGGGCATTCCGTGGAGCCAGGCGGTGACCGCGGGTTCGCTGATGGGCATCAAGACGGTGCTCAATGAGCTCATCGCCTATCTGGAGCTTGCCAAATTGCCGGCCGACGCGCTCGACGCACGCTCGCGGCTGATCCTGCTTTATGCGATGTGCGGTTTCGCCAATTTCGGCTCGCTCGGCATCATGATCGCCGGTCTCACGGTGATGGCGCCGGAGCGCCGCGCCGACATCGTGTCGCTGGGGCCGAAGACGATCGTGTCGGGCACGCTGACGACCTGCCTGATTGGCGCGATCGTCGGGGTGTTGAATTGATGATCGCACGAATGCTGGCGGCGGCGGTGGTTCTGGCCGCCGCAACGGCGGCCCCCGCCGCGCCACTGAAGATCGTCGCGCTCGGCGACAGCGCCACCGCCGGCTGGCTGGTCGCGCATAAGGACGCCTATCCGGCCGAATTGGAGCGGCAACTCCGGGCGAAGGGCTTCGGCGTTATAGTGAAGAACGCCGGCGTCAGCGGCGACACCAGCCAAGGCGCTCTCAAGCGCCTCGATCTCGCCGTCGAACCCGACACCCGCATCGTCCTCGTCGAGCTCGGCACAAACGACCTTCGCATGCACATTCCCGCGGCGAAAATGCGCGCCAACGTCACCGAGATCATGCGCACCTTGAAGAAGCGGCGGATCGCCGTGCTGCTGATCGGTCTTGGATCGCTCGACTTCTCCGGCATTGCCCGCGCGGCGCACGTGCCCTACGCACGGTTCAAATTGCCGCCCGGCAAATACCGCGCCCGCGACGGCGCGCATTTCAATGCCGAGGGCTACCGCATCGTCGTCGCGCGCATGCTGCCGCAGGTCGAGGTGCTGATCGCTGAGGTTCAGGCGGGGCGGTGAGGCGCCGGTGCTACTTCGCCAGCACCTGGCCGACAAATGGCACGTGGCTGATCCAGCCGGTTGGCTTCGGACCGGTCTGCTCCGGAATCGAGGCCGGCGGAACGAGCCGGTCCGCATCGGCCGGCGCGCTCGCAGCGGCGTGAACCGGCTCGGACACCTGGGTCGGTGCCGGCAAGATCGGCGCCGCGGCGATGGGCGCGGCAGCGAGCGGCGCCGGCGGCAATGCCAGCGGATGCGGCGGCGCGCCGCGCGACACCGCCGCATCGGCGGCGGCTTCGGCGGGCATCGGCTTCTCGTGGGCAACCAGCGCGCCGCGGACTGCGTCGAGCCAGCGCGCGTCGGTGGCGACGTCGTGCTGTTGCGCCGACGCTTCGGCCGCAACGGCCTTCGCCGATTCCTTGGCGCCTTCCTTCGGCGTCTCGACCGCCCGCTCGCGCACGGCCTCTTTGCTCCGCTCCTTGGCGGGCTCGCGCACGGACTCGGCCGGAGCGGCTAGGCGCAAATCAGGCTTATGCACCTCGATCGCCGGTTCGTGTTTCGGCTCGGCCCTCACTTCGGCCTTAGGCACCTCGACGCGCTTGGGGTGCGCGGCTGTCACGGCTGTCACGGCTGTGACGGCTGGCTCGGCAAGCAAGGTCTTGAACGCCGCCTCAGCGTCGGGATCGACGCCGCCGCAGGTCGTCTCGAAGGTCTCGACGTCGTGGCGCACCAGCATGCGGCGGGCGGTGGCGTCGATCTTCTTGTCGATCATCGAGATGATGTTGGCGCGCAGCACCTGGCACGTCGTGTCGACCGAGAAGTTGGCCCGGTAGAGCGAATAGGCGCTGCCGAGGCCGACGGGAATCGCCAGCACCGAGCCGGCGATCTGCATCGCCGCCATGACGCGGGTCGAGCGCGGCGCCATCGGCGCCTGGTGCGGCCGGGATGAGCCGTCAGGCGACCCAGTGGAATGCATGGGATCGCGGGTCGCCACCAACATAGGAGGGAGGCCTCGGCTGGAAAGATCGTGCGCGTCAGTCACAGGAACTTCGGGGGTTATTTGGGCCGGGATTGCGGCGCAATCGGGGAAATAGCCCCCGGCGCCATATCGTTTGGTTAAGAGCGGCCGGCGTTTCGCAGGATGGCGACAAAAAACCCGTCCGTATCGGTCGTTCGTGGCGTCATCAGCACGCCCTCCGGCGTCGTCCGCGCGGCCTTGCCGAACAGGAACGCCCGTTCCCCGAGCGGCGCCGCGATCTCCGCCGCACCGGCCGCGGCGAAACCGGGGTGACGATCCAGAAAGGCGCGCACCTGGGCGCCATTCTCGTCGTCAAGCACGGAGCAGGTGATGTAGACGATGCGGCCGCCGGGTTTGAGCATCGGTACAGCGCGGTCGAGCACCTCGGCCTGCTCCTTGAGCCGCTGCTCCAGCGCGCCCGGGCGCATCCGCCACTTGGCGTCGGGATTGCGCCGCCAGGCGCCGGTGCCGGTGCATGGCGCGTCGATGAGCACGGCGTCCATATGCCCCTTGAGGTCTTCGATTTCGCCGCCGATCGATTTCGGCGTGCGGACCTGCACGTTGCGCGCGCCCGAGCGCTTGAGCCTGTCGTGGATCGGTGCAAGCCGGCGCTTGTCGTCGTCGGTGGCGAAGATCTGGCCTTTGTTGCCCATCATCGCCGCCAAAGCGAGCGTCTTGCCGCCGGCGCCGGCACAAAGATCGAGCACCTGTTCGCCGGGCTTCGCGCCGGAGAACAGTGCCGCAAGCTGCGAGCCCTCGTCCTGCACTTCGACCTGGCCTTTCAGGAAGGCCGGCTCGGCATGGACCGCCGGACTTTTGGCGTCGGCCGCGAGCCGCACGCGCAGGCCCCAGGGCGACCAGCGCGTCGGCTCCGGCTTGAGGTCCGCCAGCATCGTCAGCGCGTGCTCGCGCTCGCCCTTCAAGGTGTTGACCCGCAAATCGAGCGGCGCGCGCGACGACAGCGCCGCGCCCTCCTCGGCTCGCTCGTCGCCGAACGTGGCGGCCAAGGCGGCTTCGAGCCACTCAGGGTAGTCGCCGATGACGTGCGGCGGCGCGCCGGCAAGATCGGCCGAAGTCAGGCGTGCGCGCTCGGCCTCGCTCAACGGCTCGGGTGCAAAGCGCGAGCCGTCGGTAAGCTTTAAGATCGCGTCGACGTCGAGCCCGCGCTCGCGCTTGAGCATGCCGAGCACGATGGCGCGTGGCGTCTCCGCGTCCATCAGGAAGGCGCTCGAGGCGCGCCGGCGCAGCGCGTCGTAGACCAAGCCCGCGATCGCCGCGCGGTCGCCCGAACCGGCGAAGCGGTGCGCCAGCCCCCATGCCTTCAGCGCGTCGGCCGCGGGACGGCGTTCGGCATCGATCGCGGCGACGACCTCGATCGCGGCGCTCAGGCGGGCCGACGGCGTCATGGCGCCCCGGCGAGGATACGCACGATGAAAATCACCCACATGATGAGCAGCACGAGCATACCGATGCCGAACAGCGGCCCGCGCCGGCTGATGACGTTGCTGGTCGTATGCACGTAAGCGTGCGCGAGGCGCGACAGCACGAAGATCCAGGCGAGCACGACGAAGACAATGTCGGCGTGGCGCGTGATGATCGACAGGATGGTCAGCACGTAGAACAGCGTCGGCAGTTCGAGCTGGTTGTGCGCGGCGTTGGCGACCTTCAGCACATGCGGCGGCCAGTTCGGCTCGCGCAAGGCGATGTCGCCCGGCCGCACCGCGCCGCTTCGCAGCGACGACGTGCGGTGCCAGGCCATCCAGAAATACAGCCCGAACGTGAGCAGCACCTGGACGAACAGCGGCAGCAGGACGAAACGGATCGACATGGCTTGCCTCGCCTCGACGTTAACGGCTCGGGGGCTGTATCAGATCGGCATTGCGGACACCACGGTCCTTTCGTTTCTTAATCTTCCAGCTTCACAAGGAGCTCCAGCACGCGCAAGGCATCGACGGTGCCGTCGGCTTCGCCCTTTTCGAAATCCTGCTCGGCCACGGCCATCGTGTTCGTCACATGCGCGACGCAGAGGACCTTCCTCTTCGCCGCATGGGCAAAGGCGTAGAGCGCCGCCGCCTCCATTTCGACCGCCAGTATCCCTCGTGCCCGCGCGGCGGCGATCGCCGCCTCGGTTTCCCGAAACGGCGCGTCGGTCGTCCAGCTCGC
This sequence comes from Pseudolabrys sp., assembly GCA_036509755.1. Lineage (GTDB taxonomy): Bacteria > Pseudomonadota > Alphaproteobacteria > Rhizobiales > Xanthobacteraceae > Pseudolabrys. Next base: position 2,092 of record DATCFB010000242.1, on the reverse strand, counting down.
GCCCGTCAGGATCGTCGCGCCCGCATGCTTCAGTGCGGCGGCGGCCTGCGCCACTAGTTGCGGATTAGCGTCGCTGTAATCCGACGGCGTGGCGTAGTGGTAGCTTGTGCCCTCGTCGCGCAACGCACGCTCGATGATGACGAAGTAAGGCGGTTTGCCCTCGGGCGAAATCTGGCCCGCCGATGTCACGCTGATCACGAGTTTGCAGCCGCAGGCGAAGAGCTCCTCCGCGACCAGGACGGCAAATGGCGCGCCGACAGCGCAGCCGATGATGCCGACGGCTTTCCCCGCAAGCGGGAAGCGATAAAGCTCGGTGTGATAGCAAGGCCACTCGGCAGCCAGTTGCGCCTGACCGGCAGCTCTGAGACGGCGGACGATGTCGCCGTCGGGATCGAGGATGCAGACGGAGGGCACGTCTGCGGTCGCAATCCCCTTCTGCCGCCGCGCCTCGCGCAACAGCGCCGGGGCAACGAAGACGGAGATAGCCGACGGATCCTTGTTGTCGAGCAACGGCGGCATCGGCGTAACCTCAATCGGCGGATTTCCGAAAAACGACAGCGTAGTGATGCGGCGGCACTTCCACAGCCTCGACGCGTGTCAGACCGCCCCTTTCCACTGACGCTACCGTCTCCTCGATCGATATGCGCAACTCCGTCTTCGGGCCGCGCGGCTCGCCGAGCACTGTGGTTTCCTCGCGTGGCCTCTTGTGCCAATTGACGATGGCGAACCGGCCGTTCGGGCGCAGGACACTCCATACGGCCCTGGCCAGCCGCGTGCGGTCCGGCACGCCGTGAAACGCGTTGGCCATGAAAACGAAATCGCTCGGCTTCGCCACGCCGGCAATTTGGTAGGCGTCGGCCGCGATGAAATCACAATTATGCGCACCGCTTTCGGCGAGCCGGTGACGCGCCACCTCTAACAGAACCCGGTCGATATCGATGGCGGTGACGTGGCGCGCGATCTTTGCGATCTGAAGCGTGAACCAGCCGTCACCCGAGCACAGGTCGATGACATCGCTGCCGCGTCGCAGCCCTATCCTACCGAGTACGTCAGCCGGATCGGGCCACAGTGACTCCCACCATCCGGCGGTCGGCATCTCAGTGCCTTCGAAAAACCCAGCCGGGGTGTCCGCCATGCGCCGCTCCGGTGCCCGATGCCGGGCTCGCTACGCCAAGCAAAAAGCCTAGGCTACACACGGCTCGGGTAGTTCGGGCTCTCGCGCGTGATGGTCACGTCGTGGACGTGGCTTTCGCGCAGGCCCGCGCCGGTGATGCGCACGAACTCGGCCTTGTCGTGCAGCGAGGCAATATCCTTGGCGCCGACATAGCCCATGGCGGCGCGCAAGCCTCCGGCGAGCTGGTGGAGCACGGTCGAGACCGAGCCTTTATAGGCGACCTGCCCCTCGACACCCTCCGGCACGAGCTTGAGCGAGTCCTTGATGTCCTGCTGGAAGTAGCGGTCGGCCGAGCCGCGCGACATTGCGCCGACCGAGCCCATGCCGCGATAGGTCTTGTACGAGCGGCCCTGATAGAGGAACACCTCGCCGGGCGTCTCGTCGGTGCCGGCGAGCAGCGAGCCGACCATGGCGCAGTCGGCACCGGCCGAGATCGCCTTGGCGAGATCGCCGGAATACTTGATGCCGCCGTCGGCGATGACCGGCGTGCCGCTGGCGCGGGCGGCCTCGACGCAGTCCATGATCGCCGTGAGCTGCGGCACGCCGACGCCGGCGACGATGCGCGTGGTGCAGATCGAACCCGGGCCGATGCCGACCTTGATGGCGTCCGCGCCTGAATCGATCAGCGCCTTGGCGCCGTCGGCAGTGGCGACGTTGCCGGCGACGACCTGCACGGCATTCGACAACTTCTTGATACGGGTGACGGCGTCAAGCACCAGCCGCGAATGACCATGCGCCGTGTCGACCACGACGAGATCGACGCCGGCGGCGATCAATGCCTCGGTGCGGGAGAAGCCCTTGTCGCCGACCGTGGTGGCCGCCGCGACGCGCAGGCGGCCCTGCTCGTCCTTGCAGGCGTTCGGATTGGCGACCGCCTTCTCGATGTCCTTGACGGTGATCAGGCCGACGCAGCGATAC
>DATCFB010000241.1:0-2173 GCA_036509755.1 Pseudolabrys sp. | reverse complement strand
TACAGCCAAGACGCCTTGCTGTTGCTCGGCCGGCTAATCCGGCAAGCCCGCCTTGAACGCAAGATCACAACCGCAGCGCTCGCTGAGCGGGCGGGAATTTCCCGCGGCCTCGTTCAGCGGATTGAAAAAGGCGACCCGGGCTGCGCCATCGGAGCGGTGTTCGAAGCCGCCGCAATCGTGGGCGTGCCCCTTTTCAACGCCAATGATCGATCGACGCTAGGCAACGCGCTCGCCGCCAGCACCGGGACATTGGCACTGCTGCCGAAGGCCGCGCGTCTCCCCAAGATCAAGGCGCACGATGCCTTCTAAGGCCCCCGATCGGGAAGCGTACGTCTGGGTGTGGCTTCCTGGCGAAACCAACCCGGTCGTCACCGGCCGACTTGCCGCGGCGGGCGACGACTATGTGTTCAACTACGCCCGGAGTTATCTGGCGCGCCCCAATGCGATCGCGCTATACGAACCCGAACTCCCCCTTCGCCAGGGTGTACTGCCGCTTCTCAACGGCTTGCACATGCCGAGCTGCATCCGAGATGCAGCTCCCGACGCCTGGGGCCGCCGCGTCATACTTAATCGTCACCTGGGACGCGCCGCAGGAAATGCGGACACGGCCGAGCTCGACGAGCTCACTTATCTGCTCGACTCCGGCTCCGATCGCGTCGGTGCCCTCGATTTCCAGGAATCGCCAACAACCTACATTGCGCGCAAAACGACAGAGGCCTCTTTCGAGGAGTTGATTAGCGCTGCTGAGAAGGTCGAGAAAGGAATTCCTCTTAATCCCCAATTGGACGCAGCTCTTCTCCACGGCAGCTCCATCGGCGGGGCGCGCCCCAAGGCGCTCATCGAGACACACAATCGAAAATATGTCGCGAAATTCTCATCGCAAAGCGATCTCTACGGCGTCGTGAAGGCTGAATACGTCGCCATGCGCCTCGCTGCCGAAGTTGGCATCGACGTCGCGCCCGTGCGCCTCGAGCGCGCTGTCGGCAAGGACGTATTGCTGGTCGAGCGATTCGATCGCGAGAGGACAAACGAAGGCTGGCGCCGGCGCGCCATTGTCTCAGCGCTCACGCTCCTCGAACTGGACGAGATGATGGCTCGCTACGCAAGCTATGAAGACCTGGCAACGATCGTCCGGCATAGGTTTATCGAGCCGAAGCGGACTCTCAAGCAAATGTTCGCCCGCATGCTCTTTAACGTCCTTTGCGGCAATACCGATGATCACGCCCGCAATCACGCCGCCTATTGGGACGGCAGAATTCTTTCGTTGACGCCAGCATACGACATCTGTCCGCAAGCCCGCAGCGGCGGCGAGGCTGATCAAGCGATGCTTATCATCGGACAAGAGCGATTCAGTCAGATCGCCGTGTGCCTGAAGGCCGCGTCCGTGTTTCTCTTGTCGGACGGCGAAGCCGCTGCCATTGCGCACCACCAGATCACAACGGTTCGGGATCGATGGGCGTTGATTTGCGACGCGGCTAAAATGACCGAGATCGATCGAAGCTTTCTTTGGCGGCGCCAATTTCTCAATCCATTCGCGTTCGAAGGCGCGCCCTCGGACATCGTCGACCTTGTGCGTCCGTAGCCGCGCGCCGGCTCGGCACCTGTCGCGTCGATCGGAAGAAATAACGGCCGGGACTTCCGCCCGGTAAGAGTGTATGACGCGGCCCTCGACATTAGAAGGAGCACCTCATGCGCGCTTTTGCCAGAGCCCTCGCCTGCACGGCGCTCCTCGCCGCCTTTGGCGTTGCTGTCGAAACCACCTTCATCCATCCAGCCTTCGCGCAAACCGCCGGAAAGAAAGTCATGACCACCGCATCGGGCCTGAAGTACACCGACGAGACGGTCGGGACCGGTCCCTCGCCCAAGCCAGGCCAGACCGCCGTCGTGCACTACACCGGCTGGCTTTACGTCAATGGGATCAAGGGCAAGAAATTCGACTCGTCGCACGATCGGAACGAGCCCTTCGAATTTCCCGTCGGCCGTGGCCGGGTGATCAAGGGCTGGGACGAAGGTGTCACTTCGATGAAAGTCGGCGGCAAGCGCACGCTGATCGTCCCGCCTGCCCTCGGCTATGGCGCCTCCGGCGCCGGCGGCGTCATTCCTCCGAACGCCACGCTGATGTTCGAGGTCGAACTGCTCGCGGTGAAGTAGCGCCCTTCGTCGCGACGTTCGC
>DATCFB010000240.1:0-11485 GCA_036509755.1 Pseudolabrys sp. | reverse complement strand
TCGCGGACTACGTGGAAGCCTGAGCCCTTCTGGCGAGCTCCCTCACTTCGTCATGGCCGGGCTTGTCCCGGCCATCTCGCTTATGGAGGCACCGTGCCTTGCCAATCGGGGTCACCGGGACAAGCCCGGTGACGACAAATTTTGAGCCATGCGCGAGCTGGAGAAGCAATTGCGCAAGGAGAAGGTGAAGCGCATCGACACCGCGGTGGTCACGGACAATGCCGGCGCGGCGCGATTCTATGCGCGCATGGGGTACAGGGCGTTGGGGGAGGAGAGGGTGGCGAAGGTGGCGAAGGTGGCGAAGGTGGTGTGAGGGACTAACGGCGCTAATCAATTTTCACGCCTCCGGCAAACTTCTTGAAGGCCTTTTGATTGGCGGAGCTGACCGCCGCAACCACGCTCCTGAATGCTGGAATGGCTTTTTTGGCTGCTTCTGTATTGATGCGATTGGCGGAAAACGCTGAATTCAGCTGGCTCACTAGCGCAAGTAGCGGATCGAGGATTTCTCCCCAGAGTTCTTCGGCCTTCTTTGGCGAAACCTTATCGCCGAAAGAGAGTCGAAATTTGTTAGGAAGGGGCTTTGAAAGAACGACCTCCAAGCAGTCTGCGATAGCCGCGCAGGTCAGATGAATGGCTCCTTTCTTTTCCATAAACGCGAGTTGCTCTTTTTCAATCTGGGTAAGTTCTGCGCCCTGCTTATTTTTAGCGACTAACTCAAGCTTGTGGTCGGCTACGGCCTTATATAGAGAGTAAGCAAATATTATGTGCTTGGCCGTAGTCTCTTCCTTGAAGTAGCTCGAATAAGTTCGATCGTTTATCCATATCTCTGATTTTCGATCGTATGCGATAACAGGATCGCCATGAAACGCAGCCAGCGCTTGGCCAACAGTGTATGAAGGCAGTAGGTTCGGCCGACGTTTAATGACGTCGCTTGCGCCGCCGCGTCGGCCGCCTTCGTATTCGGTATCTGGAATCTTACCGAATTCGGCCTTGAGTCGCTTCTGAATCGCATCGGTGCTACGAAAATCTGATGCAGATATCTTGTTTTGACTATTATTATACTTGATGATGTTTTCGACGAGACTTTCGTTTTGAGTCCAAATGAATCTCACCGGAACAGTGAGCTGCTTTTTTGGCCTTTTGTCGAGGGATCCGATTGCGCCCGTCGTCTGCGCGCCATTGACGATTGAAATTCCACGGATGGAAAGCCGGACTCCGTTTGCTGTCTTCTTGGAACTTAGCTTGTTAACGAGGGCTGTTACTCCATTATTATAAATCCAAAAATTGGCCGGCTCGCTTTCTGCGGTATTTTTAATGCCGTTATTGATATTTGAATCGCTCGCTCGTGAACCGAGATAATCTCTGATGTTGGCGCTGAATAGATCGAGGCCGTATTTTTTATATTGATCGTAGAAAAATGAACCGGGCAGGTAGGTCTGATAGGCAGTCCATCCTTCGCCATTTATCCTAAAGCCCCTCGGTACCGTAATCCCAATCTTATCAGTGACAAGAATTGGAGACTCGCTCTCGCGATACAGGCGGGTGAAGTGAGTGTCGCCAAATTCTCGGGCGATCACACTGACGTGTGTTCCTGAATTTAGACCTTTGATTGCGGCATTAGCGGTATGTTCAACAGCTTCCAATTCTCGCGCCACATTCTTGCTTTCTGGCACATTATGGACATACCAGATATTCAACTCGCGGAGCTTGTCCGATTTGATCGCATCGCGAATTTCAACTGCCCTCGATTTCAATAGATCGGGTAATTTGTCGATAGGTGTTGTAATTAGCCATGTTATTGCGGTGTTTAGATCGGCGGCTTTGTTGGCGGGTGCGCTGGTCCGCACCTTTTGTGAAACATAGCATTGGGCAACCACGCAGCGTCCTTCTTCCGGATCGAAATAGACGAGGTCGCATTTCTTGTCGTCACCTTGACCAGTCACGATTTCGGCGCCGATCGCATCGAGGTCTTCAATACCAAACTGGAGCCCCAACGCAAAAAGGCCTATTGCGTCATCACCGAACTTCGATTTGTCAAACCGAGCACCATAGGCATTTTCCCATGCCTTCATGGTTGCCGTGCTTTTTGGTGGCTTCCCCAATTCCCTCTCCTTAGGATATTTTCTTCTTGTGCTTCACTGACAACACACAACGCCAAGTTGTCAATCGGGAATCCGCTGGTATGAACGCCCCATCCCCTTCCCCACTCCCACCCTACCACCACACGCCGCTCTTTCCGCTCGGGCCGGACAAGACCAAGTACCGCAAGGTCACGTCGTACGGCGTGCGCGTCGAGAAGGCGATGGGCGAGGACGTCGTCGTCGTTGCGCCGGAGGCGCTGCGCGCGCTGTCGGAAGCCGCCTTCGAGGACATCAACCACCTCTTGCGCCCCGCGCATCTCAAGCAGCTCCGCGCCATTCTCGACGACGCGCAGGCAACGGCGAACGACAAGTTCGTCGCCTACGATCTCCTCAAGAACGCCAACATTGCCGCCGGCGGCGTGCTGCCGATGTGCCAGGACACCGGCACCGCCATCATCATGGGCAAGAGGGGCCGGCGCATCTGGACCGGCGGTTCGGACGAAGGTGCGCTCGCGCAGGGCGCGCGCGACGCGTATCTCAAGAAGAACCTGCGCTATTCGCAGCTCGCGCCGCTCTCTATGTTCGAGGAGACAAACACCAAGTCGAACATGCCGGCGCAGGTCGAGATCTATGCCGAGGGTGAGGACGCCTACAAGTTTCTGTTCGTCGCCAAGGGCGGCGGCTCGGCCAACAAGACGTTCCTGTTCCAGGCGACGCCGTCGATCCTGACGCACGACCGCATGCTCGCCTTCCTGAAAGAGAAGATCCTGACACTCGGCACCGCTGCGTGCCCGCCCTATCACCTCGCCATCGTCATCGGCGGCACCAGCGCGGAATTGAATTTGAAGACGGTGAAGCTCGCTTCGACCAAATATCTCGACGAGTTGCCGACGCAAGGGTCCGAGGACGGCCACGCCTTCCGCGATCTGGCGATGGAGCAGGAAATCCTGACGATGACGCAGTCGACCGGCGTCGGCGCGCAGTTCGGCGGCAAGTATTTCTGCCATGACGTGCGCGTCATCCGTTTGCCAAGGCACGGCGCGTCGCTGCCGATTGGATTGGGCGTGTCGTGCTCGGCCGACCGCCAGGCGCTCGGCAAGATCACTAAAGACGGCGTCTTCCTCGAGGAGCTCGAGCATCATCCGGCGCAATATCTGCCGGAGATCGATCAGGCGAAGCTCGGCGGCGACGTCGTGAAGGTCGATCTGAAGAGGCCGATGAAAGAGATTCTGGCGCAGCTCTCGCACTATCCGGTGAAGACGCGGCTGTCGCTGAGCGGCACGTTGATTGTCGCGCGCGATCTCGCGCACGCCAAGCTGCGCGAGCGGCTCGAAAGCGGGCAGGGGCTGCCGCAATATTTCAAGGACCATCCGGTCTATTACGCCGGGCCGGCGAAGACGCCGGAGGGCTATGCGTCGGGCTCGTTCGGCCCGACCACGGCGGGGCGGATGGACGCCTATGTCGACCAGTTCCAGGCGGCCGGCGGTTCGATGATCTCGCTCGCCAAGGGTAACCGCTCGGCGGCGGTGCGCGACGCCTGCAAGAAGCACGGCGGCTTCTATCTCGCCTCGATCGGCGGCTCGGCCGCCAACCTCGCCGAGCACTGCATCAAGAAGGTCGAGGTGCAGGAATATGCCGAGCTCGGCATGGAGGCGATCTGGAAGATCGAGGTTGAGGATTTCCCGGCCTTCATCGTCATCGACGACAAGGGCAACGACTTCTTCAAGGAGCTGAACCTCGGTTGAGGGGCGACCTGCCATTGTGCAGTGCACGCGTAGGGCCGCAGGTGCAGCAATCGGCGCCGTTCGGCCGCAGAAATTTGCATTTCATGCCCCCGAGGCTACCGCCTCGACGAAAGTGGCATTGACGCAACGGTATGATTGCCCGGCAAATGATGCATTGATCGTGGCGGGGGCCGCGCGCCTTGAGGCGTGCGCGCCGGTCGTCTCTATCGCTCGCGAGACTTCAAGAGGGGGCGACCTAGCGCCGGACAATGGCGCGACACCTAAACGACAATCAGAAACTGCAAACCGAGTGAAATTCGAGGGGCGACTCGAACGGACCTCCAGGGAGGAATTAAATGGACGATCTCAGAAACGGCGTATCACGCCGCACACTTCTGCAAGCAGGCGCGGGACTGGCCGGCGCCGTGGTTCTGCCGGGCGGCGTGGTCATGCCGGCCTATGCCGCCAACGAGCCCGCAATGGGCACCTGGCCGGCCGGGTCGCAGGGCAGTTCCGTCACCATCAGCGCGACCGTGCCGCGCACTGGCGCCTACGCGTCCTCGGGCGAAGATGAGCTCAAGGGCGTGCAGCTCGCGGTCGAGCACATCAACTCCGGCCATGAGCTGATCAAGAAGATCGCGCCGAAGGTCTCGAAGGGTCTGCTCGGCAAGCAGGTCAACATCGTCGTCGCCGATTCCGGCGCCAAGCCGAACGAGGCGGTGCAGGCGCAGCAGCGCTTCATCAACGACAACAAGACGATCGCGATGTTCGGCTCGACGTCTTCGGCGGTCGCGGTGGCGCTCAACAAGTTCGCCGAGCGCGAGAAAGTTCTCTATCTCACCGGCGTCTCGGGCTCGAACGACACCACGGGCAAAGACTGCGTACGCTACGGATTCCGCCAGAATTTCTACGGCGAGACGGCGGCGAACGCGATCGGCCCGGTGCTGGTTAAGGCCTACGGCAAGAACAAGAAGGCGGCGTTCATGACGCCGGACTACACCTACGGCCACACCGTCACCAAGTCGGTCAACGACTACCTGACGAAGAACGGCGGCTGGACGATGGTGACCAACCAGGTCTCGCCGCTCGGCACGTCCGACTTCTCGCAGTACCTCACCAACATCGCCAACTCCGGCGCCGAGTTCATCGTCAACGTCAACTGGGGCCGCGATGCCGTTCTGTCGGTGCAGCAGGCGCGCCAGTTCGGCCTGACGCCGAAGATGCAGATGGTGATTCCGTACCAGATCCCCTTCCTGGCCAAGGAGGTGACGCCGGAGCTGACGGAAAACGTGTACGCATCCACCGACTACTGGTGGACGCTGGAAGACAAGTACCCGCTCGCCAAGATGTTCAACGACGCGTTCAGCAAGAAGTTCGGCTACAAGCCAGAGTGGGGCGCGAACAACGGCTACATGCAGTTCGCCATCTGGGCGCGCATGGTTTCGGAGGCGGGTACGTTCTATCCGCCGACCGTGATCAAGCAGTACGAGAAGGGCGAGACCTTCCCGTCGACCGTCGGCGACGTGCACTTCCGCGCTGAGGATCACCAACTGGTCCGTCCCGTCATCGTCGTCAAGGGCAAGGGACCCAAGGCGATGAAGAACAAGGAAGACTACTGGGAGGTCCTCGAGGTCGTCCCCGGCGCGCCGCTGATGCAGAAGCCGGACGCGTTCGGCTGCAAGCTCGGCGACTACACCTGACGAAAACGCGCCCTCTCTGTCGGTTGACAGAGGGGGCGCCAGTCGTTGCCGTCATGGCCGGGCATAGCCGTTCGCTCCTTTCAGAACGCCGATGTCCGGCCATCCACGTCTTTCTTCATCAGAGAACCGTGGATACCCGGCATAATGCCGGGCATGATGGGGACGGATTAGCCGGCTTTCGAACACTTTCACGGGCGACAGCGTGGTCAACTGGGCGAATTTCATCTCGCAATGCTTCAACGGGCTGGTGCTGGGCGCTTTGCTCGCGCTGATCTCGTCGGGGCTCACGATCATCTACGGCACGCTCGGCGTCCTGAACCTTGCGCACGGCGCCATGTTCATGCTCGGCGGCTACGCCGGCTGGCTCGCCTATTCTTATACGGGATCCTTCATCGTCGCGGTGATTGCCGGCTCGCTGTTCGTCATGGTGGTCGGCATCGTCCTCGAACGCGGCATCATCCGCAGGTTTTACGGACGGCCGCACGAGGACCAACTCCTCGTCACCTTCGGCATCGGCATCGTCTTCGTCGAGGGGGTGCGGTTCTTTTTCGGCAGTCTGTCCAAGATCGTGCCGCCGCCGCACGCGCTCGGCGGCATCATCAATCTCGGCTTCATGTTCTACCCGACGTACCGCCTGGCGCTCCTCGGTATCGTCGCGGTGGCACTCATCGCGCTCTACGTCATCCTCTACCGCACGCGCATCGGCATGATCGTGCGCGCCGGCATCGAGGACTCGGTGATGGTCGATGCCCTCGGCATCGACGTCTACAAGGTGTTCATGCTGGTGTTCGGCATCGGCGCCATGGCGGCTGGCTTCTCCGGCATCGTCAACGCGCCGGTGGTGTCGATCTCGCCCGACGTCGGCGAGTCGATCCTGGTGCAGACTTTCGTCGTCGTGGTCATCGGCGGCGTCGGCTCGTTCCCCGGCGCGGTGCTCGGCGGCCTCATCGCCGGCGAGATCATCAGCATCACCTCCATGTTCAACCCCGGTTATTCCTACGTCATGCTGTTCGCAGCGATGACGCTGGTGCTCGTGCTGCGTCCGCACGGACTGCTCGGCGCCGCCGGTCGCGAATGAGCGGTCCAAGATGATCAGAAATCGTCCTCTCGTCGTTGAAGCGCTCACGGCCGCAGGTCTCATCCTCGCGCCGTTCGTGCTGCCGCATCTCGGTTTCTCCCCGACCACCATCAATCGCATCCTGATCTGGGGCGTGTTCGGCATCGGCTTCGACATCCTGTTCGGCTTCACCGGCCTGTTGTCGTTCGGCCAGTCGGCCTTCTACGGCACCGGCGGCATGGTTGCCGCCTACCTGCTGACCATGGTCGACTTCCCGTACACGATCCCGGCGGTGTTCATCGGCGCCATCGTTGCCGGCATCGTCGGCTATCTCATCGGCCTCATTGCGCTTCGCCGCACCGGCATCTACTTCGCCATGATCACCGTGGCGATCGCCGAGGTGTTCTTCTTCGTCGAGTTCAATCCGCTGTCCGCCTATACCGGCGGCGAGAACGGGCTGCCCGGCGTGCCGACGCCGTCGCTGTCGCTCGGCTTCATGACGGTGAAGTTCAATACCGACTGGTCGATGTATTGCTTTCTTGCGTTCTGGTATTTCGTCGCCATAGTGCTGGCCTTGCGCATCGTTCGCTCGCCGGTCGGTGCGGTGCTGAGCGCGATCCGCGACAATCCGCTGCGCGCCGCCGCTGTCGGTCACAACATTCACAGCTACAAGCTGACCGCTTTCGTCGTCGCCGCCGTCTATGCCGGCTTCGCCGGCGGCCTGCTCGCCCTGATGCAGGGCTTCATGCCGCCCGACGCCTTTATGTTCGACACGTCGGGCCAGCTCGTGATGCAGACGGCGATCGGCGGCGCCGGCACGCTGTTCGGGCCTCTGGTCGGCGCCACCGTGTGGCTCTATCTCAGCGACTTCTTCCAGTCGACGTTGCATCTCGGCGCGACCTGGAAGCTGGTGCTCGGCATCGTGTTCGTTCTGCTGGTCGTGTTCCTGCGCCGCGGCATCGTCGGCGGTCTGGTATCGCTGCAGCGGTTTGTCACCGGCCGAACCCGCCGGCAGCACGAAGCGATCGAATCCGATCCGCGCGCCGTAGCCGCCGCCTCGCTCGCCGCCGCAGTGGCGACAGCGGATGCGCCTATGGTCGAATTCGTGCCGTCTGCGCGCCGGCCGAAGCCAAGTGACGACGCGATTATCCTTCAGGCCAAGGGGCTCACCAAACGCTATGGTGGCATCGTCGCCAACAACAACATCGATTTCTCGGTCAGGCGCGGGGAGTTGCGCGGCATCATCGGCCCGAACGGCGCCGGCAAATCGACCTTCTTCAAGATGCTCACCTGCGAGGTGCCTCCGACGGAAGGCCGCATTGCGTTCGAGGGCCGTGATATCACCGGCTTCGGCGTCACGCAGGTCTGTCAACTCGGTTTGACCAAGAGCTACCAGGTCAACCAGCTCTTCACCCGCTTGACTGTGCGCGAGAACGTCACCATCGCAGCCCTGGCCGAAAAACGCGGGCCGTTCCGCCTCGACCTCCTGCGCCACGTCGGCAGTGTCGAAGGGCTTACCCGGCGGGTGGAGGACACGCTCAAGCTTGTACATCTCGCCGAGCGGGCCGACCTGCCGGTGGCCGAGCTCCCTTATGGCGAGAAGCGCCGGCTGGAAATCGGCCTCGCGCTTGCCACCGCGCCGTCGCTCCTGCTGCTCGACGAACCGCTCGCCGGCATGAGCCCGCGCGAGCGCATCGAGACGGTGCGGCTGCTCAAGTCGCTGGCGCGCGGCCGCACCATGATCGTCATCGACCACGACATGGACGCGATCTTCGAACTGACCGAAAAGATTACGGTGCTGCGCGAGGGCTCGGTTCTGGTGGAAGGGACGCCGGCGGAGATCAAGGCGAACGCGGCGGTCCAGGAAGCCTATCTCGGCGGAGTGCACGCGCCATGAGCCTGCTCGAAGTCAACGGTCTCAACAGCTATTACGGCGACTCGCACATCCTGTTCGACGTCAATCTGAAGGTGGAGCAGCACGAGGTCGTGGCCTTGCTTGGCCGCAACGGCGCGGGCAAGTCGACCACGCTGAAGAGCCTCATGGGCGTGCTGACGCCGCGCTCGGGCGCGATCATGCTCGACGGCAAGGATATCGCCGGACGCCCGGCGCACGCCATCGCCCAGGCCGGCATGCAGCTTGTGCCGGAGGACCGGCGCATCTTCGGCAGCCTCAACGTCGAGGAGAACATCATCCTCGCCGGCCTGACCGCGCCAGGGCGCTGGCCGCTCGATCGCATCTACGAGATGTTCCCGCGCCTCAAGGAGCGCCGCGGCAGCCGCGGCACCGACCTGTCGGGCGGTGAGCAGCAGATGCTGGCGATCGCGCGTGCCTTGGTGCGTGACCCCAAGATCATTCTGCTGGACGAACCATTCGAGGGCCTGGCGCCGGTGATCGTGCGCGACCTGATGCTCGCCTGCCGCAAGCTCGTCGAAGCGGGACAGACGATCGTGCTGGTCGAACAGAACATTGCCGCGACATTGGCGCTCGCCAACCGCGCCTACGTCATCAACAACGGCCACATCGTGCACGAAGGACCGACTGCGGAGATCAAGGCCGATCCGCAGGTGTTGCAGCGCTATTTGGGCGTCTGAGCCGGTGGGTGGATACCCTTGGCGAACACGCCGAGCGTGATGGCGCGGGCGACATATTGGGATAGACAGTCGTAGCCCGCCTCGCCGCGTTCGAACTCCTCGGCCGGCGGCATGGATGCTTCGGTGTCCGGCGGATTTAGAATCTGCATCGCCTCGAAAAATCGAATGACGATGATGTTCTCCTCGGCGGCAACCCGCCGCAGCGTCTCTCTGATCTCGTCGTAGTGCGCGTCGCGCAGCATCTGCGGCGCGAACTGCAGACCGACCAGAACGACATCGACTTTGTGCGCCTTCAGCCAGGCCAATTGATCTTTCACCGCTTCGGCAAACTCGTCCACCGGTACATAGGCGAGCGCGTCATTGGTGCCGACTTGCCAGAGCACGAGGTCGGGCTCCTCGAGCGCCACTTCGTTTTTCATGCGCAGCGCCGTATTGGCCGCGAGTTCGCCGGACACGCCGCGATTGACGATCTCGATGGCGGTGACCTTGAGCGCGCTTTGCAGCATGCGCTCGATCTGTGCCGTGTAAGTGCCGCCATGCGCGCCGATGCGACCGGGCGCGGCGCCCATCGACAGGATGCGCAGCGGACGGCGGCGGGCGAGCGCGGCGGCAACGTTGGGCAGCGGCGCTTCGGCGGCCGCCTGCGTCGCGCCGGGTTGGCACGCCTTCGACACGACGGCGGTGCCGGCCGGCCCCGCCGCCGGCTGCTGGGCGAAGGCGGGATTGATCAGCGCGCCGGCAAGCGCTGCGCCGAAGATGGCGCAGGCCGCCCGCGCTGTCGCGATTCTGCGAGCCATGCGGTGACTGCCATGATGATGATGCCGAGAAGTACGACGGCCGCGTCGCTGGTGGCCGAGCCGCGGTAATAGAGCCGCACCACCTGCGCCGACAGCGACAGCAGCGAGCCGACGCAGAATACGTAGAGCGAGTTGCGCCCGAGCATGGCGAGAAGGCCGATCAGCGCGCCGACCGGGCGGCTGAGATAGAGCATCTCGCGGCCACGGCGGATATAGGGCCATGCGAAGGAGAACACCGCGACGAGGGCCAGAAACTGGACGAGCCGCATCGGCGTCATGAACGTCTTGTCGGCGATGAAGAACAGTTTCGGGTTCGGCACATTGGTCGGATCGGGCCACAGGTCGAAGATATGCACGAGCGCGCCGGCGATGACGATCGGCACGCCGATCACGCGCAGCCAGCCGATATGGCGGCGGGCGAAAGCGCCGAGACCGCGGCGGTTATCGGCGAGCGTGAAGCCGAGCACGAAGATCGCCTGCCAGGCGAGCGGATTGAAGAACCAGGTGCCGGCGACAGGCCAGGTCGGCAGCGTCAGCCGGAAGGCGAGCACGCAGACATAGAGGCCGAGCGAGAGCGGCAGCAGCAGCTTCGGCGCGATCCGATCGACCAGCGCGAAGAACGGCGCCATCAGCATCAGCACGACATAGAGCGGCAGGATATCGAAATAGCCGAGCTGATGCGTGAGCACAGCGAGCCCGATATGTGTCGTCACCGGATCGGTAAAGACCGCGGCGGCATTGTGCCATTGCAACAGGAGCGGATTGTCGAGCTCCGTGGCGCTCAGCGCCAGTATCGCGATCGCCAGCATGGTGATCAGGACCTGCGCGGCATAGATCTCGAGCGCGCGGCCGAACAAGCGCAGCATCACGTCGCGGATCGGCCGCCGCTCGCCGCGGCCTTCCGACATCAGCCGCAACGACCAGCCGGCAAGAAAGACGAACAGATCGGCGGCGTCGGAAATGGAGACATTCCCCAGCGTGTAGCTGGCATAGAATAGGCCGGGAATGTGGTCGATGAAGATGGTGATGAGCGCGAAGCCGCGCCAGAAGTCCACGGCATTCGGTTCGCGCGTCATCGCCTGCCGGGCTCCCGAGGCCGAAGAGGGGGCCATTGTCGGGAGCGCGACATTTGGCGTCAAGCCCGTGCCGGCGTGGCCGGCACGCGCAAAATCGAACGGCGGCGCCGGGGCTTAGCCGGCGTGGACACCGTTGACGTAGGACGGCTGCACGTCCGGTCTCGAATGTATGCCGTTGGCGCGGTCCCGCACATGCTCGAGCACGTAGACGCGAATCGCGGAGGAGAGGTTGGCATTCGACCGTTCACGGTCGATGCGCCGCAACAGGCTCGACACCGTGATCTGCTCGCCGGTGGCGATGGACCTGACTTCGGCCCAGAAGGGCTCTTCAAGGCTCACACTGGTCTTGTGACCACCGATTACGACCGAACGTTTGGTCACGGCGGACTTGGCATTTTCCTGCATCGGATGAGATCCCCCTGCGATGCGACCGGGACTGGTTCCAGCAGAAGCGCAAC
>DATCFB010000239.1:0-4868 GCA_036509755.1 Pseudolabrys sp. | reverse complement strand
CCTGATGGAGAAGATGCTCGCCGCCATGCTGCCGGAGACGCTGCCGCAGGCACCGAAGCCGCCAGAGGCGGGCGCGCAGCGCATCCAGGACGCGCTGTTCGCCGGCATGAACCAGCGCGAGCGCGAGCAAGAGGTCGAGATTGACGCGCGGCTCACGGTGTCCGATCGGGAGGTGCTCCAGAGGAAGGACTTCGCCCAGATGACCGCGGCCGAGGTCGCTCAAGCCAAGGATGCGATTGCGCGACTGGCGCTGCCGTTCGAACGCGTCCGCACGCGCCGTCTGGCGCCGAGCCGGCACGGTCACATCATCGACGTACGCCGGACTTTGCGCGCCAGCATGAAGGCGGGCGGCGCCGTCATCGATCTGAAATATGTCGGACCGCGACAGAAGGAGCCGCCGATTGTCGCGCTGCTCGACATCTCCGGCTCGATGAGCCAGTACACGCGGCTTTTCCTGCATTTCCTCCACGCGATCACCGAGCGCGAGAAGCGCGTCACCACCTTTCTGTTCGGCACGCGGCTGACCAACGTCACCCGCTCGATCCGCCAGCGCGATCCGGACGAGGCGCTCGCAGCCTGCGGCGCCAACGTCGCCGACTGGGCCGGCGGCACGCGCATCGCCACGTCGCTTTCCGAGTTCAACAAGCGCTGGGCGCGGAGGGTGCTGGGGCAGGGCGCCGTGGTGCTGCTCATCACCGACGGGCTTGAGCGGGATGCCGACGATACACTATCATTCGAGATGGACCGGCTGCACCGCTCGTGCCGCCGGCTGATCTGGCTCAATCCCCTCCTGCGCTTCGAGGGCTTCGAGCCCCGCGCCAAAGGGGTGCGGACGATCCTGCCGCATGTTGATGAACTGCGGCCGATCCACAATCTCGATGCGATGAGCGACCTGGTGCGCGCGTTGTCGGGCGCGCCGGTCAAGGGCCGCGATCCGAAGGAGATGCTGCGGAGAGTGGCGTAAATCAATGCGTCATGCCCGGCCTTATGCCGGGCATCCACGTCTTCTTAAAAATCAGGAAGGCGTGGATGGCCGGGACACGCCCGGCCATGACAAGTGTGCAACGGAGGTTGACGATGCTCGCACGTGACGAAGACATCCTCAAAGCCGCCGAGGACTGGCGCAAGGCCGGTCGCGGCGTGGCGTTGGCGACGGTGGTCGAGACCTGGGGTTCGGCGCCGCGCCCGGTCGGCTCCAATCTCATCATCGACGAGGAGGGTAACTTCCTCGGCTCGGTGTCCGGCGGCTGCGTCGAGGGCGCGGTGGTCACCGAAGCGATCGACGTGATCGACAACGGCAACGCCAAGATGCTCGAGTTCGGCGTTGCCGACGACTCCGCCTGGCAGGTCGGTCTTTCGTGCGGCGGCACCATCCGCGTCTACGTGGAGAAGGTCAGTTGAAACTCGACATCCTCCACACCCTAAATGTCGAACGCGCGGCGCGGCGCGCGGTCGTCGTGGTCACTCGAGTCGAGGACGGCGAGCAGCGCATCGTGAAGGCGAGCGAGATTGCGCGCGATGCGTTACGCGACGTCATCGAGAAGCGTCTGCGCATGGCGAAGAGCGGCATGGAGGACACGGCCGAGGGCCGCGTCTTCCTGACCGTGCACGTGCCGTCGGCGCGGCTCGTCATCACCGGCGCGGTGCACATCAGTCAGGCGCTGGCGCCGATGGCGACGCTCGTCGGTTATGATGTGACCATTGTCGACCCGCGCACTGCCTTCGCTTCGCTCGAGCGCTTCCCCGATGTGAAGCTGATTGCCGAATGGCCGGACGCGGCGCTGCCGCCGCTGAATATCGATCACTACACCGCCTTCGTCGCGCTGACGCACGATCCTAAAATCGACGACCCGGCGCTGCTGCACGCGCTCCAGCGCGAGTGCTTCTATATCGGAGCGCTCGGCTCGAGAAAGACCCATGGGCGCCGCATCGACCGCCTGAAACAGGCCGGCATCCCGGAGGCGGCGGTTGCCCGCATTCATGCGCCGATTGGGCTTGCCATCGGCGCGGTATCGCCGGCCGAGATCGCGGTGTCGATCCTCGCCGAGATCACGCAGTCGCTGCGCGTGAAGACCGAGACGGCGGCGGTGGCGGCATGAAATTCGGCGCGGTCCCGGTGCGCGAGGCGCTCGGCGCCACGGCGGTGCATTCGATCCGCCAGGGCGATCTTGTCCTCAAGAAGGGCACCTTGATCCGCGCCGAGGAAATCGCCGCGCTTGAAGCCGCCGACGTGAAGGAGATTGTTGTCGCTCGGCTCGAGCCCGGCGACGTGTCCGAGGATGAAGCCGCCGCCGACATCGCCGCAGCCCTCGGTGGCGAGGGCGTGCGGCTCGACCGCGCCTTTACCGGCCGCTGCAATTTGTTCGCGGATCGGGCAGGCGTGCTGGTGGTCGATCGCGACGCCATCGACGGTCTCAACCGGGTCGACGAGGCGGTGACGGTGGCAACGCTCACCGCTTTCAAGCCTGTGGTCGAGGGCGAGATGATCGCCACAGTGAAGATCATCCCCTTCGCCGTGTCCGGCGCGGCGCGCGACAAGGCCGTCGCAGAGGCGGCGCGCGTGCGGCCAGTCATCCGCGTTGCGTCCTACACGATCAAAAAGGTCGGTATCGTCTCGACGTTGCTGCCGGGTCTGGCGCCGAAAGTCATCGACAAGACGCTGAGGATCACCGAGGCGCGTATCGCGCCGGCCGGCGCGCGCATCGTTATGGAAAAGCGCGTGCCGCACGAACAGGCTGCGCTGGCGCAGGCAATCGCAGAGGTGCGCGCCGCCGGCGCCGAGCTCGTCATCGTCTTCGGTGCTTCGGCGATTGCCGACCGGCGTGATGTCATTCCGATGGCGGTCGAGATGGCCGGCGGCGACATCGAGCATTTCGGCATGCCGGTCGATCCCGGCAACCTCATGCTGGTCGGCCGCATCGCCGGTCAACCGGTCCTCGGCGCGCCGGGGTGTGCGCGCTCGCCGAAGGAGAATGGCTTCGACTGGATCCTGATGCGGCTCTTGGCCGGGCTGCCGGTGACGCGCGCCGACATCACAGGCCTGGGCGTCGGCGGGCTGCTGATGGAGATCGTGACGCGGCCGCAGCCGCGCGCAGAGCCCGACATAGCGGCGCAGAAGGGACGGCGGGTCGCCGCTGTCGTGCTTGCCGCCGGCCGTTCGACGCGCATGGGTGTGATCAACAAGCTGATCGCCGAAATCGGCGGCAAGCCTTTGGTTCGCATTGCCGCCGAGCAGGCACTGGCGTCGCATGCATCTCCCGTCATCGTCGTCACCGGGCACGAAAAAGAGAAGGTCGAGAAGGCGCTTGCCGGGCTGCCGATCCGGTTCGCGCATAATCACGATTACGCCGACGGTCTCGGCTCTTCGCTCCGCACCGGGATCGCCGCCGTGCCGAAGGAGATTGACGGCGTTGTCATCTGCCTCGGCGACATGCCGCAAGTCGATGCAGGGCTGGTCGATAAGCTGATCGCCGCCTTCGATCCGGACAAGGGCGCGCTTGTCGTTGTGCCGTCGATCGACGGCCATCGCGGCAATCCGGTTGTCTGGTCGCGCCGCTTCTTCCCGGACTTGATGGCGGTGCAGGGCGACGTCGGCGCTCGCGGTCTGATCGGCAGCTATGCCGAAGCCGTCGTCGAGGTGCCGGTCGCAGGCCAGGGTGCGCTGACCGACGTCGATACCCCCGAGTCGCTCTCGGTGGTCAAGGCTGAAATCGAACGCGCCTGAGACTCGAATCATTGATCGCCATCCCCGACTCACCCCAGGTTCCACGCAAGTTGGGGTAGGGCTCTCATGAGCGAGGTCTATGCACCGGTCGCCCGCGTGATGGTGGTCGCCGCCTTGCTGGCAGCGATCACGACACTCATGCTCGTCACCGTGCAGACCGTGCGCGCCGCGGGCGCTCTGGCGATCGGCTCGTGTGGCGCTTATGGCGAAGCTTTCGATTTCCGCAGCGCCCCGGATGCGAGCAAGAGCGCCCTTGCCAAATGCAAGGACGAAAGTTGCCGCGTCGTCGCCACCGTCAAGCGCGGTTGCGCGGCGCTCGCCGTCGATTATGCCAATGCCTGCGGCGGTCATGGTGTCGGCAAGGCGCCGCGCCTCGGTGCCGCGCAGAACGCCGCGCTGAAGCACTGCTACGCCGACGGCGCCAAGGAGTGCGTCATCCGCACGTTCTTCTGCGACGCGAAGGGCTAAGGCGGGCGTTGGGACGCACTTCAAATTGCTGAACTGACCGGCGATCGAACTGTGCATTGCCACCAATGAGCGAGGCGTTGCCGCTCACGCATTATCTGCGCATCGCCGGGCCGCTTCTGCGGCATACGCGACCTGAGCGGGAATTTTCATTTGCTCCCGGTGTTCAAATCCTTAGACGCTAATACGTTCGTAGAGGTTTGATGGGCTGGCTGCGCAGTTCGGTGGTTGCCAGTCTTGCGCTTGCCGTGGGATGCCTTGGTATGGCGCCGGCGCTGGCCGGCGATCCCAACCCGGCGATGAGCCGGCCGGACCAGACCGCGTGGGAACTCCTCGCGCAGATTGCGCGCCCTGCCGCGAAGGCGGGCAACAACGACGTGCTGTTCGAGACCTGGGCCTCCGACGTCGACACCTTCGTTGAGACGCCGCGCTGGCCGGATGCGGGCGAGGGTGCGCGCATGGTCCTGATCAACCGGGTCCAGCCGCGCGGCAGCAAGCTCCCCGGCGCGATCCTGCCGGCGCAGCATTGCGACGCCGGGCACATCGCGCCGTGCATCGGCAAGGAGACTTTGCGCAACCGCCCGGCCTTCGACTTCATCGTCGACAACGGCCTGACGACGCGGCGCGGACTTGCCGCCTTCTTCGGTAAGGCGATGGATTTTCCGATCGACACGATCGA
>DATCFB010000238.1:0-11736 GCA_036509755.1 Pseudolabrys sp. | reverse complement strand
GTGCCCATCCACGGCATGCCCTCGACGACATGGCCGATGGCCATGTTGACGCGCTCCTTCATCTCCCGCGCCGCCTTGTTGGTGAAGGTGACGGAGAGAATCTGGCTCGGATGCGCGCGGCCGAGATTGAGGATGTGCGCGATGCGTGTCGTCAGAACGCGCGTCTTGCCGGTGCCGGCGCCGGCCAGCACGAGAACCGGGCCGTCGAGCGTCTCGACCGCCTCGCGCTGCTCGGGATTGAGATCGGCGAGGTAGGGCAGGTTGCTCGCCCGCGCCGCCATCGCGCGCGCGGCGATGCCGCCGGCCGCGGGCTGGCTCAACGGAACGGGGTCGTGACGCTTCGGTTCGGACATTGCTTCCTGAAGAGCGAGGACAGACGGCGCATCGTCGTTCGTGACGATTCTGTCTGGCCCAAAGATGGCATTCATGGGCGCGGATTTCGAGGTGCGTGCGCCGCCGGGGCCGGATTATCAAGGCTTTCCGGAGAGGTCGGCCTGATTTAGGCGGGTTTCGGCGGCCCGAGCGTCTTCCAGAGGCCTTTTGCCGTGGACACGACCCGCTCGCCGACTTTCAGCTCCGCGTCCATGAAGATCAGCGACTTCGTTCGCTTTACGACCTTGCAGTGGGCTTCAACGAATTCACCGATCTTCACCGCTTCCACGAAGTTCACGTCTAACTGCACCGTCGCCTGCGGCACGCGGCCATTGGCGTACCAGCAGGTCATGCCCATCGACCGGTCGGCAAAGGTCATCAGCATGCCGCCCTGGACGACGCCGCGGCGGTTGTGGTGCTTCGGCTCGGCCACGAAGGCATAGCGAAAGCTATCGCCCCACGGCCGCACCCAGAATGGCCCGATGAGGCCGATGAAACCTTCGTCTTCGTAAGGTTCCCAGCCGGCTGCGGCCGGGTCGAACGGGGCCGTCATCAGCGCTCCGGCATCGCGATGCGCCGGCCGGCGCTTTCCGGACGCGGCAGGCGCTCATGCGCCGCCTTCATCGCCGCCAGCGACCGCATCACCGAGTCCGGGAAGGGCGCCACTTTCTTCGAGGTCATGTCGACATGCAGGGTCATGTTTTCGGACGTTGCCGAGATCCAGCCTTCCTTGGCGTGGAAGAGCTGCTCGAAATAATGGATGCGCTTGGCGTCATAGCCGAGCAACTGGAACGTCGCGCGCACGGGATCGTCCTCGTGCAGCTCCCGCAGGTAGTGCATATGCACCTCGGCGGTGAAGGTCGAATGCCTGTGGCGCTTGAGGTAATCGAGCCCGACGCCGATCAGCTCGTAGGCCTCGTCGACCGCCCGGTCGAACAGCACGTTGTAATAGGCCATGTTCAGATGGCCGTTGTAGTCGATCCAGGCCGGCTCGACCGTCATGACGGACGAGACGAAGGGAGCGAAAAACAGCGGTTCCGGCCGGTCGAGCATGATTCATGACCGTACGACAGGTGTCCGGACCCGTCCACGGGCCGCCGCCCCCGCAATCCGATACGGTCCGCAGGAGCGTCCGGTTACCGCGTTAACCAAACATTAAGGATACGCGCCCGCCGCCGGGTCCCTTGGCTATCCTTGCCGCAACAATAAGGAGGCGGGAGCAATGCTGCCCAAGCTTGCTCGAGGGCTGTTTCTGGTGACGGTGGTCACGCTGGTCGCGGTTTACGCGGTCGCGGCCGCAAACTCGACCCCGACCCCGGCGGACCCGCAGGATTTCCTCGTCCAGTGGTGCTGAGCCCGGCCGCGCTTGACCTGACACAGTCCAGCCGCCAAACGTGACCCTCGCGACGAGGGACTGAAAATGGCAGGCCGAGCGCCCATTCTCGACAGCACCGGCACACAACGCGCCGCTTCAGCCGTGGCAATCGCTTCAGCCGTGACAGCCGCTTCAGCCGTGACAGCCGGTATAGCCGCGCTGACCGCCGCCTTCGGCAACCGCGTCGTCACCTCGCAGGCCGTGCGGCAGCAGCACGGCAACACGCTCACCTGGCTTCCGAACGAGCCGCCGGACGCGGTCGTCTACCCGCAGGGCACCGAGGACGTGCAGCGCATCGTGCGCATCTGCGCCGAGCATGGCCTGCCGATCATCCCGTTCGGTGTCGGCACGTCATTGGAAGGCCACGTCAACGCGCCGCAGGGCGGCGTGTCGGTCGACTTCCGCGACATGAACAAGCTCGTTACCGTGCATGCCGAAGATCTCGACTGCGTGATCGAGCCCGGCATTACCCGCAAAACGTTGAACGAGCAGTTGCGCGACAGCGGTCTGTTTTTCCCGATCGATCCCGGCGCCGATGCCTCGCTCGGCGGCATGGCTTCGACGCGCGCCTCCGGCACCAATGCGGTGCGCTACGGCACGATGAAGGACAACGTGCTGTCGCTGAAGGTGGTGTTGGCGAACGGCGAGGTGATCGACACGGCGCGCCGGGCGAAGAAAACATCCGCCGGCTATGATCTCACCCGGCTCATGATCGGCGCCGAGGGCACACTCGGTGTGATCACGCAACTAACGTTGAAGCTCTCCGGCATTCCGGAGGCGATTGCCGGCGGCACCTGTCCGTTCCCGTCGGTCGAGGCCTGCTGCAACACCGCGATCCTTACGATCCAATCCGGCATCCCGATCGCCCGCATCGAACTGCTCGACGCGCTCCAGGTACGCGCCATCAATCTGCATTCCAAGCTTGGCCTGGCAGAGACGCCCATGCTGTTCCTCGAGTTTCACGGTACCGAAGCCTCGGTCGCCGAGCAGTCGAAACGCTTCGGCGAGATTGCGGCCGAGTTCGGCGGTGGACCGTTCACCTGGACGACGCGACCGGAGGAGCGCACTCGCCTGTGGGAGGCGCGGCACAACGCCGCAATGTCGAATTTCTCGCTACGGCCGGGTGCGGCGATGATCGCCACCGACGTCTGCGTGCCGATCTCGCGTCTCGCCGATTGTGTGACCGAAACGCAGGCCGATATTGCCAAGAGCCGCCTGATCGCGCCGATCGTCGGCCATATTGGCGACGGCAACTTCCACCTCACTTTGCTCATCGACAACAACGACGCGGACGAGGTCCAGCGCGCCAAGGCCCTTTCGGAACGGCTGGTCGAGCGGGCTCTCGCCATGGACGGTACCTGCACGGGCGAGCACGGCATCGGCCAGGGCAAGATGAAATACCTGCTGCGCGAGCACGGAGCGGCGGCGCTCGCTGCCATGGCTGCGATCAAAAAGGCGCTCGATCCGCAAAATCTGATGAATCCCGGAAAGATCGTCGCTCTGTGAGTGATGGATCGGCAGTCGCTCGGGATTGGCGGCGATCCGCGGCGGTTCCGACATAGATTTGCCGCCAACGAACGGCAGATCTGGCCTAAAATCTCCCTAAGCGCGGACACGTACGCGGCGGTCCCTGGACCGGCGCCGGAGTAGTCATTTGCAGACGACCCTTCTCGGCATCGCGATCGCGTTGATCCTTGCGTTGGTCGCCGCGCTGGTGGGCCCACTGCTGATCGATTGGAGCCATTACCGGCCGGTGATCGAGGCCGAGGCCAGCCGCGTGGTCGGCGCCGAAGTGCATGTCGGCGGCGCAATCGACGGGCGGCTCCTGCCGTCGCCGCGGCTATCTCTGCACGATGTTAGCGTGGGGCAGGGTGCCAATGCAATCCGCGCCGGCGAACTCACGATCCAGTTTGCACTGACGCCATTGATGCGTGGCGAGTGGCAGGCCGAGGAGATGCGGCTGTCCCAGCCGGAACTGACGCTGGGCGTCGATGCCGCCGGTCATGTGCAAGCGCCGAAGATCGCTTTCGGCTTCGAGCCCGACGCGCTGACGGTGGAGCGGCTCCAGATTGAAGGCGGTAAGCTCATCCTCAAGGACACGGCGAATGGTAAGGCCCTCTCCCTCGACAACGTTTTCTTCAATGGCCGCGCGCGTTCGCTGCTTGGGCCATTCAACGGCAGCGGTAGCCTGACCGTCGCGGGCGATCATTATTCGGTCGATCTGTCGGCCGGCCGTTACAACGACAACAGCGTGCAGCTGCGTGTCGGCATTCAGCCGACCAATCATCCATTCAGCATCGACACGGAAGGCACGCTGTCCTTCGACGACGGCAAACCGAAATTCGACGGCAATTTTGGCCTTGGACCCCCGCCGGGTCTCGCACGCGAAGTAAAGCCGTGGCACGTGCGCGGCAAACTCACCGCCGGCGCCAGCTCGGCGCTGCTGCAAAACCTGCAATTCGTCTATGGCAAGGAGTCCGAGGCGCTCAAGCTCACCGGTTCGCTGCGTCTCGATATCGGCCGGGAGCCCTCGCTCAGCGCCGAACTCAATACTCCGCGCCTCGATCTCGATCGCATGCTGACAAGCGGTGACGGAGTGCGGCCGAGTCCGGCGGATGCCTTGCGCGAACTCGCGCAGTGGAGCGGCGGCGCCGCCTTCAAGTCGGCGGTGCCTATCCAGATCGGCCTCAGCGTCAATGAGGTCGTGCTTGGTGGCTCGTCTTTGCAGAACGTCGGCGGCGACTTCAACAGTATCGACGGCGGCTGGAACCTGCAGAAGTTGGAATTCCGCGCGCCCGGCTTCAGTCAGGTGGCAATGAGCGGTAAGCTGGATGTCAAGGATGATGGCGTCTCCTTCACTGGCCCGGCCATGGTCGACGCCACCGATCCGAAATTGCTGTTCGCCTGGTGGCAGGGCACAGCCGCTCCGGCTGATGGCAATCTGAAGCCGATCAAACTGCGCGGTGACGTCACCTTCGGCACCGACCGTGTCGCGGTGGAGCGGTTGCAGGCGACCTTCGACGGTAAGCGCATGACGGGCGCGCTGACATATGCCTACGCCAATGGCAGTACGCCTTCGAAGCTCAACGCAAAGCTCAAAGCCGACGACATCGATCTCGACGCGGCGATCGCTCTCGGCAAGGCGATGGCGGCCGGCTCGCATGGCGACGGTCCACAGGAGATCGCACTGAAGGCCGACCTCAAGCGCGCCACATTCTCCGGATTTGTAGCGCGCGAAGCCAAAGCGGCGCTTACCTATGGCCGCGACGGACTGCAGGTGGAGAGCCTCTCCATCGCCGATCTCGGTGGTGCGCGTTTTTCCGCGCAGGGGCGTATTCGCTTCGACAAATCTGCCCAGCAGGGGAGCCTAACGGCCGATCTGGCCGCGCCGGACATGAAGCCGGTGCTGGCGCTACTTGCGCGAGTCGCACCGCAGACCGCCGGCGTGCTCGAGCCTGCCGCGAAGCAGATGTCGCCCGCCAACCTACATGGCACCTTCAGCATCGCCGATGGTGTGCCGCCCAGTGACGGCAAGCTCACGCTCGCGGGCTCTCTCGGCAAAGCGCACCTTTCGCTTGACGGAACCGGCAAAATCGATCTCAGCACGCGCTCCCTCGGTACAGCTCGCATCGACGTCCGGCTCGACTCCGAGGAGGGACGGCTGATCGCGTCCATGCTGCACCTCGATCGCGCATTTGCCGTCGGCAACGGGCCGGGCAGCTTGCACGTCGCGATGTCGGGGTCGGCGCAGGGCAAGATGCAGATCGACGCCAAAGTGGCCGCCGGCGACCTCGACGCCGCGGCGAAGGGCAGCGCAAGCTTCGCCGACAACCCCAGCGCCGACCTCGATGTGACGGTCGTGCGCGCCGATGCGGCGCCGCTGCGCGGCAGCGGCGGCACGGTGCCGGTCACCTATGCGAGCCATGCCGTGTTTTCGGGCAACGATATTGTCCTGAGCAAGATCCGCGCGGCCGTCGGCGCGAGCAGGCTTACTGGAAAGCTGACGCTGCAGCCGAGCAACGTCACGCACGTCACCGGCGAATTGGAGGCCGACACGGTCGATGCGCCTCCAGCTATCGCCGCGGCCATTGGTTTGCCCGCGGCAGACACCGGCTCAGGACACGGCGCTTGGATATGGTCGAGCAATCCGTTCGGAAGCGGTGTCTTCGGTGCGCTTGAGGGCGAGATTGAATTGCGCGCGCACCGCCTCGCTCTTATGCCCCGGCTTGTCGCTCGCGAGGTGCACGCCTCGCTGAAATTAGCGCCAGATCGCGTGGCCGCCGAGGATCTGAGCGGCATGCTCGCGGGCGGCCGGTTCAAGGGCAAGGTCGCCTTCCTTCGCAATTCCGATGGGGTGAATGCGTCGATAGCGATGTCGCTCGTGAAAGCCGACGCCACTGCGCTCATGGCGTCCGGCGCGCGGCCTCCGCTCAGCGGCGCGATGGGGCTCGATCTCACTCTCGAGGGCACCGGCCTGAGCCCTGCCGCCCTGGTCGGCTCACTCGCCGGTTCGGGCAAGGTGACGCTCGACAACGCGCAATTGGCTGGCCTCGACGCGCGCGCTTTCGACGCTGTAACGCGCGCGGTCGACCAGGGAGTCCCGATCGAACCCACGCGGATCAGCGACGTCGTCGGCAAGTCGTTGGAGAGCGGGCAGCTCTCGGTAAAGCATGTTCAGGGCGAATTTGCTGTGGGCGCTGGCCAATTGAGCTTGCAGACGGTGAAAGCCGAGGGCGACGCCGCCGACGTGACACTCTCCGGTTCGCTCGATCTCACCAGCGGGGCAATCGACGGCCGGTTGGTCCTCTCGGGCGCCAATGAGTCGGCCGGCGTACGGCCTGACATCTATATGGCGTTGAAGGGAACGGCGGAGGAGCCGACGCGCAGCATCGATGTCTCGGCCCTGACCGGCTGGCTGACGCTGCGGTCGGTCGACAACGAAGCGAGGAAGTTGAAGGCAGCGGAAGATGCGGCCGCCAAAGTGCGCGCCGCCGAAGAGGCCTCCCGCAAGCGTGTAGCAGAGGAGGAAGCGGCGAAAGCGCGCGCCGCAAGCGCGCTCTTTCCGCCGGTGTCGCCGGCGCCGATGTTGTTGTCGCCGGCATTGCCGCCGCCGGTATCCATCGAGGCACTGCCGCGGCCGGCCGCGCCGACGGCGCGCTAGCCGGCTATCCGGCGCCGTCCTGGCGGCTCGCCGAGCGGTAATGGTCGAGTACGAACAGCCGGATCGCGGATGAAAGGTTGCCGTCGCCGTCGCGGACCGTGTCGATCGATGCGACCAGTTCTGACAGGGTAATATCCTGCGCGGTGGCGATCTCCTTCAGTCCCTTCCAGAACGCGTCTTCCAAGCTGACGCTGGTCTTGTGCCCGGCGATGACGATCGAGCGTTTGACGACTGGTGACTTCATTTGCCGCCCTCCCGATCGAGGTGGCGCGCATCGAGTTCACGTGCAGCCTTGCGCTCCTCGGCCTTGCGCAATTCGCGCACGTGCTTCGGCTGTCCGTGCGAGAGCCGATTAGTTTCCGCTTCGCGCTCTTTCTTCAGCCGCTCGGCACGGCGTCGCGCATTTCGCAGGTTGATCAGTTCGGCCATCTTTCACATCCGAAAACCGCGGCTGCCACCGCGGGACTAGTCCCATTATCGATGAAGTTACCCCCCGGACAATCCGCAATGCGGATATCCGATGCGATCGCCTACAACCAACGAGGCGGTTGTGCATCCGGATCGTGCGATCACTCTTAGCGAAGGATTGACGCGCGCAGAGAGTCAGCGAGGGTGTGTCATCTGCGCAGGTTGTACCAGGCGGTCGAATTCCTCAGCCGTTACAAAGCCAAGGCGCACGGCCTCTTCGCGCAAGGTTGTGCCGTTGGCGTGTGCCGCTTTGGCGACTTTAGAGGCATTGTCATAACCAATTTTTGGGGAGAGCGCGGTGACGAGCATCAGCGAACGCTCGAGCAACTCACGAATGCGCCCCTCATTTGCCTTGATGCCGACGACCAGATGATCGGTAAACGAAACCGCCGCGTCAGCCATGAGGCGGATCGACTGCAACATGCAGTGCGCCATCACCGGCTTGTAGACGTTGAGTTCGAAATGACCCTGGCTGCCGGCGACGGTGATCGCAGTGTGATTGCCGAAGATCTGGCAGCACACCATCGTCAGCGCTTCCGCCTGCGTCGGATTAGTCTTGCCCGGCATAATAGACGAGCCCGGCTCGTTTTCTGGCAGTGACAATTCACCGAGGCCCGAGCGCGGGCCGGAGCCGAGCAGGCGGATGTCGTTGGCGATCTTGAACAGCGCCGCCGCAGCGGCGTTGATGGCGCCGTGCACGTAGACATAGGCGTCGTGCGCCGCCATGTGTTCGAACTTGTTCTCGGCGGAAACGAAGGAGATCCCAGTGAGCCCAGCGACGCGCTCGGCGAAGCGCTCGGCGAATTCCGGCTTGCTGTTGATGCCGGTCCCGACGGCGGTGCCGCCTTGCGCCAGAGGATAGAGTTCGCGCGCGGCCTCCTGGAGTCGCCGCAACGACGATGCAACCTGCGCCGCGTATCCGGAAAACTCCTGGCCAAGGGTGATCGGCGTCGCATCCATCGTGTGCGTTCGGCCGATCTTGACGATTGTGTCGAACTCCTTGGCCTTCGCGTCGAGCGCGGCGTGCAGGTGCTGCAATGCCGGTGTCAGCCGTTTCTCGATCTCGGTTGCCGCCGCGATATGCATCGCCGTCGGCACCGAGTCGTTCGACGACTGGCTCATGTTGACGTGGTCGTTCGGGTGGATGGGGGACTTGGCGCCGAGCTTGCCGCCGAGTTTCACGTTGGCGACGTTGGCGATCACCTCGTTGACGTTCATGTTCGATTGCGTGCCGGATCCCGTCTGCCACACGACGAGCGGGAACTGATCGTCGAGTTTACCGTCGGCAACGTTCTGGGCGACGGCGGCGATCGCCTCTGCGAGCTTGCCGTCGAGACCGCCAAGGTCGCGATTGACTTCGGCTGCCGCGCGCTTGATCAGCCCGAGCGCGTAGATGAGCGGCAGCGGCATGCGCTCGTTGCCGATACGGAAATTTTCGACGGAACGCTGGGTCTGTGCGCCCCACAATTTTTCGACGGCAATCTCGATCGGCCCAAAGGCGTCGGTCTCGGTGCGCGTGTTTGGCGTGTTGGCCATGCTGTTCACCTAAGAGCGCTCGGCGCTTGCGGCAACCGGCCGCAAGCCGCTACTTCTTGCGAAAACGATCGAGACGTACCACCTCGGCGCCGCCGGTCGGCTTGTCCGGATCGTCCGGATTTTCCGCGACCTCGCTCGATGCAACCGGTGCCGGAGCAGGCTGGGGCGGCGGTACAGGCGGCAGCTTCTTCTTGCTTATGGACTTCACCGCCTCGCCGGCCGGCTGCTCTTCGGTCTCACTTGCCTCTTCGAACTGCAAGCCGAACTGCACCGAAGGATCGAAGAAGCCCTTGATCGATTCGAACGGCACGTAAAGCTTCTCCGGCACGCCGCCGAAAGACAGCCCCGCCCCGAACCCGGTGTCATCGACCTCCAAGTCCCAGAACTGGTGCTGAAGGATGACCGTCATTTGCTCCGGATATTGCGCGCGCAGCCGGTCGGACAGCCGTACGCCATCGGCCTTGGTATCGAAGGAGATGTAGAAATGGTGCTCGCCGGGCAGACCCTTCTTCGCCGCCTCGCCGAGGACGTTGCGGACCACGCTGCGGAGCGCCTGCTGGGTGAGGAGATCGTAACGGATGTGATCGGGCATTGAGGTCGTCCAGACGGCAAAACCGATGCTAGCGCGGGCTCGTGGCAAAGGCACGCGGGCGGGCCGCTGTTCTAGATGGGAGTTGGCGGGGAGGGAAGGAAGTGGAGGCTTCTGTTGCCAGGTGCCTCCGAACCCCGCCTAACGGAGCTTAACCCGTTAGGGCTTTAAGTCGGTCTTTCAGACTGCCTTACGCGGCCTGAGCAACCGGAGCATAGTTGTCATTGGCAACTATGGAATGGCCCGATAACGGCGGAACCATGCCGAGCGAAAGTCTGCCCTTTACGCCCTCGTCGATCCTATTTCGCCCCCGCCGCTGTCGCCCTTTGGTCCCGCCTTTCGGTGACAGGAACTCATAGTCAGAGCGACACTGGTGGAGGCGCCGGGTACCGCCCCCGGGTCCGATGGGTTTATTACGACAGCCGTTTATCGCCATAGTCCGGGTTGCCCCGGCGCCTGGAATATAGGGCGGAACGCTTAAGGAAAAAAGTGGGGCTTTGGGGCGACGAGCCGGGACGGTTCCTGCCCGCGCCATCCCCGCGCGCTGAGACATTCACGGGACGCACGCGCGCGCGGCCGCAACCCCACTGGTCGCCCCACATCCGCTTGGCTAATGCTCGGTACATGTCCGATTCCATCGTCCCCGCAAGCGGTCCCGGTGCGGAGCAGGCGATGCCTGCGCGCCCCGGCCTCGGCGAGTTATTCATCTCCTTTGTCAAGGTGGCATTGTCCGGCTTCGGCGGAGCGCTGCCCTGGGCGCGGCGCATGATCGTCGAACAGAAACGGTGGATGACGACCCAGGAATTCAACGAGGCCTTTGCGCTGTCGCAATTCCTTCCGGGACCGAACGTGGTCAATTTCTCCGTCGTATTCGGCGCGCGGTTTGGCGGCGCGGCCGGCGCGGCGGCGGCCTTCTTCGGGCTGATGCTGCCGCCGCTCGTCATCGTCATGGTGCTGGCGGCGCTCTATGCCCGATACGGCGACTTGTCGTCGCTCGGCCGCATCCTTTCCGGCGTCACCTGCGCCGCGGTCGGCCTTCTCATCGCGGTGGTCGGTAAGATGGCGATGCCGCTGTTCACCAAGCGCTGGGATTGGGCGCCGCTGATCGCCATCGTGGCCTTCGTCGGCGTCGCCATCCTGCGCTGGCCCTTGCCTTACGTCTTCCTCGGCCTCGCGCCGGTGAGCATTGCGCTCGCCTGGTACAAGAGCTGACCATGCACAGCGACGCTCTCGCGACCATGGCAGGTTACTTCGCG
Source organism: Pseudolabrys sp. (assembly GCA_036509755.1). Taxonomy (GTDB): domain Bacteria; phylum Pseudomonadota; class Alphaproteobacteria; order Rhizobiales; family Xanthobacteraceae; genus Pseudolabrys. The sequence goes on along the minus strand of DATCFB010000238.1, from coordinate 979 downwards.
ACGCTCTCGCTGTTCGCGGTCGGCGGCGCCAATGCAGCGATACCGGAAATGCAGCGCATCTCTGTCGACGTCATGCACTGGATGACGGCGAAGCAGTTCACCGACTCCTTCGCGATCGCGCAGATGTCGCCGGGCCCGAACGTAATCATCGTCGCGTTGATCGGCTATCACGTCGCCGGCCTCACCGGCGCCGGAGTCGCCACCATTTCCATGGTGGGCCCGAGTTGCGTGCTCGCATTCGTTGTGACGCGTGTCTGGGATCGTTTCAAGCACGCGCGCTGGCGCGTCGCCGTGCAGAACGGACTGGTCCCGCTTTCGCTCGGCTTGATCGCGGCGAGCGCCTTCGTCATCGCGCGCACCACCGACCACAATGCGTCGGCGGCCGTCGTCACGATCGTGACGACATTGGTCGCATACATGACACGGCTCAACCCCTTGTGGTTGTTCGCGGCCGGTGGTCTGGTCGGCTTTGCGGACTTCATCTGAAGCACCACCGCGGCATCGGACGGAAAGTCGTGGCGCAATATGCAACTCGCACGAACAATGCGTTGCGTCCGGTATCTAACTTAGCGGTGAGCGTCATCGGCTTGCTCGTACGTTGCCGCGCTAAGTCAGCGAGCGTACGATCATGCGGTCGACAAGTGGTCGGGACTGTTCGTCCTGCGCCTCGCCGATTCGAGCGCGCGATGCACCATAACGATATTCTTGCACGCCTATATCAATCGCATTCCGATTTCGTCACACGCCGGGCACGCCAGACGTCGTATGTGCGCGGCGACATCATTGGCGAGTTCAGGGCGCCGATTGACGAGGTCCTTTTCCCGAGTTCGGGGATGATCTCGCTGGTCGTTGATTTGGCGGACGGCGGCAGCATCGAAGCCGGGATGGTCGGCCGCCGCGGCCTGGTCGGCGGCAACGCTCTGTTCGGCGGCGAGACACATTTGAACACTGCGTTTGCGCAGCTTCCCGGCAGCGGTTG
>DATCFB010000237.1:0-3315 GCA_036509755.1 Pseudolabrys sp. | reverse complement strand
CGCCTGTTGCGCTGGCGTCCGGACAAATCGCCGAAGCAGTGCACGATTGAACAGGTCGTCGGACAGAAGCAGGCGGATTTGATGAAGCTGCTGAAGTGACGTCATCCCTCCCCTGAAAGGGGAGGGTCCGGCGCGCAGCGCCGGGGGTGGGGTCGCGGCACAATGAGAATACCCCCGCCCGGCTCGCAACCGCTCGCCACCCTCCCCCGCGTGCGGGGGAGGGATAGAAGACATTACTGCGGCAAGGTGCCGTTCTGCCGCAACACGTCGCCGGCGAGGTATAGCGAGCCGGTGATCAGCACGCGCGGCGGAGGCTCCAGATCAAGCTTGCGCACAGCGTCAAACGCCTCGGCGATGCCGTCGCGGCTCGTGGCCGACAGGCCGATGCCGCGCGCACATTCGGCCAACGCCTCCGCGCTCATGCTCTTCTCGACGCCCGGCACCGGTATGGCGATCATGCGCCGCGCGAGTCCGGTGAAATTGCGCAGGAAACCCTCGCAGTCCTTGCTGGTGAGCATGCCGGCGATCATGACCAGCGGCCGCGACACGCGTTCTTCCAAATCGGCGAAGGCTGCAGCGATCGCACGGCCGCCGTCGGGATTGTGGCCGCCGTCGAGCCAGACTTCGCTGCCGGGAGGCGCGAGATCGACCAGCGCACCTTGCGTCAGCCGGTTCATGCGCGCGGGCCAGTCGGCCTTGGCGATCCCTGTCTCGTAGGCCGCGAGCGGGATGCGGAAGCACTCGATCGCGCGCAACGTGGCGATGGCCAAGCCGGCGTTCTCGTATTGGTGCCGGCCATAGAGTCGCGGCGGCGGCAAGTCGAGCAGGCCGTTGTCGTCCTGGTAGACGAGGCGGCCGCGCTCTTCCGTCGCGGTGAAGTCCTCGCCGGCGATGCGCAAAGGCGCGCTCATCCGCGCCGCCTGCCGCTCGATCACCGTGAGCGCGTCACGATGCTGTGCGGCCACGATCACCGGCACGTTGCGCTTGATGATGCCGGCCTTCTCGCCGGCGATGTCCGCCAGAGTCGGTCCGAGAAAGTCGGTGTGATCGATCGATATACGGGTGATGACGCTGGCGACCGGCGGGTCGATGACGTTGGTGGCATCCAACCGGCCGCCGAGGCCGACCTCGAGCACGAGCGCGTCAGCTTCGTGCCGCGAGAACAAGAGCAGCCCGGCGGCGGTCGTGATCTCGAACACCGTGATCGGCTCGCCGCCATTGGCGCGCTCGCAATCCTCCATCGCCGCCGCGAGCTCGTCGTCCGAAACGAGCTTGCCCTCATCTTTTGTGGCGAGGCGAAAGCGCTCGTTGAAACGCACGAGATGCGGCGATGTGTAGGTGTGCACGCGCATGCCGGCAGCTTCCATGATCGTGCGCAGGAAGGCGGCGGTCGAGCCCTTGCCGTTGGTGCCGGCGACGTGGATCACCGGCGGCAGCTTCTTCTCCGGATGATCGAGCGCGGCGAGCAGACGCTCCACGCGGCCGAGCGACAGATCGATGCGCTTCGGGTGCAGCGCCGTCAGCCGTTCGAGGATGGAATCGATGTGGGTCATATAACTTACTTGTCATCACCGGGCCGTGCCGAAGGCACGAGTCCCGGCGATCCCGATAAATGTGGCACAGCTTTGCCCTCCTAAGCGAGATGGCCGGGACAAGCCCGGCCATAACGAGGAGAACGGGCGGGATCAGGCGTGCGCGGGAACCGGTAAGCTCACCGCCCGCTCGGCCGGCGGCGCCTTGGTCAGCACGCGGCACAAACGCGAGAGCGTCTCGCGCAGCTTGTGACGGTGCACGACCATATCGACCATGCCGTGCGCGGCGAGATATTCGGCGCGCTGGAAACCCTCGGGCAGCTTCTCGCGGATCGTCTGTTCGATGACGCGCGGTCCGGCGAAGCCGACCAGTGCACCCGGCTCGGCGATGTGCACGTCGCCAAGCATCGCATAGGACGCCGTGACGCCGCCGGTGGTCGGATTGGTGAGCACGACGATGTAGGGCTTCTTCACCTCGCGCAGCATCTGCACGCCGACTGTGGTGCGCGGCAGCTGCATCAGCGACAGGATGCCCTCCTGCATGCGCGCGCCGCCTGAGGCAGCGAACATGATGAAAGGCGTCTGGCGCTGCGCGGCGGTCTCGAGACCCTTGACGACCGCCTCGCCGGCAGCCATGCCGAGCGAGCCGCCCATGAAATCGAAATCCTGCACCCCGATCGTCACCGGCAGACCTTCGAGCATGCCGACGCCGACCTTCACCGCGTCCTGCAATCCGGTCTTGGTGCGCGCGTCCTTGAGCCGATCGGCATAGCGGCGCTCATCGCGAAAGCGCAGCGGATCGACCGGCACGTCGGGCAGCAGCAGGTCTTCGTACTCGCCACTATCGAAGATGCTCTTCAATCGCGCCGGCGCGCTGATGCGCATATGATAGTTCGACGACGGGATGACGAACTGGTTGGCCTCGACGTCCTTGTAGAAGACGAGCTGGCCGGTCTCCGGACACTTGATCCAGAGATTTTCCGGCGTCTCGCGACGCAGGAAGCTGCGGATTTTCGGACGGACGACGTTCGAGATCCAGTTCATGGCCTTGTCATGCCCCGGCCCGAGCCGGGTATCCATTGAAAACTGCAAACAGACTTACCTGATCATCGGACTGCGAAATGCCCCGCAACCGACAGGTAACCATGGTTTATGGCGTTGCCATGGCCCTTTTTGCGCTGCGGACACCCTCGGCCAGTTCGGCAACCAGTTCGGCGACGGCTTTCACCGTGTGCGCCTGCGCCTTGCCGTTCTTGTCGAGGCTCTTGCGCACCGTCTCCACCAGGGCCGAGCCGACCACGACGCCGTCGGCGCCGCCGGCGATGGCGCGGGCGCTTGCCGCATCGCGCACGCCGAACCCCACCGCCACCGGTAGCGCCGTGTGCTTCTTGATGCGCGCCACCGCGGCCCCGACCTTGGTGGCGTCGGGCGCGGCTGAACCGGTTATGCCGGTTATGGAGACATAGTAAACGAAACCGGAGGTGTTGTTCAGCACCGCGGGCAAACGCTTGTCGTCGGTCGTCGGCGTGGCGAGGCGGATGAAATTCAGCCCCGCTTTCAGCGCCGGAATGCAAAGCTCGTCGTCCTCCTCCGGCGGCAGGTCGACGACGATCAGGCCGTCGACGCCGGCGCTCTTGGCGTCGGTGAGGAATTTGTCGACGCCGTAGATGTAGATCGGGTTGTAGTAGCCCATCAGCACGATGGGCGTGTCGTTATCGCCGGCGCGAAAGTCGCGCACCATCGCCAGTGTTTTGGCCAGCGTCTGCCCGGCGGCCAGCGCGCG
>DATCFB010000236.1:0-14536 GCA_036509755.1 Pseudolabrys sp. | reverse complement strand
ATCAAGTCCGCCGGCGGCAGCGCCACGCTGGTGCCCGTCGACATGAAGGATGGCGACGGCATCGCGCGCCTCGCGCTCGCGCTCAACGAGCGCTACGGCAAGCTCGACGTCATGGTCGGCAATGCCGGCGTGCTCGGGCCGCTGTCGCCGCTCGACCATGTCGAGCGCAACGACTTCGAGAGCAACATCGCGATCAACGTCACCGCCAATTGGTGGCTGATCCGCACCATGGACGCGCTGCTCAAACGCTCGGATGCGGGGCGCGCGGTGTTCGTCACGTCGGGTCTCGGCTGGCACGGCCGCGCCTATGTCGGCCCCTACGCGGCGTCGAAGGCTGCGCTCAACATGCTGGTGCAGACCTACGCTACCGAGAGCGCGAACACGACTGTGAGGGTGAACGCCTTCAGTCCTGGTCCGACGCGCACGCGCATGTATGCGAGCGGCTGGCCCGGCGTCGATCCCGCGACGTTGAACGCACCGGAGGACGTCGCCAGGGCGATGCTGGCGCTGTGCCTGCCGTCGTGCACCGAGAACGGCAGGGTGTGGAATTATGCGGACGGCAAGTTCCTGTCGTTCCGCGTGCCGGAGTAATAATCCCGCGAAAGCGGGGACGAACGACGCGACTTAATGCTTGCGTTTCGCGCGTCCCTCGAACGGATTGGCCTTCTCGCGCAGCATCAGCCGGATCGGTGTGCCGGGCAACTCGAAAGCCTCGCGCAGCGAATTGACCAGATAGCGCTTGTAGGAATCCGGCACCGCGTCGGCGCGCGTGCAGAACACCACGAAGCTTGGCGGCCGCGCCTTGGCCTGCGTGATGTAGTTGAGCCTGAGCCTTCGCCCCGATACAGCCGGCGGCGGATTGGCGGCGACCGCCTCCTCGAACCAGCGGTTCAGCGCGCTGGTCGAGACGCGCCTGTTCCACACGTCGTAGGCGTCGACGATCGCCTGCATCAGCCGATCGAAGCCCTCGCCAGTCAGGCCTGACACCGCGACCAGCGGCACGCCCTTTAATTGCATCACCTTCTCTTCCGCCTGGATCTTCAATTTGGTGATGGCGCCGGGCGTGTACTCCTTCAGGTCCCACTTGTTGACGGCGATGACGACGGCGCGGCCTTCGCGCTCGGCGAGATCGGCAATGCGCTGATCCTGCTCCTCGAACGCGTTTTCGACATCGAGCAGCACGACCACGACCTCGGCGAAGCGCACGGCGTTGAGCGCATCGGCGACCGAAAGCTTTTCCAATTTCTCGTCGATGCGCGATTTCCGCCGCAGCCCCGCCGTGTCGTAGAGCTTGAACAAGCGGCCCTGCCAATCGAGATCGACGGCGATTGAATCGCGCGTGATGCCCGCCTCCGGCCCGGTGAGAAGCCGTTCTTCGCCGATGAGGCGATTGATCAAGGTCGACTTGCCGGCGTTCGGCCGTCCGACGATGGCGACGCGGATCGGGTGTGGGCCACGCGTTTCCGCCTCGGCTTCGGCCCGCTGCGCCGCCGTCTTTTCCGGTAGCGCGGCGACCAGCGCGTCGTAGAGATCGACCAGGCCCTCATTGTGCTCAGCCGAGATCGCCACCGGCTCGCCGAGGCCGAGCGAATAGGCCTCCATCCGTCCCGCTTCGCCGGCACGGCCCTCGCATTTGTTGACGACCAGCACGCATGGCTTGCCCGACTTCCGCGCCACCTCAGCGAAGCCCTGGTCGGCCGGGATCGGACCGGCGCGCGCGTCGATCATGAAGAAGATCGCGTCGGCCTGGCCGATAGCGGTCTCGGTCTGCACGCGCATGCGGCCAAACAGCGACTCGGGCGCAGCCTGTTCGAGACCGGCCGTGTCGATCACGGTGAAGGTGAGATCGCCGAGCCGCGCCTCGCCCTCGCGGCGGTCGCGCGTGACGCCCGGCCGGTCATCGACCAGCGCCTGGCGCCGGCCGACGAGCCGGTTGAACAGCGTGGACTTGCCGACGTTCGGCCGGCCGACGATGGCGATGGTGAAGCTCATGCGGGCTTATCTATCTGCTGCGCGGTGAAAACGCACCGTCATTCCGGCGCGGCGTCTGCCGGCCCGGTCCTATGCCGCGTGCGTTACGCGCTTATTGCTTGCTGAAGGTGCCCGGGGCGGGCGCCGACGGCCACGGCGCCGGCGCCTGCTGCTGCTGATCGGGCCACGGCGAGGATGCCTGTTGCGCGGGCTGCTGAGCCGGCGGTGGCGGCGCCGACGGCCAGGGCGGAGCAGCCTGGGCCGGATGCGGCTGCGTCTTCGGCGACGACACCTCGACGCGCGTCGGTTTCGGCTTTGCGGCGACGCGCTTGCGCGCCTTCGGCTTGGGCTTGGGTTTTTCCTCGGCGCTCTGCTGTCCGGCCGAGGCGGTCTGCGCGGCCTGCTCCGGCTTCAGCGGGTCAATCGGCACCGCCGCGCCCGATTGCTCGGCGAGGTTGCCCTTCAGGTATTCCGGCGGAACGCCCTGACTCACCCCCGGCACGCCCTCCGGAAACAGCGGGTGGCGTTCGCCGGGCAGTTTCTTTTTCTGATTGAGGCCGAGCACGTCGAGCTTGTCGGGATCGAAATCGCTGCAGCCGGCGATGACCGGGCCAATGCCGATCAGGAGCGCGAGTACGACGGCGCGGTGAATGCGGCGCATCAGACGTTCCTCAACTCTTGCCGTTGCCGGCCATCAGCGCGGCCAGCACATCGGCGCGCGAGCGGATACCCGAGGGCGTCTCCGCGTCGGCGGAGATCATGTCGAGATATTTCTTCGTCGAGGCCATGTCCTTGACGCGCCACGCCGACAAAGCCAGCAGGTCGCGCGCGCTGTGGCGATAGATGCGGCCGGACTCCGCGAGCGGCTCGAGCCGCTTCTGCATCTCGGCGAGCGGCGCGGTGTCGACCAGCAGGAGCCCGGCACGGATGGCCGCGAGATCCTGCCACAACGGAGACAACGATGCGTCGGAGGCGAGCGCATCGTAGGCCTTCACCGCCTCATCTTTTTTCGTTTTGGCGAGTTCGGCAGCGGCGCGGAAGCGCGCCATCGTGGCGTAGCCTCCCGGCGCAATGGCCGCGACCTTAGCAAAGGCGGCCTGGGCATCCGCGGTCTTGTTTTCATCGGCCAGCGTCACGGCCGCCTCGAACTGAGTGCCGGCAAGGGCCGCCTGGCGCGCCAGGTACCAGTCGTAGCCGCGCCAGCCGCCCACACCGAGCACGACGAGGATGCACGCAGCAATGATCAGCGCGCTGTAGCGCTGCCAAAACCGGACCAGCCGCTCGCGGCGGACTTCCTCATCGACTTCATGAAAGATATCGGCCACGCCGCTCTCCCCGTTTCGCGCGTCGCCGTTCGGCCCCCAGCGCGGGCTCTCCGTAGGGCAGCCATGTGGCACAGGCAAGGCGGGGGCTGCAAGCCTTTGATTTTGAAGGGGTGCGGCGGCGTTAACGGACGGCAGCGGGCGCGCCCCCGGAAGGACCGCGCCCGCCCCGGATCGGCTGGGTTCCGTACGCCTCAGCGCAACATCACGAACGATGCCATCTCAGCGTTGCCGCCAAGATACTGTCCGGCCGGCAGGACGAAGGCGCCGACGATGAGCGGATTTCCCGCCTGCGACGTCATCGTATAGGTGAGGTTCGAGTTGGAATTGAAGCTCACCGAGTTGTTGTAGGTGCTCGAGCCGGAGCCCCAGTAGAACGGCCAGAAGCCGGAGCTCGCGTTCTGCGTGATTTGCGTCTGCTGCGAGGAGGAATAGCTCGCATAGGACGTGATCGTGGCGCTGATGCCGTCGGCCACCACCATCGAGCCCAGGAAGTAGCGCATGTTGCCGTTCGGCCCGAAGGTGCTCTGCCAGCTTGGCATCGCGCCCGAACGCCACGGAGCGCCGCCGTTGCCCGAATAGGCCTGGCCGAGGGCGCTGGAGGAGTACCAGCCGTTCGGCGGCCCCGGCGGATCGGCAACGAAGGTGATCAACTTCTGGAACGAGATGGTCGCCGTGACCCGCTCCGACGCGAACACCTGGGTGAGTTGCGACGTCGTCTGATCGCCCTGCCCGAAGATGCCGAAGAAGCTGCCGCTGTTGCCCTGCGCCCAGGTGTTGGTGACGTTGGAGCTTGCGGTCGAGCTGTCGAAATTGATGGCCGGCACCGAGCCGCCATTGGCGACCTGTTGCAGCAGCGCCTGCACGCCTTGCGTAAAGTTCGGCGTGTTATTGACGAAGCTGCCGGTGTTCAACGCCATCGTCTGCGCCGCGAAGATCGGATCGAGCAGCGCCGCGGCGAGCGACGAGCGGCCCGGACCCGCCACGGTCGGCGCGTTCACCATCGCCCAGGTATAGAAGATGTTCGGCAATTGGTTCAGCGGCGGCAGCGGACTAACGCTCGCCAGATAGCGCTGCCACAGCGGATAATAGCTGCCGAGCACGCTCTGGAAATTCGTCAGCGCGTTCGAGATGAGCTGCGACAGCACGCCGGTATAGTCGGCGAAGAACTGGTTGCCGCCGGACAACGTCAGATTACTCGTCAGGGAAGCAGGCGGCAGGTTGTTGAAGTACTGCCAGACCTGATCGTCCGTGGACATGCCGGACACGGGATTGTTCGGCTGGATGATCTGGAAATTGGCATTTCCGCCGACGGCGGCGGCCAGCGTGTTGTACCACTGGTTCTGCAGGTTGGTTACGGCGGTCGGTGCAGACATCTCGTCCTCCTGTTGTTTCGGGCCGAGCGCCATCGCTCGCGCCGGGGATGCCGGCGGGCCCGTGCTTGTTCGCTGATCGAGCAGTCGCGTGGGGAGTGCGTTGGTGGCTCGGACGCCGCCGCGCGAAATCGCCTCGCGGAGGCGGTACCTGTGCAACCATTCAGAGCATAATTCTGTAGCACAACCTGAAGACGCGTGCAATGGACTTCGCAACCGGCTTCGCCCGAACGCCAAAAAGGCCGCGGCCCGCATGTTTTCAATGCGAGCCGCGATCGCAGTCTCGGTTGGCGGGGGCGCCTCTACCGTCGGCGCGTCAGGTCTTTTTCATCGGATAGACGTTCTCCGGGCCGGGAAAGGTCCGGGCCCGGACTTCGGCGGCATAGGCGCCGATCGCCTTGTCGATTCCGGGACCGAGATCGCCATAGCGCTTGACGAATTTGGGCACCCGCGGCGACAGGCCGAGCATGTCCTCCATCACCAGCACCTGGCCGTCGCAGGCGGCGCTGGCGCCGATGCCGATGGTCGGGATCGGCACCGCCGCCGTCATCTTGCGCGCCAGCGGTTCGGCCACCGCCTCGATAACGACCGAGAAGGCGCCCGCCTGCGATACCGCGACGGCATCCTGCTCGATCGGTGCCCAGTCGGCCTCGTCACGCCCCTGCGCGCGAAAGGAGCCGATGGTGTTGATCGACTGCGGCGTCAAGCCGACATGCGCCATCACCGGTACGCCGCGCTCGACCAGGAAGCGGATGGTGTCGGCCATGCGCTTGCCGCCTTCGACCTTGATCGCGCCGCAGCCGGTCTCCTTCAGCACGCGCGCCGCGCTCATGAAGGCCTGCTCCTTCGAGGCTTCGTAGGAGCCGAACGGCATATCCACCACAACAAGCGCGCGTCGCGAGCCGCGCATCACCGCGTGGCCCTGCAAGATCATCATGTCGAGCGTCACCGGCACGGTGGTCTCGAGCCCATGCATCACCATGCCGAGCGAGTCGCCGACGAGAATGACGTCGCAATGCTTGTCGGCGATTGCGGCCGTATGCGCGTGATAGGAGGTGAGCATCACGATCGGCTCGCCGCCCTTGCGCGCGCGGATGTCGGGCGCGGTCAGCCGGCGCATGTCGCTTTGCACGGACATTGGCGTGTTACCTCGTGAACACCGGCACGCCGATGACGTGCGGGTGGAACCAGTAGCCGAGCGCCAGGAAGATGGCGATGCCGGCAATCAGTACGGCGACGTCGTTCTTCCATCCGCGCGGTGCGACCGGCACTTTCACATCGGTGCGATACTTCGCGGCGATGCGCGCATAGACCGCCCAGGCGAGCAGCGCGCCGAACAGGATCATGCTGCCGAGATCGCCGTTCGACAGAAGATGCGCGAAGGCCCACACCTTCACCGCGGCAAGCAGCGGATGCTTGGCGCGCGCCTTGATGTGACTCGGGATGAGATAGGCGGCGATCAGGATCGAGGCGATCAGCATCAGCCCGATCGTGATGTGGTGCATGAAAGCAGGCGGCGTCCACACCGGCGTCCATTCGGTGGCCCGGTAGTCGGCGAAGCCCCACACGATCAACGCGAGGCCGACCAGCGACACGATGCCGAACAGCGTGTGATAAAGGGGCTTGCCGAGACGCGCGATCGCCGCCGCCCGGGCGCCGCGGAACGTCACGAACAGGTGGTTGGCGATGAAGATCACCAACCCGATGACGAGGACGGTCAAACCCATTGCTCGCTTTTGTCGCGCCTTGTCGCGCGTCCTGCGCGATTGCCCAAACGCTGGGCGCCGCAGTAGAGGATAGCGGCGGCCAATGCAAGCCGCGGTGACCGCATGGGACGAGTGCCAATGGCCGCAGGCACGAATGCCGCATTCCTGACCGAGCCTGAACGGCAAACGCCGGTCGGCGGCGACTACGAGGTCGTCGTTTTGGGCGGCGGGCCGGCCGGCATCGCGGCTGCCGCGTCGGCCGCGCAGCAGGGGCGCAAGACGCTATTGATCGAGCGTTACGGCTTCCTCGGCGGCATGGGGACCGCTGCCGGCGTCACCAATTTCTGCGGCCTGCATGCGAACGTGTTCGGCGAGATCAAACAGGTCGTGCACGGCGTCGCCGACGATCTGCTGGCGCGCATCGATCGCCTCGGCGGCCTCAACGAGCCCCATCTCGTGCTCGGCAAGACGCATGCGCAGGCCTACGACACCGCCGCCTACAAGATCGCCGCCGACGATCTCCTGCTGTCGCGCGGCGTCGACATTCTCTTTCACGCGCTCGCCGTCGGCGTCGTGATGGAGCACGACGGCCGCATCCGCGCGCTCGCCGTCGAGACCAAGTCCGGCCGCATGGCGATGCTCGGTCAAACATTCATCGATTGCTCGGGCGACGGCGATCTTGCGGCCTTTGCCGGCGCGCGCTTCGAGAAAGGCGACATGCTCTATCCGAGCATGATGTTCCGCCTGAACAATGTCGATCCGCATGCGGCCGGCGAAGCGTGGAAGACGGTGCCGGCGCTGATGCAGGAGGCCGAAAAGCGCGGCGAGACATTTCCGCGCAAGGGCGCGATCCTCAGACCGCAAAAGCACACCACCGAATGGCGCGTGAACGTCACGCAGGTCAAAACAGCCGACGGCAAGGCGGTCGATGGCACCGATGCGCGGGCCTTGAGCGCCGGCGAGATCGACGGCCGCAAGCAGGCGCGCGCCTTTTTCGATTTTCTCAAACGCGAGGCGCCAGGCTTTTCCGACGCCTACATCGTCGACATTCCGCCGCAACTCGGCATTCGCGAGACGCGCCGCATCGTCGGCCTCGCCACGCTCACAGCCGAGGACGTGACTGCCTGTGCCGACTTCGCCGATACTGTCGGCGTCAATGGCTGGCCGCTGGAGATGCACGTCGCCGGCGATGTGGTCTGGCGCTGGCCCGATATTCCCGGCTCGCGCGGCTACAATCACCTGCCCTATCGCATGCTGGTGCCGACGAGGGCCGCCGGCGCGCCGTTCGACAACCTGCTGGTCGCCGGCCGCTGCGCCTCGATGACCCACGAAGGCCAGTCGGCGGCACGGGTCTCCGGCGCCTGCTTCGTCATGGGGGAGGCAGCCGGCGCCGCCGCCCATCTTTCGCTTGCCGGCAATAGCGGCTGCGCGGATATTGCGGTCGCCAAGCTGCAACAAACACTGGAAAACGGCGGCGTGTTTCTCGGCCGCGAACGACACTGAAGGGAGGATTCAAGACATGCTGAAACGTCTCGCGCTCGCGGCTTCGCTCGTGATCGCCGCCGCGCCGGCGATGGCGCAGACCTGGCCGGCCAAAACCGTGCACATCATGGTGCCGTTCGGCGCCGGCTCAACGCCCGACACTGTCGCGCGGCTGATCGCCGAAGGCCTGAAGCAGCAATATCCGGACAGCAATTTCGTCGTCGAAAACAAGCCCGGCGCCTCGGGCAATATCGGCACCGATGCGGTGGCCAAAGCCGCGCCCGACGGCGGCACCATCGGCATCTCGATCGGCGGCCCGCTCGCGATCAATACGCTTCTGTTCTCGAACCTGCCCTATGACCCGAAGAAGGACATCACGGCGATCAGTCAGCTCATCACGCAGGCCAGCGTGCTGACCGTTACGCCGTCGCTGCATGCCGACAATATCGGCGATCTGCTGAAGCTGCTGAAGGCCAATCCGGGGAAATATAATTACGCCTCGATCGGCACGGGTTCGTTGTCGCAGCTGTCGATGGAAGCGCTCGCACAGAAAGCGCACACGAAACTCGTGCACGTGCCTTACAAGAGCTCGCCCCAGGCGATGCTCGCGGTGATGCAAGGCGAAGCGCAGATGGCATGCATGCCGGCGGCCTCCGTCGTGCCGCAGGCAAAGGCCGGCAAGGTGAAGATGCTCGCCGTGTCGACCGCCAAGCGTTCGCCGTTCCTGCCCGATCTGCCGACGCTGAAGGAAAGCGGCATCGACGTCGATGCCGATGCCTGGATGGGCCTGATCGGGCCGGGCGGAATGCCGAAAGACATGGTCGATCGCATTAACAAGGACGTCGTCGCGATCATCCGTTCGCCGGCCGTCAAAGCGAAGCTCGCCGCGGTCTACATGGAGCCGGTCGGCTCCTCGCCCGAGGAATTCCGCGCGCGCATCAACGGCGAGATCGAGCGCTGGGCGCCGGTGATCAAGGCGGCAAACGTGAAGGTGAATTGACCGCAGCTCGCGCGGCTCAATGTCCCATTCGGCTGGCGGCTATCGACTCCGAAATCGCCATGCCGAAACTGGCCAGGAACGCCGCCGCGAATATCCAGGCAAAGGACTCCGCTATCAGCGTCGCGGCTTCCGCCTCGGCGTGTCCAAATCGGATAATCGCGACCGCCCCGCCGATGAGCACGACAGCAAAGCCGACGACCATGGCGCCTGCTAAAACGGATTGGGCAGTCTGGCGTGAAACAATGCTTCCAGTCATTCGCGTGCCCCCACGAGCGCATCAGCAGTCAGCGCGCAACGAGGTTAGCACGCGAATGCCGGGAACTGAGGCAGCAAGGCTTACGTAAAGCGGGCTGATCGGGAAGAGATCGCCCTCATGGTGAGGAGACGCGCGCAGCGCGTCGGCCAAGAGACCGGTCCTCAGGATGAGGCGAAAACGCCTGCGTCAAGCGGCCTTCTTCACGTCCTTGATGTCCGTGAAGGTAATCCCGGGCGCGCGCTCGCGCGTATAGTCGAGGATGAACTGGTTGCGCGCCATGAACACCTTGTCGCCGTCGAGATCTTCGGCGACCGACGAGTAGTTGGCGGCGACGAATTCGTCGATCGTCTTGCGGTCCGCAGCCGCCATCCAGCGCGCCAACTGGAATTCCGGCTGCTCGAAGGTGATCTCGAGGCCGTACTCCCCATCCAGCCGCACCTTGAGGACGTCGAGTTGCAGCGGGCCGACCACGCCGACCAGGGCCGGCGCGCCGTCGAGCGGGCGGAACACCTGCACGACGCCCTCCTCGGCCATCTGCTGGAGCGCCTCTTTCAATTTCTTGGCCTTCATCGGATCACCGAGCTTCACGCGGCGCAGAATTTCCGGCGCGAAGTTCGGCACGCCGAGAAAGGCGATATCCTCGCCCTCGGTGAAGGTGTCGCCGATGCGCAGGGTGCCGTGGTTCGGGATGCCGACCACGTCGCCGGCGTAGGCTTCGTCCGCCACCGAGCGATCCTGCGCGAAGAAGAACTGCGGCGCCGACAAGGTCACGGGCTTGCCGGTGCGCGTCAGCTTCGCCTTCATGCCGCGGCGCAGCTTGCCGGAGCACAGTCGCGCGAAGGCGATGCGGTCGCGATGGTTCGGATCCATGTTGGCCTGAATCTTGAACACGAAGGCGGTCATCGCGTTCTCGTGCGCGTCGATGCGGCGGACGTTGGAATCCTGCGCGCGCGGCGGCGGCGCAATGGTCGCAAGCGCGTCGAGCAGATCCTTGACGCCGAAATTCTTTAGGGCCGAGCCGAAGAACACCGGCGTCAGGTGGCCTTCGCGGAACGACTGGAAATCGAACGGCCGACAAGCCTCTTTCACCAGCGCCAGCTCTTCCTTGATGGCGGCGGCGTTGAGCATCGGATTTTTCGCGGCGAGCACGTCGACGTCGAGTGGCTGGCGATCGACGGTCTTGCCGTCGTCGCCGATGAGCCGCATCTCGCCGCTAGCAATGTCGTAGGTGCCAGCGAAGTCGCGTCCCTGCCCGATCGGCCAGGTCATCGGCGTCGTGTCGAGCGCCAGCGTCTTTTCGATCTCGTCGAGAATATCGAACGGGTCCCGCGCCTCGCGGTCCATCTTGTTGATGAAGGTGACGATCGGGATGTCGCGCAGCCGGCAGACTTCGAACAGCTTGCGCGTGCGCGCCTCGATGCCCTTGGCGGCATCGATCACCATGACCGCCGAGTCGACGGCGGTCAGCGTGCGGTAGGTATCCTCCGAAAAATCCTCGTGGCCGGGCGTGTCGAGCAGGTTGAAGACGCGGTTGTCATAATCGAAGGTCATCACCGAGGTGACCACCGAGATGCCGCGTTCGCGCTCGATCGCCATCCAGTCCGAGCGGGTGGAGCGGCGGTCGCGCTTGGCCTTGACCTGCCCCGCGAGATTGATGGCGCCCCCGAAGAGCAGAAGCTTTTCGGTCAGCGTGGTCTTGCCCGCGTCAGGGTGCGAGATGATCGCGAAGGTGCGCCGGCGCTCGACCTCGATGGCAAGCGGCGTCTGCGCGGCAGAATCGGCGGGCAGCGGCATATGCATGGGCCGCATGTGGCAAAGAAAGCCTTCAGGATCAAGGGCCGGCGGCCTGGTCGCAGCACGCCGCACCCCTGGTCATTCGGGCGCGCCCAGCGCTTTCGCGTCCGGGGCCTTCGCCGGCAATGGGAATAGCTTGATATAGCGTTCGAACAAAGCGCGATCGCCGCCGATCTTCAGCGCGCCCGCCTTTTCCAGTTTCGCCAGCGGCACGCCGCCATAAATCGCCCCGGCCAGCGCCTGCTGGTCACCTTCGACGACGACATCGGCCTCGTTCGCTGCCCCGCGAGCGATGGTCAGCTTGCCTTTGACGAGCGTCGCGACGAATTCCTCACGGCCGAGGCGAAAACCGATTCTGCCCGACAGGTCCTTCGCGCGGTCGGCAGCGAACATCGTGCGCATCGACATGACGGTCGAAGCGACGCTGATCGGCAGGCTCGGATCGTGCGACGGTGAGCGCGCCGCCCAGCGGCCGATCACCTTGACGATCTCCTCCGCCTCGAGACCCCACGGCGTCAATTCGTAGACCCAGGCCGAGGCCGGCGGCGGCAATCTGCGCCGCATCACGACGGCGTTCGCCTCGAGCTCCTCGAGCCGCTGCGTCAACACATTGGCGCTGATGCCGGGAAGTCCGCCGCGCAGATCGCTGAAGCGCTTGGGCCCGAGCAGCAATTCGCGGATGACCAGCAGCGCCCATCGGTCGCCGACCAGTTCGAGGGCGTGGGCGGCCCCGCAGGCATCGTCATAGAGCCGTTTATTCAAAGGTTTAGTCCCTTTGCGGACCTGTTAGTTATTTTTTCTAACTTCTTTGTTGCGTAATATAACTCGTCATGCGATGGTCCGCAAGTCATCGCAACGCCACCACAGCCCAAGGGGAACGCCCCGATGTCCAAGCTCATCTTCGTCAACCTGCCCGTCACCGACCTCGATCGCTCGGTCGCCGTCTATGAGGCGATCGGCGGCCGGAAGGATCCGCGCTTCTGCGACGCAACGGCCGTCTGCATGGTGCTCTCGGAGACCATCCACGTGATGCTCCTGACGCACGACAAATATCGGCAGTTCACCGCCAAGGAGATCGCCGACGCGCACAAGACCAGCGCCGCACTCCTGTGCATCTCCGAGGACAGCCGTGCGGCGGTCGATGCCACCGTCGCCAAGGCCGTCAGCGCCGGCGCGCGCGAGTTGGAGCCCGCGAGCGACCACGGCTTCATGTATGGCCGCAGCTTCGACGATCCGGACGGCCACGCCTGGCAAGTCATGTGGATGGATGTCGACGCTTTCCTGAAGACGACCGGCCGGCAGGCCGCCGCCTGAACCCAACGCGGCGGCCGCGACCGGCCGCAGTCACAACCTCAACCCAAGGAGCACATCATGTATCTCGACGGCGTTATCATCCCCGTTCCGTCCGGCAACAAGGACGCCTATCTCGACCACACCCGGAAGATGTGGCCGCTGATGAAGGAATTCGGCGCGACCCGCATGATCGAGTGCTGGGGCGACGACGTGCCGAAAGGCAAGGTCACCGACTTCTACGCATCGGTGAAGGCGGAGCCCGGCGAGACCATCGTCTTCTCCTGGATCGAATGGCCCTCGAAGGCCGTGCGCGATGAAGGCAGCAAGAAGATGATGTCGGATCCGCGCATGAAAGACGTCGGCGCCATGCCCTTCGATGGCAAGCGGCTGATCTACGGCGGCTTCACGCCGGTTCTCGATCTCAAGTGAGCGGCCGGCAAGCTTGCCGGTCGTAAGGCGTCAAACAATCGAAGCAATGGACGGAGACAAGACAATGCGCGTGATGGTCCTGGTCAAAGCGACCAAAGAGAGCGAAGCCGGCACCCTGCCCTCGACCGAACTGCTCGAGGCCATGGGCAAGTTCAACGAGGACCTGGCCAAGGCCGGAATCCTGGAGATCTGCGACGGCATGAAGCCGTCGTCACAGGGCAAGCGCGTCGCCTTCGATGGCGCGAAGCGCACCGTGATCGACGGGCCTTTCGCGGCCACGAGCGAACTGGTCGCCGGCTTCTGGATCTGGAAGGTCAAGGACATGGCCGAAGCGGTCGCATGGGTGAAGCGCTGCCCCAATCCGATGCTCGGGCCGAGCGAGATCGAGATCCGGCCGTTCTACGAGATGGCAGATTTCGCGCAAAACCTCACGCCCGAGGTAGTCCGTCTGCACGACGAAGTGCGCGAGAAGATCAAGGCGTAAGGCCACACGGCATCATGCCCGGCATCGCGCCGGGCATGTGCCTAAGCCAATTCGGCGTACCACTCCGGCTTGAAGCCGACCAGAAGCTTGCCGCGCGGCAATTCCAGCACCGGACGTTTGATCATCGAGGGCTGCGCCAGCATCAGCGCGATCGCCTTCTTCTCGGTGAGCCCGTCCTTTTCCTTGTCCTTGTCCGGCAGCTTCTTGAAGGTCGTACCGGCTCTGTTGAGCAGCGTCTCCCAGCCGGCCTTCTTGGCCCAGCCTTCGAGACGCTCTTGGTCGATCCCCGCCGTCTTGTAGTCGTGGAAGACGTAATCGACCTTGTGCTTGTCGAGAAAGGCGCGCGCCTTCTTCATGGTGTCGCAGTTCTTGATGCCGTAGATGGTGATGGGCATGATGCGTTCCGAACCTCTCCGACCGCCGCGTTCCTAACACGAAATCGCGACCTCCAAACACCGCCGGCATGGCCCACAAGACTCACGTCTCCATCCCGCACTGGTCGTGGATCGCGCCCGCCGCCGGCGGCCTGCTGATCGCGCTCGCTTTCACCGGCATAGCGGCCGGCGGCTCTACCATCGTCACCGGCGCGGCCGCGCTGCTGCTCGGCGCCACCGTGTTCGCCTCGGTGCATCATGCGGAGGTGCTCGCGGTCCGCGTCGGCGAGCCGTTCGGCTCGATCATCCTCGCCGTCGCAGTGACCGTGATCGAAGTGGCGCTCATCGTCTCGATCATGCTGTCGGACGCGAGTGGCACCGCGGTGGTGGCGCGCGACACCGTGTTCTCCGCCGTGATGATCGTGCTCAACGGCGTGATCGGCATGTGCCTGGTGCTCGGCGGCCAGCGCCATCACGAGCAGAGTTTCCAGTTGGACGCCGCCTCGGCGGCCCTCGCCGTGCTCGGCACGCTCGCCGTCCTGACGATGGTGCTGCCCAGTTTCGTGCTCGCCGGTGGCGAACGCGAATTCGCGCCGATCCAGCTCATCGTCGTCGGTATCGTCTGTCTTGCGCTCTATGCGGTTTTCGTCTTTGTGCAGACCGTCCGCCATCGCGACTACTTTCTCGATCTTGCCGACACGGAGGCCGATGCGGACGAACCGCCGCCCTCGAACGGCGTGACGCTCGCCAGCGCGATCCTGCTGCCGCTCTCGCTCGCCGCCGTCATCCTGCTGGCAAAGCTTTTGTCCTATCCGCTGGAAAAGGCGGTGCAGGCCGCCGGTCTGCCGCAGGCGGTCGTCGGCGTGGTCATCGCCGCCGTCGTGCTGCTGCCCGAAGGCATTGCGTCGGTACGGGCGGCGCTAATGAACCGGCTTCAGAGCAGCGTCAATCTCGTGCTCGGCTCGGCGCTGGCCAGCATCGGCATGACCATTCCCGCGGTGGCCGCACTCTCCGTTCTGATGGATCGGCAGTTGACGCTCGGCCTGATCGGC
>DATCFB010000235.1:0-6070 GCA_036509755.1 Pseudolabrys sp. | reverse complement strand
GCGGTGCTGCGCATCGTCGGCGCCGCGGAAACGGTCGGCGCGCGCGCCATTCTCGTGCATGCTTTGTCGGAGAGCGCGAAGTCGTTCTACGAGCGGCACGGCTTCGGCGCTTCACCGGTTGAGCCGATGACGCCGATGACGCTGATGACGCTGATGATCACCGTCGAAGACGCCGTCGCAATGATGCGGTGACTGCGATCGCTCAAATTTATGGGCCGATGTCCCAGTCCGGCATGACGGGACCTGCTACGCCATCGAAGGCGCCGGGCACGAGCTCGGCGACCAGCAACCGCGCCGGATCGACCGGGCCGGGCATGGTGACCTGCCGCTTCGGCACGCACTTGAAGCCAAGCCGTCCGTAATAGGGCTCGTCACCGACCAGGAAGACCAGCCGGTGTCCCTGCTTCCGCGCATCGGCAAGCGCCCGTTCCAGGAGCTTGCGGCCGATGCCGTGCGAGCGGAACGGCGGCTCGACCGTCAGCGGTCCGAGCAGCAGCGCGGCCGTTGCCCCGACAGTCACCGGCGTCAGCCGCACCGAGCCGACCAGCAGCGTGCCGATGCTGGCGGTGAACGAGGCCGGCAGCAGATGCCGCCGCCCCTCGCGAATACGGAAGGCTGTGCGCGCATAGCGGCCCGGGCCGAAGGTGCGCTCATGCAGCCGCTCGATCGCGGCATCGTCCTCCGGCGTCTCCGGCCGTATGGTCAGCGCCAGGTCGTTCATGCGAGCCGATTAGCACCCCCCTTCCCGCAGGTCCATTGGCGGTGGCCTTCTCCACCGCGGCATCCTAAATGAGAGCGACAAGCGGAGGCAGGGTAGAGCGATGGGACTTCTGGTCGACGGCGTGTGGCAGGACGACGTTTCGCGCACCAAGGACGGGCACTTCGTCCGCCCGACGACGCAATTCCGCAACTGGGTGACCCCGGACGGGAGTCCCGGCCCGGCCGGCGAAGGCGGCTTCAAGGCCGAGCCCGGCCGCTACCATCTCTATGTCTCGCTCGCCTGCCCCTGGGCGCACCGCACCGTCATTTTCCGCAAGCTGAAGGCGCTGGAGAGCGTCATCTCGCTTTCGGTCGTCTCGCCCGACATGGGGCGCGACGGCTGGACCTTCGACACCGCGGCCGGATCGAGCGGCGACGCCGTCAACGGCAAGAGCAAATTGTCGGAGGTCTATGTTCTCGCGGAGCCGCGCTACACCGGCCGGGTCAGCGTGCCCATGCTGTGGGACAAACAGCGCAAGACGATCGTCAACAACGAATCGTCCGAAATCATCCGCATGCTCAATTCTGCGTTCGGCGCGCATACCAACGTGCACACCGACTACTATCCGGCGCAGTTGCGCACCGAAATCGACCGCCTCAACGACCTGGTCTATCCGAACGTCAACAACGGCGTCTATCGCGCCGGCTTCGCCAGCTCGCAAGCCGCTTACGAGCAGGCGTTCCGCAATCTGTTCGACACGCTCGACGAGATGGAGCAGATCCTGTCGCGCCAGCGGTATCTCGCCGGGGCGCAGTTGACCGAAGCCGACTGGCGTTTCTTCCCGACCTTGATCCGCTTTGACGCCGTCTATTATTCGCACTTCAAATGCAACTGGCGGCACATCACCGAATATCCGAACCTGTCGAACTACCTGCGCGACCTCTATCAGGTGCCCGGCATCGCCGAGACGGTGAGCCTCGAGCAGATCAAGCGGCATTACTATTGGAGTCAACGCCACGTAAACCCCACCGGCATCGTGCCGGTCGGTCCGCAGCTCGATTTCGCCGCGCCGCACGACCGCGCGCGCTTCTCGCATTGAAATTCCGGCACCGGCTGCAAGCGCATGCTCGGCACGCACGATCTGCTCATCTTCATTCTCGCCGGCTGGCTTCTCAACATCACGCCCGGTCCTGATACCGCGCTGATCGTGGCGCGTTCGACTCAGCTCGGCTTGCGCGGCGGCGTTGCCGCCGTGGCGGGCGTCGGCTGCGGCATCATGGTGCACATCACCGCGGCGGCGTTGGGCATCTCCGCGCTGATCGCCGCCTCGGCCGCGGCTTTCGCCGTCGTGAAGTTCTGCGGCGCGGCCTATCTTGTTTATATGGGCGCGCGCATGTTGCTGACGCGGCGTGCAAGCCACGACGACGAAACGGCCGGAACGAAGAAGGCGTCACTGCCGCTGTCCACGGTCTTCCGCCAGGGCTTCATCACCAACGCGCTCAATCCGAAGGTGGCGCTGTTCTTCCTCGCCTTCCTGCCGCAATTCGTCGACGCGTCGGCGCCGTCGAAAGCTCTCGCGCTGTTCCTTCTCGGCGTGATCTTCAACGTCAACGGCTCGCTGTGGAATCTGATCGTCGCCTTCGTGACCGCACGGGCAGTTCGCATGGTGCGCCGCGCACGGTCTTATCAGCGGCTGATCGACGGCACGATCGGCGCGATCTTCATCGCCTTCGGCGTCAAGCTCGCGCTGTTCCAGCGCGGCTGAAGAGTCGTTGTTGAATTACAGACGTCGCCCAACGCGCCGGTTCGCTCACCACAATTCACTGACCGCAACGCCCTTGAGCACCTCATCGATGCGCGCACGCGTGGCGCGGCTGGTGTCCTGCGGCAGCGCATCGACCGCGAAGAAGCCGTGCTCGACGATTTCGCGGTTCGGCTGCGGCGGACTCTCCTGCAAGAAGTCGCGCACGATGTAGAGTCCGACGTGATCGCGCCGCGACACCCGCGCATTGAAGTAGACTGCGAAGAGTTGCGGCTGGCCAGTCAGCGTGATGTTGCCTTCCTCGGCGAGTTCACGCGCGAGCGCCGTCTGCATCGTTTCCCCGGTCTCGACGCCGCCGCCGGGCATGTGCCAGCCGTCGACATAGGAGTGCTTGACCAGGAACAGGCGGCCGTGGCCGTCGATCACCATGCCGCGCGCGCCGAGCGTCGCGGCACGGGTGACGCGCCAATAGAGGTGCATCATCGGCCGGATCGCCGGTTCCAGCCGGCGGCGGAGGCGGGTCAGGGTCATTCGGCTTTCTCTCACCTCGCCGTTCAACGAGGCGTTACCGGAAAGGGTCGATGCGGTGCAAGCTGACCGGTTGCAGTTTGTAATAGTTCTAATATACCTGTCCTTGCGTTCGACCCGGCGACTGCGAGGGGCCCCAATCCGTGAAGAATTTTGCCGATCTGACCGAGCAAGAGGTGCTGGCGCTGGCCATCACCAATGAGGAGGAGGACAGCCGCATCTACCGCGGCTTCGCCGAGGGTCTGCGCGAACAGTTTCCCGCCTCGGCCAAGGTCTTCGACGAGATGGCGGACGAGGAGGTCACGCACCGCTCGCGTCTGTTCGATCTTTACCGGCAGAAATTCGGCGAATACCTGCCGCTGATCCGCCGCCAGGACGTGAAGGGCTTCATCCAGCACAAGTCGACTCCATGGCTGATGCGGCCGCTCGGCCTCGACGAGGTGCGCAAGTTCGCCGAGAACATGGAATTCCAGGCGGAGCGTTTCTACCGGCGCGCCGCCGAACTCGCGCGCGACGTATCTGTGCGCCAGCTCCTCGTCGATCTCGCCGAGGCCGAGGCCGGGCACGAATCGCTGGCGCACCAACTGGGTGAGGAAATTCTCGACAAAGACGCCCGCGCCAAAGAAGACGCGAGCGCCAAGCGCATGTTCATGCTGCAATACGTGCAGCCGGGACTTGCGGGCTTGATGGACGGCTCGGTATCGACACTCGGGCCACTCTTTGCCGCCGCCTTCGCCACCCACAATACTTGGGCGACATTTCTCGTCGGAATGGCCGCCGCAATCACCGCCGGCATTTCCATGGCCTTCGCCGAGGGCCTCTCGGATGACGGCTCGCTGACCGGACGCGGTTCTTCCTGGATCCGCGGACCGGTCACCGGCGCCATGACGGCGATCGGCGGCGTCGGCCACGCGCTGCCTTACTTGATTCCCGATTTCTGGACCGCGACCGCCATCGCCATTGTGGTGGTCGCTGTCGAACTCGGGATCATATCGTGGATTCGCCACCGCTACATGGACGCGCCGCTCCTGCGCGCGACATTCCAGGTCGTCACCAGCGGCGTGCTGGTGTTCGTCGCCGGCATTCTGATCGGCAGTTCGTGATAGACTGACGCGCGCGCTGCCTTTCCACGTCATGGCCGGGCTGGTCCCGGCCATCCACGTCTTTAAGATGCGCCAGCATAGACGTGGATGCCCTGCACAAGGCCGGGCATGAAAAACACATGTTCACCCTCGCCCATCTCTCGGACATACATCTCGCGCCGCTGCCGGCGCCGCGCATGGGCGAGCTCCCAGGCAAGCGCGTCACCGGCTACATCAACTGGCTGCGCAAACGGCGCTTCGCGCACGACCGCGCCACGCTCGACGCGCTGATCGCCGATCTGAAGGCTCAAGCGCCCGACCATATCGCTTTGACCGGCGACATCGCCAACATCGCGCTGGAAGCGGAGTTCGTGCGCGGCCGCAGATGGCTGCAACAACTGGACTCGTTCAAGAACGTCAGCTTCGTGCCGGGCAATCACGACGCCTATGTCCGGCAGGCCGTCCGCTATGCGTCGCAATGGACGCCCTACATGACCGGCGATGACGGTACCGTCGGCTTTCCCTATGTGCGACGGCGTGGGCCCTTGGCGCTGATCGGCCTGTCCACCGCCGTCTCGACCGCGCCGTTCATGGCGACGGGCCGGCTCGGCCGCGCCCAGATCGACGCGCTGGCGCCCCTGCTCGACGCGCTCAAGGCGGAAGGCCTCTTTCGCGTGATCCTCATCCACCATCCGCCGATCAGCGCGGCGAAACCGCACAAGCGGCTCACCGACGCAGCCGGACTGATGAAGGTGATCGCATCGCATGGCGCCGAGCTGCTGCTGCACGGCCACGACCACGTGCACATGCTGAACTCGCTGCACGGACCGAACGGCACGCGCGTGCCGGCGGTCGGCGTGCCGTCGGCGTCCGCGGCGCCGGGCCTGTCGCGCGACGATGCCGCCTATAATCTCTACGCCATCGATGGTGAACCCGGCGCGTGGCGTTGCGAGATGACGTCGCGCGGCGTCGGTGCGGATGGGGAAATCACGGAGCGGCGGCGAATGAATCTTACGTAGGGTGGGCAAAGGCGCGACGCGCCGTGCCCATTATCGATGTTTCGACAATTTGGAAGTCCGCCGGTGGGCTCGCTTCGCTTAGCCCAGCGTACAGAGTCACGATGGCTGTGAACTACTGCGGCGGCGCGCTGATCAAGACCAGCGCCACGAGGCCGGCGACACCGACGATCAGGCCGAGCACAAAGACACGAAACGCGTGCCATTTCCGCCGCCGGCGCTCGACGCGCAGCACGGTCTGCGCCACCGGCCGCCCTTCGTCGTCGGACAGCGCCCGTTCGCGCTCGACCAGGCGCCCCGCGACATAGCGCGTCACCGCCTGCTTGATGTCGGCAATTTCATAGCTTTCGGCGAGTACCGCGCGGCCATAGCGCGTGTCCTGGAGGAAGCGGTACTGACGCTTGTCGTGCCCCATCGCGACATGGGCGACGACGTCGACCCACAGCCGCGGCACGTCGCCACGCGAAAGACCGCGGTCGAACAGTTCGACGTCGGCCGGAATGTCCTTGAATACCGGGTCGAGCGCCTCGTTGAGCAGTTCGAGACGCGCGAGCTCGGCGTCGCGCAGATCGACGACGACGGCCGAACGCTCGGCCGCCTCGATGCGCGCCTCGTGTACGGCGTCCTTGAGCCCCGACGGCGCGGCGTCAGCCGCCTCGGTCCTGGTCCGGCGTCTAAACATGAGGGTTAATCTAGCAGGTCGAATCGGGCCCGGCAAAGCCGGACGGGACGCGTTTTCAATAGCTTTGATGGTTAGCCGGAGGCCTTCAGGCCGTATTGCGCGCCCCAGCCGAGCCCCGCCTCGGTCCTCGCCCGCGGCCGATATTCGGCGCCGATCCAGTGGGAATAGCCGAGCCGGTCGATCTCGGCGAAGACGAAGGGATAGTTGATCTCGCCGTCCGCATCCGGCTCGTGACGCACCGGCACCTGCGAGCATTGCAGGTGCGCGATCAGCGGCTGGTACATCTTGAAGCGCTCGATG
>DATCFB010000234.1:0-2724 GCA_036509755.1 Pseudolabrys sp. | reverse complement strand
GGCGCGCACGTCCGACGATCCGCGCCGCGGCCTTACCGCATTCCTCTTCCACAAGGACCAGCCGGGCTGGCGCATCCTGCGCCGCATCCCGATCATGGGCCCGGAGGAGCATGGCGGCCACTGCGAGCTCGAATTCGACGGCCTCGAAATCCCATTCGAGAACGTGCTGATGGCCGAGGGCGACGGGCTGAAGGCGACGCAGATCAGGCTTGGCCCGGCGCGGCTCACGCACTGCATGCGCTGGCTCGGCTTCGCCAAGCGCTGCATGGAGATCGCGCAGGACTACGTCGAGAAGCGCGAGGGCTTCGGCATCAAGCTCGCCGACCGCGAGAGCGTGCAGATCAAGCTCGGCGAGATCGCGCACCAGATCCAGATCGGCCGTCTCCTGACGATGCATGCCGCCTGGCTGCTCGACCACGGCGCGCGCGCGCGCAAGGAAGTGTCGATGGCCAAGGTGCACGTCGCCGACACGCTGCACAACGCCGCCGACGTGGCGATCCAGTTGCAGGGCGCGCGCGGCTATTCAAAAGATACCATCGTCGAATGGATCTATCGCTACGCCCGTTCGGCGAAGCTGGTCGACGGCGCGTCGGAAGTGCACAAGATGGTACTCGCGCGATTCATGCGCAAAGAAGGCCGCGACTTCTGGCACTGGGGCGTCGGGGAGAAGTAGCTGTTCTTCTTACCCTCCCCCTTGTGGGGAGGGTCGACCGCAGGCGGTCGGGGTGGGGGTCGTCCGTTTAACTACAGGACCCCCCACCCCGCTCGCTTCCGCTCGCGACCCTCCCCACAAGCGGGAGGGTAAAGAAGCTTACGACTTGCACTGCACAGCGATGTCGACGCGGCGATTGAGCTTGCTGGCGATATTGTCCTTGGTCATCTCGTGCAGGCGGCGCTCGCCCCACGCCGTCTCGGCGATCTGCACGTCGGTGCCGAGCGCTTCTTTCAGCGTCACCGCGATCGAATGTGCGCGGTCCTTTGACACGGCAAGATTGATGTCGTCGTCGCCGAGCGTATCGGCATAGCCGGCGACCGAGATCGCGCAGCCGTGCCGGCTCTTCAGCAGATCCTTCAGCCGTCCGACGATCGCCGCGGTCTGCGCTGTCTCGTCTGTACCGCCGATTTTCTGGAAATGCACGCTGAGTGGCGCGATCGCGCCGCTCGCCGCGCTGGCCATGGCTGGCCCGGTGGCCGGGTTCTGCATGTGCACCACGATCAGCTCGGTCGGAACCGATGGCGACGCGGGCATCGTCTTCATCGCGTCCAGCGTCGCGGCGACTTTCACCGGAGCGCCGCCCGGCACAGGCCTTCCGCCGGTCGCCTGCCTGAGGTCGGCGAGCGAGGTCTCCAGCGCCGTCAAATTGGCGGCGAGCTGACCGAGCTGCTTGCTCATGCCGTCCGGCGCCAGGCCTTTTTGCAGCCCAGCGAGCGCCACGTTGCCGGACTTCACGCCGGCCTCCACCTGCTCGAGGCGGTCGCGGATATTGTCGAGCGAGGCCTTCTGCACGCCGGCCAACGCCTCGTTGGTGCTTTTAATGCGGGCGTTGAGCTCGTCGAGCTGCTTGGTCACGCCGGCGAGGGAAGCCGTCTTGCGCATGTCGTCGAGCGAGGCATTGTTCTTATCCAGCCGGCTGCCCACGTTTGCGAGTGTGGTGAGGATTTGGCTGCGCTCGGTCGCCGCGCGCGTCCACAACAGGCCGACGACCGGAGCGGCCACGATGAGCATGACCACGCCCGCGGCGGCACCAATGAGAAACGATCTTTGAGCTTCTGCCATGTGCTCCCGCCGCAGTGTTTCTATTGGTGACAGGATATATGCGAAATTTATCCGTGCAAGCGCCCAGGCGTGGTGCGCCGCAAAGCATGCGGCTTGGACAGTTGCGATAGCGCCGCTATAGAAGCGCGTCCCTCGAAGGCAGGAATCATGACCGAAACGATCAAGATCCGCATGGGCGGCTACGGGCCGGCGACCACCGGCTTCTCGAAATCGATGAAATTCATCGGCGACCGGCTCGTCGCCCGGTTCGGCGACCGCATTGCGATCGAGTATGTCTGGAACGTCATGGACCACGGCCATAAGGCCGAGGACATCCTCACACTGGTCGAGAGCGGCGAGATTACGCTCGGCTACCAATCGTCGAGCTATCTCACCGACCGCGTGCCGGAGCTCGGCTTCGTCGACCTGCCGTTCCTGTTCGCCAACAACACGCAGGCGCGAGGCGCCATGGACGGCGCGCTCGGCGACTTCCTGGTCGACCGCATCGAGGACCGCATCGGCTATCGCGTTCTCGGCTGGTTCGAGAACGGCTTCCGCCACATCTCGAACCGCCTGCGGCCGATCCATCTGCCCGCCGATATGAAGGACATGAAGATCCGCGTTCTGCCGAGCGAGGTCCAGCGCCGCACATTCGAGCTCATCGGAGCCATCGCCATGCGCATGGACCTCACCGAGGCCATCGCCATGATCAAGGCGGGAACGCTCGACGCGCAAGAGAACCCGCTGGCCAACACGGTCATCTACGGCGTGCACAATTTTCACAAGTTTCACAGCCTGACGTCGCACTTCTATATTTCGCGGCCGGTCTTCCTGCATCGCGCCAGCTTCGAGGCCTGGCCCCGCGATCTCCAGGACGCGATGCGCGAAGCGGTGACGACATCGGTCACCTACCAGCGCGGGCTCGCGGTCGAGGAGCACGAGCAGTCGCGCAAGGCGATCGAGGCGGC
>DATCFB010000233.1:0-6605 GCA_036509755.1 Pseudolabrys sp. | reverse complement strand
ACCGTATAGGCGAGATCGCTCTTGCCCTCGATCAGCTTCTCGACCTCGTCCTTCTCCTCCGGCAGCGTCACCTTCGGATCGGCGGCGAGCTTGAAGCCGCGCTCCGAGACGATCTGGTTGTTGGTGTCGCGAACCGTGCTCTCGATGATCTCGGCCATGGTGGCGCGGCCGTACATGCGCTTCAAATGCTCGACCGGCACCTTGCCGGGGCGAAAGCCGTTGAGCCGGACCTGCGTCTTCATCTGGTCGAGACGGGCGTCGACTTTGGCGCCGAGTTCGGAGGCCGGAACGACCACCTTGTATTCGCGCTTCAAGCCTTCGGAGAGCGTTTCGGTAACTTGCATTTGGCCACACTTTTCTTTGCTTGCACTCGCGTCGCATCGGCTCGAACCGTCCAAGCCGCACGCGCCGGTCGTGTCGGGATGCGGGCCGCAAAGACCCGCGAATTCATCGGCCCTTGTGTTGGTGCGGGCGGAGGGACTCGAACCCCCACGACTTTCGCCACTGGAACCTAAATCCAGCGCGTCTACCAATTCCGCCACGCCCGCAAAGGGCGACCACAGGACCATCCTGCGCCGTCGCCCGCAGCAGGGAAATAGCCCCTTTGCAGGCGGCGCGGCTTATAACATGCGGGTTCGCGGGCGCAGCAAAAAAATGGGGTGTGGCAGCGCCGTGCTCAAGTGCCGCGGAGGCCGGCCGATAGGCAGGCATAAATACCGGGAAGCGCGTCCGGAAGGTCCTCCGATATGAGCCCCGGACCGAACGCGGCAGCCGCCTCGCCGTGCAGCCAAACCGCAGCACTGGCGGCCTCGAACGCCGGCATGTGCTGGGCGAGCAGACCGGCAACCATGCCGGCAAGCACGTCGCCGGCGCCGGCGGTGGCGAGGTAAGCCGGCGCATTGGCGGCGATGCTGGCGCGGCCGTCCGGCGCGGCCACCACGGTATCCGCGCCCTTGAGCAGCAGCACGGCACCGCTTGCGGCGGCGGCCACGCGCGCCTGCTCAAGTTTCGAAAGAAGCTTAGCATCTCCAGATATCACTCTGAATAACTTCGAAAACTCGCCTTCATGCGGGGTCATGACGACCGGCTCCGGTCGGGACCGAACGAGGTCGAAGACGGCGTCCGGCTCATCGGCAAAGCTCGTCAGAGCATCGGCGTCAAGCACCACGGCGGCTTGCGACCCGAGCGCCGCGGCAACGGCCGCCCTCATGTCGCCTCCGACACCGCCGCCGGGTCCGAGCACCACGGCATTGCGGCGTGCATCGGCCAGGAACTCGGCAAGCGCCGCCGCGCCATCGACCGCGCGCACCATAACGGCAAGGCTCGCGGCTGCATTGACCGCTAGAGCGTCTTGCGGCGAGGCCAAGGTCACGAGCCCTGCCCCGGCACGGAGCGCGCCGCGCGCCGCGAGACGGGCCGCACCGGTCGTCGACACGCCGCCCGAGACGACGACGGCATGACCGCGCGTGTATTTGTGGCCGTCCGGCTGCGGCACCGGAAATGCTTCGCGCCACAGGCCCGGCTCGTTGGCGGAGGTCGTCGGCGCGATGGTCTCGAGCACGCGCGCGGGAATGCCGATGTCGGCGATCTCGACCGTGCCGCAATGCAGCCGGCCGGGCAGCAGCAAATGACCGGATTTGCGCCGGAAGAACGTAATCGTATGCGCGACGCGCGCAGCGAGGCCCATGACCTGACCGGTCGTGCCGTTGATGCCGCTCGGCAGGTCGACGGCGATCACCGGCGCGCGGGCCCGGTTCATGGCCTCGATCATCGCCCGCGCGAGGCCGGTCACGTCGCGGTCGAGCCCCGCGCCGAACAGCGCATCGACGACGACGTGATCGGGATCGAGCGCGTCCGGCGTTGCATTCTCGGTCGGACCGGCCCAGCGCGACGCCGCCTCGGCCGCATCGCCCCTGAGCCTGGAGCGCGCTCCGAGGAGCAGCACCCGCACAGGCGTCCCGCGGTCCGCCAAAATGCGCGCCGCGACGAAGCCGTCGCCGCCATTATTGCCGGGCCCGGCAACGACGGTCACAGGCCGCCCCTGCCGCCGCGCCGAGACCGCATCGGCGACGGCGCGTCCGGCCCGCTCCATCAGCGTCATTCCGGGAACGCCGCTGGCGATCGTCAGCCGATCGGCCTCGGCCATTTCGGCGCTGGTGAGCAGTTCGAACATCGCAGCCACGACCCTAACGGCACCGCGCCGGCCGGACAATTCGCGCCCTGTTTGCCTGTTTCAACGCCAGTTTTTCGGCACATTAATTGGTCAATCTGCCGCTTTCTTAGGCGGCTTACTGTCTTTGACGCCGGAACACCCCGCTCCGCCATCCGCAAAGCATTGGCCGCTCGCCCGTTTTCGGCTTTGCCGCCTTGGCACAAGACCTGCTAACGCAGGGGCGGTTCTCCGGATTTCACCCCGGCGAGTTCAAGGTCAGGACCGGCAAATGAAAAAAATCGAAGCCATCATCAAGCCTTTCAAGCTGGACGAGGTGAAGGAGGCATTGCAGGAAGTCGGCCTGCAGGGGATTACCGTGACCGAGGCCAAGGGCTTCGGTCGGCAAAAAGGACATACCGAGCTCTACCGAGGCGCTGAATACGTCGTGGATTTTCTCCCCAAGGTGAAAATTGAAGTCGTGGTCGGTGACGAAATGGTGGAAAAAGCGATCGATGCGATCCGGCGCGCTGCTCAAACTGGCCGGATTGGCGACGGCAAGATATTCGTCTCCAACATCGAGGAAGCCGTTCGTATCAGGACCGGTGAATCCGGGATCGATGCCATTTAAACAGGCGGCGGACGCCCGTCCCGCACAGCATTCAGTAACAAGGGGGATAAGAGATCCATGACTACCGCCAAAGACGTCATGAAAATGATCAAGGACAACGACGTCAAATACGTCGACTTCCGCTTCACCGATCCGCGCGGAAAGTGGCAGCACGTCACCTTCGACGTCACCATGATCGAGGAAGACACGTTCGCCGAGGGCCAGATGTTCGACGGCTCCTCGATCTCGGGCTGGAAGGCCATCAACGAATCCGACATGTGCCTGATGCCCGACCCGGCGACGGCCTGCATCGACCCGTTCTTCGCCGAGACCACGCTCGTCCTCGTCTGCGACGTGCTCGAGCCGACCACCGGCGAACCCTATAACCGCGATCCGCGCGGCATGGCGAAGAAGGCGGAAGCCCTCGTGAAATCGATGGGCTATGGCGACACGATCTATTTCGGCCCCGAGGCCGAGTTCTTCGTGTTCGACGACGTCAAGTACAAGGCCGATCCCTACAATACGGGTTTCAAGCTCGACTCGATCGAGCTGCCGACCAACTCCGACACCGACTACGAAGGCGGCAATCTCGGCCACCGCATCGGCATCAAGAAGGGCTACTTCCCGGTGCCGCCGCAGGATTCGGCGCAGGACATGCGCTCGGAAATGCTCGCGGCCATGGCCAAGATGGGCGCCAAGGTCGAGAAGCATCACCACGAAGTCGCGTCCGCCCAGCATGAGCTCGGGCTGAAGTTCTCGCCGATGACCTTCATGGCCGACCAGTTGCAGATCTATAAGTACTGCATCCAGCAGGTCGCGCAGATCTACGGCAAGACGGCGACCTTCATGCCGAAGCCGATCTACGGCGACAACGGCTCGGGTATGCATTGTCACCAGTCGATCTGGAAGGGCGGCAAGCCGATGTTCGCCGGCGACAAGTATGCCGGTCTCTCGGACATGTGCCTGTCCTACATCGCCGGGGTGATCAAGCATGCCAAGGCAATCAACGCCTTCACCAACCCGACGACCAACTCCTACAAGCGTCTGGTGCCAGGCTTCGAGGCGCCGGTGCTGCTCGCCTACTCTGCGCGCAACCGCTCGGCGTCGTGCCGCATCCCCTACACCGAGAGCCCGAAAGCCAAGCGCGTCGAGGTTCGTTTCCCCGATCCGCTCGCCAATCCGTATCTCGGTTTTGCGGCGCTGCTGATGGCCGGCCTCGACGGCATCAAGAACAAGCTCCACCCGGGCGATGCGATGGACAAGGACCTGTACGATCTGCCGCCGGCGGAGCTCAAGCAGATCCCGACCGTCTGCGGCAGCCTGCGCGAGGCGCTCGAGAACCTCAACAAGGACCGCGACTTCCTGAAAGCCGGCGGCGTGTTCGACGACGACTTCATCGACAGCTACATCGAGCTGAAGATGACCGAAGTCATTCGCTTCGAGCACACCCCGCATCCGGTCGAGTACGAGATGTACTACTCGGCGTAAGGCGGCGTCCTTACGACGTCGCGCGACGATACGATTCCAAGGGCGCCCCTCGCGGGCGCCCTTTTTTTCCGGTCGCCTGCGTGATGCGTCAGACGGCTGGTTCAGCGATCGGCGCGCTCTGCGGTTCGGCCGGCACGTGCTTCGGCAGCGGCACGATAACGGGTTCGGCCTGATCGGAGAGGACATCGGGAGCTGCGCACATGCGGTTGCGGCCGCCGCGCTTGGCCGCGTAGAGCGCCATGTCGGCGCGGTTGAGCAGCGCGTCGATATCGGCCACACGGTCGCGCGCGACAGCCGCACCAATGCTGACCGTGCCGCCGATCGGATGGCCTGCAATCAACTCGCCCGCCTGCTCGAAACCAACGCGGATGCGCTCGGCGATCTTCTCCGCAACCTCGATATCACCCGGCACGATCGCGGCGAATTCCTCGCCACCCAATCGGCCGATGACATCGTTCGCGCGCATGCTCGTGTTGAGCACCTCCGCAAAGATCTTGAGCGCCTCGTCGCCGATCGCATGGCCGAAACGGTCGTTGATCGACTTGAAATGGTCCAGATCGAACATCAACAGCGTTAATGGCTCGCGCTTGCGGCCCTGCCGCCCGCACAAGTCGACCGCACCATGGAGGAATGCGCGGCGGTTCGGCAGCCCGGTCAGATGATCCGTGGTCGCTGCGCGGCGATAGACGTGAACGTGACGATCTTTCACCATCAGCAGCACGATGAAGGCCGTGCCGACCGCGTAGATGATGCTCTCCAGCACGAACACGGTCAGCCATTTGTCGGCGACCTCGGCGGGCATCAAGTCCTGCATGGCGAGCGGCATCAGGAAGATCGCGGCATGCAGGCAAGGCACGATCACGGCGGCCACGCGCGAATAGAGCGACTTACGCCGTTCGCGCCACAGTTCGTAGGCGATGAGGAATGTGTAGGTCGCGACCAGAAGCGCACCGAGGCTGATGCGCGTATGCGTGCCCTGGCCGACGCCCGGCATCTGGCACAGCACCGGCCAGACGAGCGCCCCCGCTAGCGCGCCGAGCGGGCGCAGTTCACGGCCATGGAAAAGGCGAACGCCGCTCCAGATCACGCCACAGGCGAGCAGCGTCATCGCCTCCAGCACTTCCGGCGGCACCGGAAAGCGCTGCTGCGGCGCCAACCACAAAGCCATCGAAGCGGCGCCGATCAAATAGGCCGAGCCCCACCAGGCGAGCGGGCGCACGTCGCGCTCCTGCATCCAGCAGATGAGCAGAAAAAGGCCAAGAAGACCCGCAAGCACGATCGAGACGAAAGCGAGCGTCGGAAGGTCCAGGAACGTCGCCGGCGGGCCGCCAGTGGGGAACATCGGTCCTCCGCCCGGCCCTTTGCTTTATTTCGGGTCAAGCGGGCACAGCCTACCGTCGAGGCGTGCGCGAAGCATTGCCCGGCAGGCCACCTTTCTACGAAATACTGGATCGAATTGAAGTCAAACCGGCGCGGTCGCGCCCATTCAGGCGCCGACCGCCTTCCGCCAGCGGCGACGTTCGCCGAGGCCCGCGACGGACTGCGGCACCGTTGGCTCCGGCGCGTCGGTGCATTCGACCCGGTTGCGGCCATTCGCCTTGGCCCGATAGAGCGCCTGATCGGCGGCGGCGAGAAGGCTGGCGACCGGCATGTCCGGATCGTGTCCGAGCGTGACGCCGACGCTCACGCTTGGCTTCAGGTCGTTATGGCCATGGCTTGCGGCGGCGCTGACGAAATTCCGCCTGACGCGGTCTGCAATCGCTTCCGCCGCGCCAAGATCGCCGGCCGGCAGCATCGCGGCGAACTCCTCGCCGCCGATGCGGCCGAACAGGACGTCGGCTCCAAGCGTGCGGGTGGCCGAACCGGCGAATATTTGCAACACGGCGTCGCCGACGCCGTGACCGAGCCGGTCGTTGATCGCCTTGAACCGATCGAGGTCGAACAGCATCACGGCAAGCGGCTCCGGATCGAGCCGCTGCTGCGCCTGCAAGCGCGCGGCGCCGTCAAGGAAAGCGCGACGGTTCGGCACACCACTCAGCGGGTCGATGAGCGAGGCGATCTTGTGCTGTAGCTCGGTGCGTTCCTTGGTCATGTTCAGCAGAAGGAACGCGAGCACGACCGTGAACAGGAGCGTGCCGAAGGCGAGCAGCGCGAAGGAGACGCCGCTCATGAACGAATGGCCTTGCAGCGTCGGCGCCAGCAG
The DNA here is from genome assembly GCA_036509755.1 of Pseudolabrys sp. GTDB lineage: Bacteria > Pseudomonadota > Alphaproteobacteria > Rhizobiales > Xanthobacteraceae > Pseudolabrys. The sequence goes on along the minus strand of DATCFB010000233.1, from coordinate 155 downwards.
CGTCGCCGGGATGCGTGCGAGCAGTGTAGCCGCATAGGCAAGCAGCACAGAAACGGTCGGCCAGCGCGACATCAAGGGTTCGGCGCGGCCGCGCCAGAACTCCTCCGCCGTGGCGGCCGTGAGCATGGCCATCAGCGTCGAGACGAGGAGAAGGC
>DATCFB010000232.1:0-5910 GCA_036509755.1 Pseudolabrys sp. | reverse complement strand
TAGACCGCGGGCGCGCCTTCATGGCCGCGGAAGGTCTGCGGGAACACGCCCGGTGCGAATGTCGCCACGACGCTGTAGCCCCAGGCGACGCCGGTGCCGATGGCGATCAGCGTGAACATGTTGAGGTTGCGCGTCAGGATCGATTGCCAGCCGCGCACGAAGAATGGTGCGCCGGCCCAAAGCACGACCGGCGTGGCGAGAGCAAATTGGACGTAGTTTGACAGGGTCGGCTCGATCCACCGATGCGCCCCGGCGACATGCGCGCCCATCTCCAGTACGAATACCGGCAGCGTCAGTACGAGGCCGATCCAGAAGCGGCGCGAGAAGTCTACGAGTTCAGGGTTCGGCCCGCGATCCGCCGATGGCAATTCCGGTTCGAGCGCCATGCCGCAGATTGGGCAGGAGCCGGGGCGGTCCTGCCGGATCTCTGGATGCATCGGGCAGGTGTAGACCGCGCCTTCGATCATCGGCTCGGATTGGCGGACGCTGAGATACTTTTCCGGATTGGCGATGAACTTGGCGCGGCAGCCGGCCGAGCAGAAATAATACGGATGCCCCTTGGAGTCGGCGCGGTGCTTGGCCGTTTGCGGATCGATCGTCATGCCGCAGACCGGATCGATGACGCCGCCTTCGCCGGGCGCACCATGATCATGATGGTGGTCGTGATGGCCGTGGCCGTGATGCGCGTCGCTCATGCGGTAAGTCCGGTCCTTGCAACTTATACCCTATGGGGGTATATAGACGGCATGGGCAAGGACAGCAAGAGTGCCACTCTCAAGCGGCTGGGCCGCATCGAAGGCCAGGTGCGCGGGCTCGCGCGCATGGTGGAAGAGGACCGCTACTGCATCGACATCGTCACGCAGATCGGCGCGGCGCGCGCCGCGCTGCGGCGGGTCGAGGAGGAGATTCTGCGCGAGCACGTCGCGCACTGCGTCGAGCACGCGATTTCGTCCGGTGACAAGGCCGACCAGCGGCGCAAGGTCGCCGAACTGATGGACGTCATGGGCCGAGCGGGGCGCTAGCCGCGCCGCCTGCGACGTAAGGAAGGGTTCCGGCCGGTATAATTTCCGGGATTGTCAGCTACCGTACAAAGCGTAGTGTCCGGACGGCATGACGCCCGCTGAATCATATAGAAAATTGGCGGCCGAGCTTCGCACCAAGGCCGCACGTGAAACGAACGCGAAGCTAGCCGCCGAGTGGAATTACCTCGCGCGTTGCTACACGCGATTGGCTGAACAGGCCGATCAGAACCTCGATACAAACGTCTGGGCTGAATTTTCCGGGCCTTCACCCGAGGGAACTTGAAGGCAGGCCGGCGTCGCGTGGCTGCCTTGGTGTGCTTTCGTATCGACGGGCCACCACAAGGGACGTATAATTCTACCCCTCACTGCCTGAGCGCCAATCGCGCTCCCAAGAAACATGGGGGGATTTTATGGAAGCTCAAAACAGTCTGTCGCATCCCGTCACGTGCCATCGTTGCGGCAAGCCCATGGAATTCCACGGTCAGGAAATCGTGGACGACAAACGGCTGGCTGTGTTCCGTTGCGCCGATTGCGACACTCTGGAAGCGGTCGAAGACGGAAAAGCTGCATAGATGTGAGGCCGCCTGGTCCCGGCCTCGTTCGTCGCCAACTGTTCGAATAGCGGCCTGAAGATGCCGACGTGTCGCGGGTGATGCCGTCTCAGGCAAGCCCCATCAATGTCAGCGCTGACCGCCCGTTCGGGCCGTACGGATTGCCGAGGCTCTCGCACATTTCAAAGTGGTTGAAATCCGGCGCGCTGACGTTTTGCACGGCTTTGCCGGCGGCTTTCAGCTTGGCGCCGAAATCGCGGCTTTGACGCTGGAATTCCGGCGTCTCATTGGTGCCGGAGGTGAGCACCATCGGCGCATTGATCGCCGCAATATGACGCTCGGCGCTCATTGCGTCTTCCATGGCGTCGGTGAATTTGAGGTACGAACTGCGCTTCGACAGCCGCACGGGCTTCATGTCGAACATGCCGCTCATGCAGTGCCAGCCGCGCACCGGGTTCGCCGGCAGGCCGAACGCGGTCCAATCGGTGACGGCGGCGACTCCACACAGATGTCCGCCGGACGAATGACCGCCGACATAGAGCCGCCGGCGATCGCCGCCGAACTGCTCGGCGTTCCTATGGACCCAGGCGATGGCGCGCCGGACCTGATCGGCCATGACACCGAGGTCGCCGCCGGCCTGTTTCACGCCCACGAAATCGAGTGCGATGTAGTGCGCGCCGGCGTGGGTAAACATTTCCGCGGGAAAAGCGTAGCTGGACGCCGCGCCGCCGATCCACGCGCCGCCGTGGATGAAAACGTAAACCGGCGCGTCTGGCTCTTTGGCGCGATAGATGTCTAGCTTTTCCGGCTCGGTCGGGCCGTAGGCGACGCGGTGCGGCTCGCTTAGCCGCGCGCGCGTGGCGAGGCTCGCGGAGGCGTAACGCTTGATGATCTGCTTGGCGAGCGGGGCGTATTCCAACTGGTCATAGGCCGCGTCGAGCTCGACCTGGTCCATTCCCATCCAAACGACCGAGCCCTTGTTGTGAGCGGGCGGACCGATGCGGCATTCCTCGGCGAGGGCAGGGGCCGCGATCAGGGCGGCGCTGCCGGCAAGTGCGGCGCGTCGCGACAGGCCGGCTTTAAACCCAGGCATCGACGTCATGGCTCGTTCCCGTTCGGTTTGGAAGGACGCGTGGGGCGTCGGGTGAGACTTCAGCCGAAGCGCTCGCGCGCAAGCTTGGCGCCGGCGCCGAGCGCATTGAGCTTCGCCTCGGCGATGTCGCGCCGCATCGGCGCCATCCCGCAATTGGTGCAGGCGACGATGTGTTCCTTCGGCACGAACGGCATCATAGTTTTGATGACGCCGGCGATCTCCTCCGGCGTCTCCACTTTGTCGTTGGCGACGTCGATGACGCCGGCGAGTATGTCCTTGCCCTCGAGCAGGCCGAGCAGCTTCAGCGGCACGTGCGAGTGGATCACCTCGACCGAGACCTGCTTGACGCGGCTCTTCGCCAGCGCCGGAAAAATCTTCTCGTACTGCCGCCACTCCTCGCCGAGCGCGTTCTTCCAGTCGATATTCGCTTTGATGCCGTAGCCGTAGCAGATGTGCACGGCGGTATCGCAGGTGAGGCCGTCGATAGCGCGCTCCAGCGCCTCGACGCCCCAGGTCGGCACCTCGTCCATGAACACGTTGAAGGCGGGCTCGTCGAACTGGATGACGTCGACGCCGTCGGCTTGAAGCGCGCGCGCCTCCTTGTTGAGGAGATCGGCGAAGGCGAGCGCCATCTTCGCGCGATTGCCGTAATGCGCGTCGGCGACCGTGTCGGCGATGGTCATGGCGCCCGGCAGCGTGATCTTCAATTTCCGTTTCGTATGCGCGCGGGCGTGCTTCGCCTCCGCCTCATGCACGCGGCCTTTGAGCGTCAAGGCGCCGCGCACCACCGGTACCATCGCCTTGTAGCGGTCGGCGCGAATGCCCATTTCGACCTTGTTAGCGAAATCGATGCCGTCGACGAATTCAAGGAAGCCGTGCACGAAGTGCTGGCGCGACATCTCGCCGTCGCAGACGATGTCGATGCCAGCATCCTCCTGCGTTTTGACGGCGAGCAATGTGGCGTCGAGCTTGGCTTGCGCCAGCGCCTCGCCGGCAAGCTGCCATTTCGGCCAAAGCTTGTTCGGCTCGGCGAGCCATGCGGGTTTCGGCAGACTGCCGGCAACGGTCGATGGAAACAGCATCAGGCGAGGCTCCCCGTCTCATCAGGCGGACGCCAAGTATAAATCCAATCGTAGTGCGTCCGCAGCCTGTCGCCACCCATGATTTTCATGCCGAGATTGCGAATGAGCGCTTCCGGCCCACTCCGCCCATAGAGCCGGCCCTGCTTATGCGAGGCCTTTTGGGCTCGTGCGGTGCGCAGGCGGCGTGCGCCTTCATAGGTGCGCAGCGCGTCGGCCGGATCGTCGAGGTATTCCCTGAGGCACCAAGCCAACACGGCGGCATCCTCGATCGCCATGCCGGCGCCCTGCGCCAGGAAGGGCAGCATCGGGTGGGCGGCGTCGCCCATCAACGTCACGGGACCCTCGCCGCCGCGGAAGGCAGCGCGGCGCTCATACAACGCCCATTTGAGCCAGCGCTTCGGTGTCGCGATCAGATCGCGCGCGCGCTCGTGCCAGGTCCAGCGCGCAAAGCGGCGCAGGATCTCGGCCGGCTCGCCCGGCGCCGACCAGCCGGTCTCGCTCCATTCGTCCTGCACGATGCCGACGATGTTGATGAGGGCACCGCCTTTGACCGGATAGTGAACGAGATGAGCGTCGAGCCCGAGCCACAGGTGCACGAAGGGCGCGCGGAATTCGGCTGGAACGTCCGCCGCGGGCACCAGCGCGCGCCACGCCGTGCGGTGCGCGAACTGCGCCGGGCGCTGGCGTTTGAGCCGGGCCGCGACGTTCGACCACATGCCGTCGGCGCCGATGAGCGCGATGCCGCGCTCGTCCATTACCTGCTTCTCTTGCCGGCCGAGCACAGAGACGCCTTTGACGTGCGCGGCGAAGTCCTCGACGCGGGTACCGAGCTTGAGCGTGATGTCCATCGAACTCTGGACGCCCGCGACCAGCGCCGCCTGCAAATCGGCACGGTGCACCACCCAGAACGGCGCCCCGTAGCGAGCCTCGGCATCGGCAAGCGGGATGCGCACGATCTCGCGACCAGAGCCGGCGGACATGACGCGGATCGCATGCGGCGTCACGGCCTGCGGCAGCAGACGATCGCGCAAGCCGAGTTCGGTGAGGACGCGCGTCGCGTTCGGCGACAATTGCAGGCCGGCGCCGGTCTCCAGAAGCTTGTCGGCCTGTTCGATCAGCGTGACGCGCAGGCCGGCCTTGGCCAAAGCGAGCGCGGCGGTCAGCCCGGCAATGCCCGCACCGGCGACGATGACGTGACGCGCGGCCGCCAAGGCTTGCCCCTGACGTTCAGACGGTGGCGGGAGCAGCGAGGGCGCATTCCGGCGGACGCGCGGCGTGGGCGTCGAGCGCCGGATCGAAACGATAGAGGGTCGAGCAGTAGGAGCAGACGATCTCGCTCTCGTCGCCCATGTCCAGGAAGATGTGCGGATGGTCGAAGGGCGGCGTCGCGCCCACGCACATGAACTCCTTGGCGCCGATTTCGATGACCGGGACGCCGGGATCGTTCTGGAAATGGGGGACGACGTGCTCCGCCATGAAGGAACCCTCGTGAATCGACGCGAAACGGCTGATTTGCGCGGCACCATAGCGGCGTGAGCGGGGCATGCCTAGAGCCCGTGACCGGACGTCAACCATGCCGTGCGCGGATCCGGAACATCATGGAATCGCCGGGATTTCTTCTCATCAGCGGCGGCAGGGTCATCGGGGCCGCGATTGCGCCCGACCCCATTTGCGAGAGGCAGCATGCGCGACGCGGATGGATTCGCGCCACCGAGGCCACGACGAGCCTCGTTCATCCGCCGCGCGCGGCTCGCGCCGGCATTGCTGGCGGCCGCCTTGTTCGCGGGTCTGGCAGTGTGGCTGTTGCCGCACGGCGTCGATGCCGGCGACCGGCTCGCCGGCGCAGCCGATCCGGTCAGCGTCGCCGACCGCATGCTCGATGAGAAGTTCAACGCCGACGTCGCGGCGCGCGGTATCGACGAGGCGCTCGCCAACAAGGACGCCGATCTGGCGAAGAGCTTCGTCGACCTCGCCGACGCGCGGCATGTCGCGATCGATGACGAGCGCCGCAAGAAAGTTGAGGCCGCCGTCGCCGAGGCCGCGAGCGCGTCGGCCGCGATGAAGACCTTCGCTTATGGCTTCGTCAGCGGTGAGCCGACCGACGCGACCAGTTTTGCCGGCACTGCGCTCGGCGATTTGTTCGTGTTTGGCGACATCCGTGA
>DATCFB010000231.1:0-2034 GCA_036509755.1 Pseudolabrys sp. | reverse complement strand
GACGTCGAAGTCGTGGCCACGACCGCGGAGGCCGATCCGCTACTCGGCGCCGCCGAGCGCTATTCTTGGGTCCGCCGCTATGTGCCCAAGCTGCTCGAGGCCTTCACCTTCCGGTCTGCCCGGGCGCCTGACCCGCTGCTGACGGCGATCGAGTTCTTGCGACAGCTCAATCGGGATGACCGCCGCGGGCTGCCGGCCAAGGTGCCGCTCGGCCATCTCACCCAGAAAGTTCGCAAGCTCATCGCCGCCGATGGCAAGCGGGACCGGCGTCTCTGGGAGATCGCCACCCTCGCCGTGCTGCGCGAGCGCCTGCGGTCGGGCGACGTCTGGGTTGAGGGCGGCCGGGCCTTCTGCCCTCTGGAGACCCAGCTCATGCCGAACCCAGACTTCGCGGCGCGCAAGGCGGCGGCCGATCTGCGGCTCGGCGTCCCGCACGACGCCGATGTCTGGATTGCCGAAAAGCAGCGGGAACTGGACTTCAAGCTGAAGAAACTGAGCTACCAGGCCCGGGTCGGCAAGCTCGTCGGCGTCCGCTTGGTTAATGGTGTCCTGACCATCTTGAAAGAGCGCACCAAAGTGCCGAAGGCGAAGGTCGAGGCAGCGAAATGGCTGATCCTCGACCGAATGCCGCAGATCGATATCACCGATCTTCTGGCTGAGGCCAACATCTGGACCGACTTTGCCCACTGCTTTACCCATCTGCGTACCGGCGACGACGTCCGGCTCACCCCGGCGCTGCTCGCGGCGATCCTCGGCGACGCGACCAATCTCGGCGCCAAGCGCATGGCCGACGCCTCGGCTGGGATCAGCGAGCGGCAGATCACCTGGGCCCGGCTGTTCCACATCCGGCCCGAGACCTACAAGGCAGCCCTGGCCGCGATCATCAACGCCCATCTGGCGCATCCCTTCGCCAAGCTCTGGGGCAACGGCACGACATCATCCTCGGACGGCCAGTTCTTCCGCAGCGCCGGCCGGGGCGCCAAGCGCGGCGACGTCAACGCTCATTATAGCGGCGATCCCGGCAGCAAGTTCTATACCTGGGTCTCCGACCAGCACGGCCACTTCCACATCTTGCCGATGGGCGCCACCGAGGATGAAGCCGTCTATGTGCTGGACGGACTGTACGGACATGAAACCCAAATCGAAATCGACGAGCATTACGTCGACACCGGCGGCGCCAGCGATCATGTCTTCAGCCTGTTTGCAATCGGGGGAAAGCGCGTCGCCCCACGGCTGCGCGACCTCAAGGACTGGCGCCTACACGCCTTCGAGAACGCGGATGCCTACCCGACCCTCAAGCATCACATCGGCGACCGCATCGATGCCGCCGCGATCCGCGAGGGCTGGGACGAGGCGTTGCGCGTCGGCGTCTCGATCGAGGACCGCATCGTCGTACCCTCGACCGTCCTCAAGAAGCTCGCCGCCCTGCCGAAGACGAACATGCTGTCGCGCGCGCTGCGCGAGATTGGCCGGATCGAGCGAACCCTGTTCATGATCGAATGGTATTCAAGCCCACAGCTGCGCGACCGCTGCCGGGCCGGACTGAACAAGGGCGAGGCCGGCAACAAGCTGACCCGGGCGGTGTTTTTCCACGAACGCGGCGAAATCCGCGACGGCTCCTTCGAGAGCCAGGCTTTCCGCGCTTCCGGCCTCAACCTGGTGGTCAGTGCCATCGTCTTGTGGAACACCGTCTATCTCTCGCGCGTCGTCGAGAACTTGCGGGCCGAAGGGCACGACCTGCCCGATGATGTGATCCGCCATATCTCGCCGCAGATCTGGGAGCACATCAATCTCACCGGCATCTACGACTGGATGCGCGAGCCCCAGCCTGAGGGCATCTTTCGACCGCTCCGAACGGTCAAGGAGAAATTCACGGCAGCCGCCTGATGAAGACTGGATGGAAAGCGCGCATTGCCGTTCGATTCGTGAAGCCCGGGCACCCACGCACTACATTTGTCATTATATCCTGAAGGAACGACGTTCATGCTTCGTCCAACTTAGCGTGAATCTGGGTACTGCTCTTGTCGTTACCCC
>DATCFB010000230.1:0-5722 GCA_036509755.1 Pseudolabrys sp. | reverse complement strand
GCGGACAGGGCGCCGCCCGCGACGATCGAGGCCTCGCCCTTCGCGACGGCGTGCTCGTAGAGCGGCGCCGCCGTCATATTCCAATTCACGCCGGCCAGATTTTTGAAGCCGAATTTATCGGCGCCGTACGCCGCGTTTCGTACGCCCGTTTCTTGCACCCTTGACCTCCCAGAAACTCAGCCGGCCGCCGATCGGGCGGCATCCCCTCGCGTGCACCGCATTGCGCGGTGCCATCGGCTATAAACGTAAGTATAGCCGCTCGTTCCAACGCGCGCGACCATAGTCATGAACATTCGCAATGCCAAGCCGTGAGCCATGCAGCACGCGCAGTCTTCATTGCGCTGCATCAATACCACGCTGATGCATCACGTCACAGGTGATATGTCAGCCCGTCGCGCAGGCCGCTCCGTCAGTCATGCGCGGACCGCACGCGCCTGTTCGGCCAGTTGTTTGAGCACTGCGCGCAATTCACGCGCCGTCGTGACGCGCTGCGGAAACGGCAGCCATACCGCGTCTCCGCCGGACTGCAATTCCACGCCTTCCGGCGCGATGCCGACGCAACGCCAGGGGCCGTCCGCAGCCTTCAACAGCCTGGTCGCGTAAAGGCGGCAGGCCTCGGCATGGTCGCCGTTCATGTGTGCGATGGCGCCGTCCTCGCTTTCGGCGAGCTCTGAAGCATCGGCGTAGTCACTGAGTACATCGGCCGCGACAAGATCGGCCGCGCGCGCGAAGCCACCGTTGAGATGCGCGGAGACAATGTCCATCCGCCAGAAGGCGAAATCGGCAAAGCCGGCATAGAGGTCGGACTTCGGATGGCGCAGGAGAAATCGCGCGCGCAGGCGCGGCTCGTCGGCATCTTCACGTCCGACCGGCCGGAACGCGCCCAGCGCTGTGAGCCGGGGGTACGCCAAGGCGTCCCCCTTGCCCGTCTCGGCGATGAGCAAAGAGGCGCGGCCGTCGGTCTCCAGATTGGCGGTATGCGTGGCCAGCCGCGACACCAGGATGGTCGGCGCGCCGTCGCGATCGGTTGCCATGTTCACAAGCGATGCGAAGGGATGGCCGGTATTGCGATCGAGGGTTGCCAGCGTGCCGCTGCGGCCGGAACGCAGGAGCGCCCGGGCGACTTCCCTTGGCACAAAATCCGCCGGCTGCGGCGCGCCCTCCGGGGCGCGGCCTGGCATGGTTCCGGGCAATAGCGGGGTCGGCGAGTTCATCGGATGCTCCGATCGACCGCTTTCGACAACGGTTCCAGTTCGTTAACGGTTATGGCAAGGGCACAGCCTATATCCCGAGCCGCCCTTGAAATCCCTACTGAATCACATAGTTGTTGCAAAGAGGTCACATTTGCGCCCCTCTTGGGCGGTCAAAGCGGAACGGGACTCTAGCCAGGGAAGGGCTTCTTTTGCCGACCATCGCCCTCGTCGACGACGACCGCAACATCCTGACGTCCGTATCGATGGCTCTCGAGTCGGAGGGCTATCGCATCATGACCTACACCGATGGTGCGTCCGCGCTCGATGGCTTCAAGACGTCGCCGCCCGATCTCGCCATCCTCGATATCAAGATGCCGCGCATGGACGGCATGGAGACGCTGCGGCGGATGCGGCAGAAGACCGACATCCCCGTCATCTTCCTGACGTCCAAGGACGAAGAGATCGACGAATTGTTCGGCCTTAAGATGGGTGCCGACGATTTCATCCGCAAACCGTTTTCCCAGCGGCTCCTGGTCGAGCGCGTGAAAGCGGTGCTTCGCCGGGTATCCCCGAAGGACGGCTCGCCGCCGAAGGAAACGGATTCCGCCAAGGTGCTCGAGCGCGGCCTGCTGCGCATGGATCCCGAGCGGCATACCTGCACTTGGAAGAACGAGGCCGTGACGCTCACCGTCACCGAGTTCCTGATCCTGCAAGCTTTGGCGACGCGGCCCGGCGTGGTGAAAAGCCGCAACGCGCTCATGGACGCCGCCTACGACGATCAGGTTTACGTCGACGACCGCACCATCGACAGCCACATCAAGCGCCTGCGCAAGAAGTTCAAGGTGGTCGACGACGACTTCGAGATGATCGAGACGCTCTACGGCGTCGGCTACCGCTTCAAGGAAACATGAAGCATCTTTAATTCGGCGTCGGCTGACGGGGCGTCCCGGCTTGCGGTAAAACCTCGGGGAGAGTGACCCCGACAACCTCGGCGGGATTGGACGAGTGCTCGATCGAACCGCGGACATTGCGGCGCCGAACGCCGAGGCCGAGCGCCCGGCGGAGGCCGCGCCTGCCGCCGAGACGTCACGCCGTTTTGCCGCGATGCGCCGGCCGTTGCGCTCGGCCTGGGGCTTCTTTGTCTCACAGAGCTTCTCGTCCCTCACCCGCCGCATCGTCTTCTTAAATCTCGCCGGGCTGATCGCGCTGGTCACCGGCGTAATGTACCTGTCGCAATTCCGCGCGGGTCTCATCGACGCGCGCGTGCAGAGCCTGCTGGTCCAGAGCGAGATCATCGCCGGCGCCATCGCTGCCTCGGCGACCGTCGACAATACCGATTCAATCACCGTCGATCCTGAGCGGCTGCTCGAGTTGCAGGCGGGCGAGAGCTACGGCCCCAACGAGGATTCGCTGTCGGGCATCGAATTCCCCATCAATCCCGAACGCGTCGCGCCGGTCCTGCGGCGCCTGATCTCGCCGACCAAAACGCGCGCGCGGATTTACGACCGCGACGGCGTGCTGATCCTCGATAGCCGCAATCTCTATGGCCGCGGCGACGTGCTGCGCTTCGACCTGCCGCCGCCGAACGCCGAGAAGCCGGGCCTTGTCGAGCGCGCCTTCATCGCGTTGCGGCGCTGGTTCGGCCGCGGCGACCTCCCGCTTTATAAAGAGCTCGGGCCGGAGAACGGCAAAGGCTACCCGGAAGTGAGCCAGGCGCTTCAGGGCCTGCACGCGAGCATGGTCCAGGTCAACGACCGCGGCGAAGTCATCGTCTCGGTCGCCGTCCCGGTGCAACGGTTCCGCGCCGTGCGTGGCGTGCTCATGCTGTCGACGCAAGGCGCCGATATCGACGACATGGTCGAGGCGGAGCGCCTTGCCATCTTCAAGGTCTTCCTCGTCGCGGCAGGCGTGATGGTGGTTCTGTCGATGCTGCTCGCCGGTACGATCGCAGGCCCCGTGCGGAGGCTTGCCGACGGCGCCGAGCGCGTGCGCCGGCGCATCCGCAGCAGGATCGAGATTCCAGATTTCACGCGGCGCCGCGACGAGATCGGACATTTATCCGGCGCGCTGCGCGACATGACCAGCGCGCTTTATACCCGCATCGAGGCGATCGAGAGTTTCGCCGCCGACGTTGCGCACGAATTGCGCAATCCGCTCACCTCGCTGCGTTCGGCGGTCGAGACGCTGCCGATGGCCAAGACCGACGCCAACCGCAAGCGACTGCTCGAGGTCATCGAGCACGACGTCCGTCGTCTTGACCGCCTGATCTCCGACATCTCCGACGCCAGTCGTCTCGACGCCGAATTGCAGCGTCAGGAAGCCGCGCCGGTCGACCTGGCGAAGATGCTCGACGCGCTGGTCAAAGCGGCGAATGAGGTGCGCAGCGACGTCGGCGTCACCTTGGCCTTCGAAGGCGGCCCGCCATCGTCGTTCAAGGTGCCTGGCCACGATTCGCGACTCGGCCAGATCGTGAGCAACCTAATCGACAATGCACGCTCGTTCTCGCCGCCGGGCGGCAACGTCCGCATCACCTGCCGAAAATTGAAGAGCGAGGTCGAGATCCTCGTCGACGATGAAGGCCCGGGCGTGCGGCCCGAAGCGCTGGAGAAAATCTTCGAGCGCTTCTATACCGACCGCCCCGACGATCAGGGCTTCGGCCAGAACTCCGGCCTCGGATTGTCAATTTCAAAGCAGATCGCCGAAGCCCATGGCGGCGGCATCTGGGTCGAGAATCGCGTGGCGCCGGCACGCGGCGGAGAGGAGCCGAAGGTGCTCGGCGCCCGCTTCCACGTCCGCCTGCCCGCGATGTGATTGCTTCATCCGGAGCGCGGGGCCCCGCGCCTTGGGCGCGTACCACCATGACGAATGACTGAGACCTCCACGATCCACGCCTCCGCGGTTCTCATCGGCGCGCATGCGGTGCTGATCCGCGGCCCGTCCGGCGCGGGCAAATCGCGGCTCGTCTGGGATCTCGTCAACACCGCGCCAGGACAGATTCCGTTCGCCAGGCTCGTTGCCGACGACCGCGCCTTTGTGGAGGCGCGGCATGGCCGTCTCATCGTACGGGCGCCGCCGGAGCTTGCCGGACTCCTGGAAGTCCGCGGCTTCGGCATACGCCGTCTCGCCTACGAGCCGGTCGCCGTGCTCGGCCTCGTCATCGACTTGGCCGTGGGCGACGCCGATCGCCTCCCGGCATCGGAGGCGGCCGAGACGACAATTGCCGGCGTCACTTTGCCGCGACTGGCCGTCGGGCCCTCTCGACCCGCCCTGCCGGCCCTCCTAGCTATAATCCACACGGCGGCGGCCGGCGATTGACCTCGCCCCCGGACCTGGGCTAACCCGGTCGCCCGCGACGAAGTTAAGAAAAATTAACCATACCGGGCGTAGAGCTGGCCTCGCCAAAATCGGACATCAGAGCCTCCTTTGGCCCCGACTTTCCGCAGCGCAACACAGCGCCTATATACCGAGGACGGCCCTTGCATTGGGGCTTCGAATGAGCCTGAATGTGCGGCCTTTCGTGCGGCGCAACAACGCGCGCACGGGGAGTTCGGAATGATCGGCCTCGTACTCGTGACACACGGGCGGCTCGCCACCGAGTTTCGCTCGGCGCTGGAGCATGTGGTGGGTCCCCAGCAGCAGATCGAAGCCATTACCATCGGCCCCGACGACGATGTCGAGCAGTGCCGCAAGAGCATTCTCGAGGCGGTCAAGCGGGTCGATAGCGGCAGCGGCGTCGCCATCCTCACCGACATGTTCGGCGGCACACCGTCGAACCTCGCCATCTCGGTGATGAGCCAGCCCAAGGTCGAAGTCCTTGCCGGCATCAATCTGCCGATGCTGATCAAGCTCGCCAAAGTGCGGGAAACCTGTTCGCTAGAAGCCGCCGTCACGGCAGCGCAGGAGGCCGGCCGCAAGTACTGCACGATCGCGAGCCGCGTCCTGAACGGCAAATGAGCGACACCGTAGCCGGCGCTGAAGCTGCTGCCCCGGACGGGGCCATCGTCCGCGACATCGAGATCGTCAACAAGAAGGGTTTGCACGCCCGCGCCTCGGCGAAGTTCGTGCAGATGGCCGAGCAATTCGACGCCGCCATCACCGTCACCCGACATAATGAGACCGTGGGCGGGACCTCGATCATGGGACTGATGATGCTCGCCGCCGGCCCCGGCACCTCGATCCGCGTCGCCTGCTCCGGCAAGGACGCCGCCGCCGCCATGGAGGCGCTCTCCGGGCTGGTCGCGAACCGGTTCGGCGAGGAAGATTAAGCCGCATCCTTCTGACCCGCACGGCCGCGCTCGGGTCAAACGCCAATATAAAGAAATCCTTATATCTGCATTGCGACCCCTGGCCGGGGCTGTTATAGGCACGGCCGACTCCACTCACCCTGCTGTCGGAAGGACCGCCATGCCCGTCGCCAAGGAATACATCGTCAAGGACATCGGCCTCGCCGACTTCGGCCGCAAGGAAATCTCGCTCGCCGAGACCGAGATGCCGGGCCTGATGGCGACGCGCGAGGAGTACGGGCCGAA
>DATCFB010000229.1:0-2702 GCA_036509755.1 Pseudolabrys sp. | reverse complement strand
TGTCGCATTCGCGCACGCCCTGATACGTGTTGATCAGGACCGGGAACACGGCGAACAGGAAGACGACGATCACCTTGGCCTTCAGATAAATGCCGAACCACAGCACCAGGATCGGCACCAGCGCGACCGTCGGCGTCGAATAGAGAGCGTTGATCGGCAGGTCGAGCGCCCAGTCAAGCTTGCGCATGCGCGCCATGGCGACGCCGAGCGGGATGCCGACGACGATGGCGCAGGTCAGGCCCAGCACCATCACCTCGAGGCTTTGCGAGAGGTAGTACGGCAGATCGCCCGATGCTGTCAGTTCGTAGAAGGCCGCCGCGATCTTCGATGGATAAGAGAAGAAGATCGGGTCGATGAACGGCCCGGCGATCTGCCAGACGACGAGGATCAGCAGCGTGAAGCCGTAGCGGTAGAGCGCCTTGCTCTCGAGCCAGCGCGCCCGGCCGCCGGCCTGCGGCTTCGGCACGGCGGCTGAGGCCGGCTGCGCCTGATGAACCAAGCTCATCGCTTCACCTGCGGTGCTGTCTCAAAGAACGCACCGGCGGGCGTTGCCGTTCAGCGCCGCCCGCCGGAAGTGCCGTCAGAAAGCCGCGGTCGGACAGACCGGGCCCTTCCAAACACCGAGCTTGTCGATCGCCTTCTTGGCGAAGCTCGCATCGACGACGTCCTCGTATTTCGGCGTCTTGCCCGGCTTGATGTTGCCGACCTTGGTCATCAGGTTAGCAGTGAAGTCGACGCGCTCTTTGCTGAGCCCGCTATTGGCGTCCCAGATGCAGTTCTTCACCAGGAAGTCGTAGGTGTCGGAGATGACCTTCTCCGGGTAACCGGTCTCCTTGACGAGGATCGGCAGCACCTTCGCCTTGTCGCTGTACATGATGCGCGTCGCCTCGATCGTGGCGGCGACGATCTTCTCGACCATGTCCGGCTTGGCCTTGATCGTCTTCTCGGTCGCTGACAGGAACGTGTAAAGCGTCTTCGGCTGCACTTCCCACATGCGCGCGATCGCGTGCAGGTCCGGCACCTTGCTCTTGGCCAGCATCTCCTGCTCGACATGCAGGATGGCCGTGTCGACCTGGTTGGCGACGAGCGCCGGCACGTCCTCGCTGGCGATCGAGACGAAATTTACCTCCTTCGGATCGATCTTGGCCGAGCGCAGGACACTGCGGCTCAGGATGTCGGAGAAGCCGCCGGGCTCCTGGACGCCGATGCGCTTGCCTTTGAGATCCTCCATCGTCTTGATGTTGCCGCGCACGATCATCGAGGCTTCGAACTTCGGCAGGTTGGCCGACAGCGCCTTCACCGATGCGCCATTGGCGGTGCCGATGATCGTCGGCGCGCCGGGCGTCAGGCCGAAGTCGATGTTGCCGGCGAGCAGGGCCCGATAGACCTTCGTGCCGTCGCCGAGCGACACCATCTCAACGTCGAAACCGGCCTTCTTGTAGAGGCCGAGATCCTTGGCGACGATGACGGGCATGTGCACGACGTTCGGCGGCGACGTCGGAATGCCGATGACGACCTTTTGCTGCGCCTGCGCGCCGCCGGCCGCGAGTGCGACCGCGGCCGCCAGTGCGGCCAATCCATAGACCTTGCGCATTATCATCCTCCCTTGACAGACCGGCGGTGCTTTTTGTTGCCGGCGTTTTATTGGCGGCCATTAGGCCGCGCGTTTCCCCGCTCGCGATCTTGCCGCACTCATACTGGAAAAACAACGAAACCCGCCTTTTCATCCCTGTGCAGGGGCGCGTTTGACCGCACCGGCCCGTACGTGGTTCATGGGGCCGGTTTTTGACGGTTTGCCCCAAACAATGTCCCGTTTCGTCGTCGAGTTCGGCAAGGATGGCACGCCGCCCGCGGAGCAAGGCCGCCTGGACGCGCCCGCGTTCCATCGCAATCACGATGCGATCTGGCAGGCGCTCGCGCCCTTTCTGACGGCGAAAGCCGGGGCCGTACTCGAGCTCGGCAGCGGCACCGGCCAGCACGTGGTCACCTTCGCAGCGCGCACGCCGGACCTGACCTGGCATCCGAGCGACCTCCAGGACTCCCACCTCGCCAGCATCGCCGCCTGGCGCGCTCACACGGGGCTCGCCAATGTCGCGCCACCGCAGCGCATCGACCTTGCCGACCCGGATTGGACCTGGCAGCCCGGAGGCGCGCTCGCGGCCATGTTGTGCATCAACGTGATGCACATCTCGCCCTGGGCTGTCTCAAAAAGCCTGATTGCCGGCGCCGCGCGTCATCTCGCGCCCGGCGGCCGCCTGTTCGTCTACGGCCCGTTTCTGCGCGACGGCGCGCATACCGCGCGCAGCAATGCCGACTTCGATGCGAGCCTGCGCGCGCGCAACGCCGCCTGGGGCCTACGCGACACGCGCGATCTCGCCGCGCTCGCAAATGAAACTGGCCTCATGCTCGCCGAGATCATACCGATGCCGGCCAATAACTTCGTCCTGGTGTTCGCGCGCCGCGAAGGCCGGACGGCAACGACGACGTGACGAAGGACATCATGCAGCCCGAACCGATTCTCGACATCGCTCATCTCGGCCATCTCGAACTCCTGACCCCGGCGTTCGACAAGAGCGCACGGTTCTTCATCGACGTCATGGGCATGACGGTCTCCGGCGAGAAGGCCGACAGTATCTACCTGCGCGGCTATGACGATTATGAGCGTTATTCGCTCAAGCTGACCGCCGCCAAGTCGAACGGCA
>DATCFB010000228.1:0-5640 GCA_036509755.1 Pseudolabrys sp. | reverse complement strand
CCCGACGAGATGGAGATCGGGCGGCGCATGAAATACGTGCTTGAGGGCGGCTATCCGTATTTCGCTGCCGAGATCGGCGGCCACTTCGCCGGCTACGCCTACGCATCGGTCTACCGCACGCGGCCGGCCTACCGCTTCAGCGTCGAGGATTCCGTCTACATCGATCCGGACATGCAGCGCCGCGGCGTCGGCCAGGCATTGATGAAAGTGCTCATCGACGAATGCACGAAACGAGGTTTCCGGCAGATGCTGGCGGTAATCGGTGATTCGCCGAATCAGCCCGGCTCGATCCGCCTGCACGAGGCCTGCGGCTTCCGCACCGTCGGGCAATTGCCGGGCATCGGCTACAAGTTCGGACGCTGGGTCGACACGCTGCTGATGCAGCGGGATTTGGGGGACGGGATGAAGACGAGTCCGTGACGCTCCTGGTCATGGCCGAGCGACAACGACCTATCCCATGCAGCCAGATTACCCTGCCACCAGCGACAGCGATTTGTCGATCGCGCGCAGCACGCGATCGAGTTCGTGGCCGCGGCGCAAAATGTGACCGCTCGCCGTGATCACGCTGTAGGCGCCCTGACGCTGCGCCAGCTTCGGATCCTTCTCGATGCGGTACAATGGCACTTCGGAGGCGCGGCGGAATACCGAGAACACCGCGCGGTCTTTGAGAAAATCGATGGCGTAGTCGCGCCATTCGCCGGCGGCGACCTTGCGGCCATACAAATCAAGGATGCGATTGAGTTCGCGGCGACTGAAAGTGACTTGACCGGGGACGGGCGCACTGCGCGCAGATCCGCCCCCGTGGGGCTCGCTGGGATCGATTTCGCCGGGTCCGAACATCGGCGCCTCCTTCCGCGACAAGCGTAAGACATGATCGCCCCGGTCAAACCCGGCGGCAAGGGATTCGTGTGCGCCGATAACAGCATCCGATGACCAGGCGATCGGGCGCATCGATCACGAAGTCGTTAAATCCGCGCACGAAAAGGCCCAAATTCGGACAATCGCCCGTCACGCTGGGGCGGGATAAGGCAAGTGTTGCCTCATGGCCCGGTTCGGTTCGGACCCGGATTCCTCAGCCCCCCAGCCCCCCGGGCTCGGCCGGCCGGGCCAGTTGAGTTCCGCGTACGGTTCAATCCCCAATGCCTTAGGGCCGGCCATTGCCGGCCCGTTTTTTTTGGCGTCGTCCTGAGGTGTGCGCGTTGCGCAGCACGCGAGCCTCGAAGAACCTCTGATTCGAAAAGACGCGCAGATCCTTCGAGGCCCGCGCGTACTGCGGGCACCTCAGGATGACGGGCGGATTCAGAAATTGAAAATCAGCGCAGGCTCGCCGCCGCGGCGCCGAGCATCAGGCCGGGCTTGCCGTCTGGCTCGCGCTGCACCAGCACCGCGACATGGTCGATGTCGCTCTCGCCCTTTGCAACGTCGGCGACCGGCACAGTAAAGCTCTGCGCTTTCCCGGTGAACTCGCCGAGTTTCACCCAGCGCCGCACGACGTCGTAATAGGTGAGCGTACGGCCGCGGTTCTCGCCGCGCTCCACCGTCACCGGGATCGTGCTGGCGAAGGGGCAGAGCCAGATCTCGGCATGGCCGGTCCCGCCATTCGCGGCCTCGGCAATATCCACCGTCAACTTGCCGTCGGCGACATGAAGTGCCACCGGAACGCTGAGCGGGGAATCCTTGGCGCGGGTCTCCGCGATCGCTTTTTCGATCGCCGACTTGTCGCTGCCAAGCGCGTGCACGACGCCGTTGACGACGACCTGCGGCGTATAAACTTCGCGGTCGCCGCGCGCCTGCGCATAGGCCTGCTGGCGAACGGTATGACCGTGCAGCGCCAAAGTGTCCTTCCAGCCGAGATAGTCCCAGTAGTCGACCGGCAGGCTCAGCGCCAGAACCGAGGGATCCTGGCGCATTTGTTCGAGCACTTTGTCCGCGGCGGGACAGCTCGAGCAGCCCTGGCTGGTGAAGAGTTCGATCACGGCGCGCGGCTCGCCCGCGACGGCCGGCAGAGCGGCAAGGCCGACGACCGTCAAGGCAAGAGCGAAGGCGCGACGTTTCATGGCTATCCCGCGATCCCCCTGCCGGACGAGGCACTTATAAGGCGCCTCGTCCATCACCGGCCACTCACTTCGCGGTGAGCGGGGGTCGTCAGGCGGCGAGGTGTCGCAGCACGTATTGCAGGATGCCGCCGTTCTTGAAGTATTCCAGCTCGTCGAGAGTATCGATGCGGCAGATCAGCGGCACGCGCTTAAGCGTGCCGTCGCCCATCACGATCTCGGCGATCAGCCGCTGGCGCGGCTTCAATTCGCCGCCGAGGCCGCGGATGGTGACCTGCTCGTCGCCCTTGAGACCGAGCGACTGCCACGACATCCCTTCCTCGAATACGAGCGGCAGCACGCCCATGCCGATCAGGTTGGAGCGGTGGATGCGCTCGAAGGATTGCGTCACCACGGCACGGATGCCGAGCAGTAACGAGCCCTTGGCCGCCCAGTCGCGCGACGAGCCCGTGCCGTATTCCTTGCCGGCGAACACCACCAGCGGCACCTTCTCGGCCTGATACTTCATCGCCGCGTCGTAGATCGCCATGCGCTGCTTCGACGGATAATGCATCGTCACGCCGCCTTCGACACCCGGCACCATCTGGTTCTTGATGCGAATGTTGGCGAAGGTGCCGCGCATCATCACTTCATGATTGCCGCGCCGTGTGCCGTACTGGTTGAAGTCGGCCGGCTTCACCTTGTGCTCGATGAGATACTTGCCGGCGGGCGAGTCGATCTTGATCGAGCCGGCCGGCGAGATGTGGTCGGTGGTAATCGAATCAAGGAGCAGCGCCAGCACGCGCGCCTCGACGATATCCTCGACAGGCTTGGCCTGCTTGGTCATGCCGACGAAATAGGGCGGGTCTTGCACGTAAGTGGATTTCTTGTTCCACGAATACGTCATTGCGCCGGTAATGCTGATCTTTCGCCAGTTGGCGTCGCCCTTGAACACGTCGGCATAGCGCTTGGCGAACACCTTCTTGGTGATGTTCTTGGCGACGAAGGCGCCGATCTCCTTGTTCGTCGGCCAGATGTCCTTGAGGTAGACTTTCTTGCCCTTGGCGTCCTCGCCCAGCGGATCCTTGGTCATGTCGGTATACATCGAGCCGGCGATCGCATAGGCGACGACCAGCGGCGGCGACGCCAGATAATTGGCGCGCACGTCGGCATTGACGCGGCCCTCGAAGTTGCGATTGCCCGAGAGCACGGCCGCGGCCACGAGATCGTTATCGTTGATCGCCTTCGAGTTCTCCGGCGGCAACGGGCCGGAATTGCCGATGCAGGTCGTGCAGCCGAATCCGACGAGATTGAACCCGAGCTTGTCCAGATCCTTTTGCAGGCCCGAATTATCGAGATAGTCGGCGACCACCTGCGACCCCGGCACCAGCGACGTCTTGACCCACGGCTTGACGGTCAGGCCCTTGGCCGCCGCCTTGCGGGCCAGGAGACCGGCGCCGATCATTACGTTCGGGTTCGAGGTGTTGGTGCAGGAGGTGATCGCAGCGATGACCGTGTCGCCGTGGCCGAGTTCATAGTTCTTGCCTTCGACCTTGGCCCGCTTGTGCAGCTCGCTGGCCTTGTTGAACTCCTTCTCCATCGCGGTGGCGAAGCCGGTTTTCACGTCCTTGAGCGCGATGCGGTCCTGCGGGCGCTTCGGACCGGCGACCGAGGGCTGCACGGTAGCGAGATCGAGCTTGAGCACGTCGGTGAACACCGGATCCGGCGTCGTCTTCATGCGATACATGCCCTGCGCCTTGGCGTAGGCCGCGACCAGCGACACGACCTCGGCAGGACGCGCGGTGTCCTTGAGATACTTGATGGTGTCGTCGTCAATCGGCGAGAAGCCGCAGGTGGCGCCGTATTCCGGCGCCATGTTGCCGAGCGTGGCGCGGTCGGCGATCGTCAGATGCGTCAGACCGGGCCCGAAGAACTCGACGAACTTGCCGACCACGCCGCGCTTGCGCAGCGCCTCGGTAACGGTGAGCACGAGGTCGGTGGCGGTGAGGCCTTCCTTTAATTTACCGGTCAGCTTGAAGCCGATCACCTCCGGCAGCACCATCGACAAGGGCTGGCCGAGCATGGCCGCTTCCGCCTCGATGCCGCCGACGCCCCAGCCGAGCACCGAGAGGCCGTTGACCATCGTCGTGTGCGAGTCGGCGCCGACCAGCGTGTCGGGATAGGCAACGTCCATCGCCACCTGCTTGCCGTCGACCTTGACCTTGTCCTTGCGCGTCCAGACCGTGCGCGAGAGATATTCGAGATTCACCTGGTGGCAGATGCCGGTGCCGGGCGGCACGACGCGGAAATTATCGAACGAGCGCTGTGCCCACTTCAGAAACTCGTAACGCTCCTGGTTCTGGCGGTACTCCTCGTCGACGTTCTTCTTGAACGCGTCGTTGCTGCCGAAATACGTGACCGCGACCGAATGGTCGATGACGAGGTCGACCGGAATCAGCGGGTTGATCTTCTTCGGGTCGCCGCCGAGCTTCTTCATGGCATCGCGCATCGCCGCGAGATCGACGACGCAGGGCACGCCGGTAAAGTCTTGCAACAGCACCCGCGCCGGGCGGAAGGCAATTTCGTGGTTCGACGTCTTCGTCTTCATCCACTCGGCGACCGCCTTGATGTCGTCCTTGGTCACGGTGCGCCCATCTTCGTTGCGCAGCAGATTTTCCAGGAGCACCTTCATCGAGAACGGCAGGCGCGAGATGCCTTTCAGCCCGTTCTTTTCGGCGGCGGGCAGGCTGTAATAGGCGTAGGTCATGCTGCCGACCTTGAGGGTCTTGCAGCATTTGAAGCTGTCGAGCGACGTCATATGAATGGTTCCATTCCCGGTGCGGGACATGCGTGCTGGATCGATCTAAGCTCTTTTCAAGCCGGCCCGTTGCAGGCCGGAGAGCTTGCGGCGCGGAATCCAGATCGGACCACCGTCGGGCCGGGCTTATAAGGTTTTTTCGCGACCGGCGCTACAGAAGTTGGGGCCATTCCAGACTGATGCGCAAAATTTCATGGCTTCCGGCCTCGGCTGGAGCCGGTTGCCCGGACCGGCACCGCTGACATGCAGCTTTCGGCCGACAATTTGACCTGCGTGCGGGGCGGCCGGACCGTCTTCGCCGGGCTGTCCTTCGCGGTCACCGGGGGCGAGGCCCTGCTCGTCACGGGCCGCAACGGCGCCGGCAAATCCTCGCTGTTACGCATGATCGCCGGACTGGTGCGGGTCGCAGACGGGCGGCTGACGTTCGCGGGCAGCGAGGCGGAGGCGACGCTTGCCGAACAGGCGCATTATCTCGGCCATCAGGACGCGCTGAAATCCTCGCTTTCGGTCGGTGAAAACCTGGCCTTCTGGACCGAGTATCTGGGCGGCGCGCGCCAGGCGGTATCGGCGGCTCTCGACGCGGTGGGTCTGAAGCCGCTCGCGGACTTGCCTGCGGCCTTCCTCTCGGCCGGCCAGCGGCGGCGGTTGTCGATTGCCCGCCTCGCGGCAGTCGAGCGGCCCTTGTGGCTGCTCGATGAGCCGACGTCGGCGCTGGACGCGCCGAGCCAGGAGCGGCTCGCCGGGCTGATGAAGGCCCATCTCGGCCGAGGCGGCATCGTCGTCGCCGCC
>DATCFB010000227.1:0-10788 GCA_036509755.1 Pseudolabrys sp. | reverse complement strand
AGCGGCAGGCGCACCAGCACCATGGTGCCGCGGCCGACGGTGGAGCGGATATTCATTCGGCCGCCGTGCAATTCCACCAGCGATTTTGAAATGGCGAGGCCGAGGCCGGAACCCTGGTGGCTTTTGGTAAGCTGACTCTCGACTTGCTCGAAGGGGCGGCCGAGACGCTGGAGGGCATCCGGGGTGATGCCGATGCCGGTGTCGGCGATGCCGACGACAACGGTGTCGCCAACATTGCGGGCCCGGATCGTCACCTGACCGCCGGCCGGAGTGAACTTGACCGCGTTCGACAACAAATTGAGCACGATCTGCTTGAGGGCGCGGCGGTCTGCGCGGAGCTCGAGATCCGGCGACAGGCGGGCGGTGAGGGCGAGCTGCTTGTCCTCGGCGCGAGCAGAGACGACGCGCATCGCCTCGCCGAGCAGCGGGTCGAGCGCCAGGTCCTCGAACTCGAGGCGGATGCGGCCGGCCTCGATCTTGGCCATGTCGAGGATGTCGTTGATGACGTCGAGCAGGTATTCGCCGCTATTGCGAATGTCCTTGCAGTATTCCTGATAACGGTCGGCGCCGAGCGGGCCGAACATGCCCGACTCCATGATCTCCGAAAAGCCGATGATGGCGTTGAGCGGCGTGCGCAGCTCGTGGCTCATATTGGCGAGGAACTCGGATTTCGCCTGGTTGGCTTCCTCGGCGCGGGTCTTCTCGGCGGCGTATTTCTCGGCGAGTTCGGCGAGCCGGTGCTGCGACGCCCGCAGGTCGGCGATGGTCGCCATCAGCCGCCGCTCGCTGTCGACCAACTTCTCCTCGTGCGTTTTCAGCGCGGTAATGTCGGTGCCGACCGACACGTAGCCGCCGTCCTTGGTGCGGCGCTCGCTGATGTGCAGCCAGCGGCCGTCCTCGAGCTGAGCCTCGAATGTGCGGGCACCGGGCTGCGAGGGACCTTGCGTGATCACCTTGTTGCGCACGACCGGCTGGCGGCCGGCGGCGACCACCGATTCGTAGGACGCACCGACGGTCATCGCCTCGTCCGGGAGGTCGTGTAGTTCCTGGAAGTTCGAATTGCACAGGACGAGACGGTTGTCGGCGTCCCACAGCACGAAGGCCTCCGGGATCGTCTCGATGGCGTCGCGCAGCCGCATGTCGGCGGCGACGGTCCTCTCCACCAGCGTCTTCTGCTCGGTGATGTCGACGGCGATGCCGATCAGGTGCAGGCCGGGATCGCGTGGCTGGTGCACCAACTCGCAGCGGGCGCGCAGCCAGACCCAATGGCCGTCGGCATGACGCATGCGGAAATCGTGGTCAATGGCGGTCACCCTCGCGTCTGCGAGTTCCGAGGCGAGTTCGTAGAGTTGCACGTCCTCGGGGTGTACCAGCGCGCTGAGATCGCCGAAGCTGAGCAGATCGTCCTGGCTCGCCATGCCGAGGATGTCGAACATCGACTGCGACCAGAAGATGCGCCCGCGGGCGAGGTCCCAGTCCCACAGGCCGCAACGGCCGCGGTTGAGAGCGGTGTCGATGCGGCTGCGCACCGTCTCGTAGATGACGTCGGCCTCGCGCGCGCGTGTCGCCTGCCAATGGAAGGCGAAGCCGAGGATGAGCACGACAAAGCCTGTCGTGGCCGAGAGCGTGATCGTCAGCGCAGTGACCGAGCGCCAGGCCGACAGCGCTGCCGCGCGCGGCTGCAGCACGGCGAGCTGACCGTAGGGAGGCTTGAGCATGCGCACGGTGGCGAGCGTGCGGCTCTGGTCCGGCAGCACGATATCCATCACACCGGCGTCGGCGCCAAACGTGGTGAGGGGCTGGCTGGGGCCGAGCAGGTCGATGAGGCGGCGGCCGATCTTGCCGGTTGCGGAGGCGCTCGCCGCGATGATCGCGCCGTCGGCATCGGTGAGGAGAAATTGCCGTCCGGCGCTCGGCGCCCAAGCGGGCAATGCGCGGGCCAGGAGGTCCTGCGGCCGACCGTCACGCGGCGCTGCTTGCAATTGCGCCGCCGTCAGGTCGGCGGCGGCGGCGAGCTGAATACCATTGTTAGCGATGGCTTGGCGCCGCTGATCGAGCACCTGCACCGCCGCCCCGACGCAGATGGTGATGAGAAAGGCGAGGATCAGCACCGGAACGGCGCGGCGCAGAAGCGGCTCGGCCGTCAGAAGCCTCCGATATGCCGGTTTGGCAATCGATTGTGCGAGGCCTTTGATCGAATCCGAGTGTGCAGACGCACTCGCCACATTGGCGCGCGCCATAGACGGCCTCCGTTTGGAATTTCCCCACCACCCTGGTCCGGAAGGATGTGCCGCATCGCTCCGAATCACTTCGCGATTGGAATCGATGGCCGCTGATTTGTCGAGAGTCGGAGAGTCAATTCTTTAAAAAACGTTACGCACAGGCATTGCCTGTTGCCCGCAAGACTCGATTTCGAGCGGTCGGCGGTCAGGGCGTACCCACGGCCCGCTCGACGATGTCAGACAGGTCGCGCGACAGACCGGGCGCCGCCTTGATGCGGCGCAATGCGGCCTCGGCTTTGGCGCGGCGGCCTGCCTCCAGCACGCGCCAGGTGCGGAAGGCGGTCGCCATACGGGCGGACAGTTGCGGATTCTTCGGGTCGAGCGCGAGAATAGTGTCGGCGACGAAGTCGTAGCCGGCGCCGTCCGCGCGATTGAATTGCGTCTGGTTGCTGTGCGCGAAGGCCCCGATCACCGCCCGCACGCGGTTCGGATTGCCGAGCGAGAAGCCGGCGTGGCGAGTGAGTATGCGCACCTGCTCGAGCGCATCGGGCAGGGGACTCATGGCCTGAAGCGAGAACCACTTGTCGATCACGAGCGGGTCGGCGGCATAGCGACGATAGAAGTCGCCAAGCGCCGTGTCGCGTGCCGCGCCCTCGTGCAGCGCCAGTGTCGTGAGCGCCGCCATGCGGTCGGTCATGTTGTCGGCGGTCTCGTACTGACGGTGGGCGCGGGTGATGCCCTCGGTATTGCCGTCGGCGGCCAGGAGATCGAGCGCGACGTTGCGCAGCGCCCGGCGTCCGGCGCTGGTCGCGTCGGGCGCGTAGCCGCCGGGCACCGTCAGCCGCTCGTAGAGCGTCGACAGCGCGGGCCCGAGCCGCATCCCGATGTCGCTGCGCAGGGCGCGGCGGGCGCGGTGGATGGCGTCGGGATCGATGTCGCGGCCGATTTCGCGGGCGATGTCGCCTTCGCTCGGCAGCACCAGCGTCATCGCGACGAATGCCGGCTCGAGGTTCGTGTCCTCGATCAGTGCGGCAAGCGCGACCATCAGCCTGTCGTCGCTCTTTGACGTCTCGCCCCGGCGGATGGCTGCAACGTTGTCGATCAAGAGCCGAGTCGCGATCGACTGGAGCGCTTGCCAGCGGTTAAACGGATCGGCGTCGTGCGCCGCGAGGAAGGCGAGATCGTCGTTCGTAAGGTCCGTGACAAGCTTGATCGGCGCCGAGAAACCGCGATTGATCGACAGCACTGGCCGTTCCGCGACGCCAGTGAAGACGAAACTCTGCGCGGCGCCTTTGAATTCGATGACATCGCCGTCAATGGTACCGTCGTCAAGCGTCAGTGTCAGGTCCCGGCCGTCCTTGCCGACGAGGCCGAGCCGCAGCGGAACGACCATCGGCTGCTTGGCCGATTGACCCGGCGTCGGCGGCACGGTCTGCCTGCAGTCGACTGTAAAGGTCTTTGCCGGCGCATCGTAGCGCGTGGCAACCGTCACCTCGGGCGTGCCGGCTTGCGCATACCACAGCATGAACTGCGTCATGTCGCGGCCGCTCGCGTCGGCGAAGCACTGAATAAACTGCTCGACGGTCGCCGCCTCGCCATCATGGCGAGCGAAATAGAGATCCATACCAGCGCGGAATTTGTCCTTGCCGATGAGCGTCTGCACCATCCGCACCAGCTCGGCACCCTTCTCGTAGACGGTCGACGTGTAGAAGTTGTTGATCTCCTTGTAGGCCTGCGGCCGCACCGGATGGGCGAGGGGGCCAGCGTCCTCGACGAATTGCGCCGCGCGCAAGCCCCGCACGTCGGCGATGCGCTTCACCGGCCGCGAGCGCATGTCGGACGAAAATTCCTGATCGCGGAAGACGGTGAGGCCTTCCTTGAGGCAGAGCTGGAACCAATCGCGGCAGGTGATGCGGTTGCCGGTCCAGTTGTGGAAGTATTCGTGCGCGATGATCGCCTCGATGTGCGCATAGTCGGCATCGGTCGCGGTCTCGGGCGTTGCCAGCACGTATTTGTCGTTGAAGACGTTGAGGCCCTTGTTCTCCATCGCCCCCATGTTGAAGTCCGAGACGGCGACGATCATGAAGATGTCGAGATCGTAGTCGCGGCCGAACGCCTCCTCGTCCCAGCGCATCGAGCGCTTGAGTGCGTCCATGGCGTAGGCGCAGCGGTCCTCTTTGCCGTGCTCGACATAGATGCGCAGCGTGACGTCGCGGCCGGACATCGTGCGGAAACGATCCTCGATGTGCGCGAGATCGCCGCCGACAAGCGCGAAGAGATAGGACGGTTTGGGATGCGGATCGTGCCAGACCGCGAAATGCCGACCACCAGCCAAGTTGCCGCTCTCGACCAGGTTGCCGTTGGCGAGCAGCACCGGGGCCTCTGTTTTATCGGCTTCGATACGCGTCGTGTAGACGGCCATCACGTCCGGGCGATCCGGAAAATAAGTAATGCGGCGGAAGCCCTCGGCCTCGCACTGCGTGCAATAGGTGCCGCTCGAGCGGTACAGGCCGGAGAGCTGGGTATTGGCGGACGGATCGACCGTGGTCTCGATTTCCAGCGTGAATGGCTTGTTCGGCGGCTGCGCGATGGTCAACCGATCGGGGGAGGCGACATAGGAATCGCGCGCGGCTTCGGCGCCGTCGATCTTGAGCGACGTCAACGAGACCTCATCGCCATCGAGCACCAATGGCGCCGCCGGAACCAACGGATTGGGCCGCAGCGAGAGCTTAGCCCTCACGCGCGTGCCGCTCGGATGCAGCGAGAAATCGAGGTGGACCGTGTCTACGAGCCAGTCGGGCTGCCGGTAATCTTCGAGACGGATGGCTTGGGCGATGTCGGTGCGCATGGATGCTGATCTAGGATGCCGAGCAGGAGATTGGAAGAAAGAATGACAGGGCGCCGGTCCCCGGGGGAACTGCCGATCTAGGGGTGGCCAGCGGGATCGTCGTCACTCACCGCATGGGCTCGGCATGGCCGATCACGCGCTTGATGTGCGAGGACCGCAGCTTCAAGGCGCGCTCGAGCGCGTCGACGGCGTCGTGAACGGCGCTGACGCTGAGTTCGGGGTCGACCCGGCAGTGGAAATTCACGATCTCGCCGTCCCCGGTCTCGCGTACGCGCACGTCGTGCACGTCGCGGATGACCCGGCCCTCCGCCGCGAATTCGCCCAAGGCCATCGCGACGGCCTCGACGCGCTCCGGCGGCGCCTCGCGGCCGGCGATTTCCCGCGGCTGCAATGGCTCGATGTGCGTCTCGACCTCGACATGCGGACCGAGCTCGACCTCGACCGCGGTCTCCAGCGCATCGGCCATGTCGTGGGCGGCGCGCAGGGACAGCCCGCCGTCGACCTCAAGATCGAGCGAGACCGATAACTTATCCTGCAATTCATGGACGGTCACGTGATGCACCGCAAGGGCGCGATTGCGCGCGGTGACCATGACGCGGTCGAGCATGGTTTCATTGTCGAGCGCGACCGGGTGTATCGTCACGACCGGCTCGGCGCCCGGCATCTTGCCGCGCAGCGCGGCGGCGACCGCGTCCTTGATGGCGTTGACGCGGTCGAGCGGCAGCGTGCGGCTCACCGCGACCGCGAGGTCGATGAAGACCGTCTCGCCGACGGCGCGGGCGCGGACCTGGTCGACGCGGACGACGCCGGCCACCTTGGCAGCGGTGGTGGTGATGAGCTTGGCGGCGCCGGGCGGGGCGACGTCGGTCAGGGTCTCGATGGTGCGCTTGCCGAGCCGCAGCCCAGCGACGCAGACCAGGACCGCGACGACCAGCGCCGCCGCGGCATCGGCCCAAGTGTAGCCGAAGTGGACGCCGACCAGCCCGCACAGGACCGCCAGCGACGACCATAGGTCGGAGGTGAAATGCAGCGCGTCGGCTTCGAGGGCCTGGCTCTGAGTCGCGCGTGCGACGCGCGTCAATGCGCGCGAGCGGAAGAAGTCGACGACGATCGAGACGACGATGACGCCAAAGGCCCAGACGGTCGCATCAACGATGTGCGTTTCGTGCGCGGCCAGGCGCTTGGCGGCTTCCCAGACGACGATGCCGGAGAGGAGGAATAGCAGCGCCGTCTCGGCCAGCGCCGAAATCGCCTCGACCTTGCCGTGACCGTAGTGATGCTGCTCGTCGGCCGGTTTGCCGGAGATGCGCACGGCGACATAGGTCATCACCGTGGCGCCGAAATCGATCAGCGAGTGACCCGCCTCCGACAGGATCGCGAGCGAGCCGGTGGCAAGCCCGACGGCCGCCTTGGCGATCGTCAGGCCGGCCGACGCCGCCATCGAGACGAGGGCGACTTGTTCCTTCTCGTTCCGCATGGCGCGCTGTTTAGCGCACCCGCCGCGCGATTTCGACTCGGTTAGTCGCTGTTGCGACTAAAGAGCAACTGGCTGTCCGCCAGCCGCGGCTGAGCGGGTCACCGCATCGAGGATGCGGATGTTCGCGAGCAGATGCTCGGGCGTAAACCGATAGGGCGCGCGACCCTCGACGGCATCGGCCCAGGCTTCAAAATTCATGCGCACGGTATTGACCGGCGCGTAGCTGCGGCTTTCGCGCGAGCCGTCCGGTTTGCAATGGACGAAGGTCGACGGCAGGCCTTTGTCGACATTGCCGCCTTCCTGCACCTCGACCCAGCCCTGATCCCCGATGAGGGTGAAGCGCGCATAGAACGGCGGCGTCGACAGGCACGTGATGCGGCCGCGCGCGCCTTCTGCGAAATCGATGTCGGCGCTGACAAAGTCTTCCGCGGGGGCGGGGAAGATCTGCGACGCCGTGCGCGCGGCGACCCGCTTCGGCGCACCGGCGAAGGAGACCATCAGGTCACCGAGATGGATGCCGAGCGCCGTCCAGGCGCCGGCCGGCGCCTGACGCGGATCGCGCCGCCAGTTCGACGGATCCATATTGCGGAAATTGTTGTGGCTGACGTTCGCATCCATGTGCAGCACGCGACCGAGCGCGCCGCACTCGAGAAGCCGTCGCATCTCCTCGATCGCCGGCTCGTAGCGGCGTTCGTGTCCGATGCCGAGCACGCCGCCGCGCTTGGCGCAAGCTTCGAGGATACGCTCGGCGCTGGCAGCGGTCAGCGCCAGCGGCTTCTCGCAGAACACCTGCTTGCCGGAAGCGAGGGCCGCCACCGCCATCTCCTCGTGCAACAGATGCGGCGTGACCACGGCGATGGCATCGATGTCGGGACGCTTCACCAGCGTCTTGTAGTCCATGACCAGATCGAAGGGGTGCGACCGCGCAAATGGCGCTGCCATGTTGTGGTCGATGTCGCAGCCCGCGACAACCTTGAAGCGCAAACTGTCGGCAAGACAAGTGACGATCTGCTTGCCCCACCAGCCGAGCCCGATAATGCCGATCCTGATCATGGCGTCGTCCTGAAGAATTACCTTGAACCGCAATCATGCGGGCGCGCAACGCGAGGCACAATGGCTTGACCGTGGTGTAGTCATCACCGCGCTTTGCCCACCATGTCTTTCGACCATCTCAAAATATTGCCCACTGATATTCGCAGGCCGCGCCATCGCTCGCGACGGTTGGCGCAATGACAGCGGCCGCTTACACTGGTGGTCGACACTTGCATGTCACGGAAAGAAGCCGGAAAGGACCGCGATGTCGCCTTCGCAATCTACGCGCAAACGCCGCAGGGCGATCATTATCGGCGGTTCAATGTCGGGCTTGTTTTCGGCGGCGTTCCTGCGGCGGATCGGCTGGGACGTCGACGTCTACGAGCGCTCTCGCGTCGAACTGGTCGGCCGCGGCGCCGGTATCACCGGCCATCCCGAATTGTTCGAGGCGCTCGTCGCCTGCGGCGCGGGGCTCGAGCAATTGGGGGTCGAAGTCCCGAAGCGGATCGCGATCGACAAATCCGGCAAGATCACGGAAGAACGGCAATTACGGCAAACTCTCACCTCGTGGGACCGGCTGCAGCGGCTGCTGCGGACGACGATCGACGAGCGGCGCTATCATCTCGGATGGAATTTCGAACGCGTCGACCAGGACGAGCGCGGCGTGCGCGTCATTTTCTCCGGAGGCCGGATCGAGGAGGCCGACATCCTCATCGGCGGCGACGGCATCCGCTCCAGCGTGCGCGGCCAGATCGCGCCGGAGGTGCAGCCCATCTATGCCGGCTACTATATCTGGCGCGGCGCGCCGAATGAGAGCGACCTGTCGGACAAGACGCTGCGGGAGATCTACCCGTATTTCACGTTCTTCCTGCCGCCGCGCCAGGAAGTTATCACCTATCCGATCGCCGGCTTCAACGATGACCTGACGCCGGGGCGGCGCCGGTTCAATTTCATCTGGTACCGCGTCGCCGATGCCGCGCAGCTCTGCGACATGCTCGTAGACGACAATGGCGTGCAGCACGAATTCTCGGTGCCGCCGCCGCTGATACGCAAGGACCTGATCGCACAGCTGCTTCACGATGCGCGCGCGACCTTGCCCGACACGTTGCTCGATGCGCTGCTCAAGATCCCCCAGCCATTCATCACGCCGATCTATGATTTCACCGCGCCATCCATCGTCTACGGGCGCGTGGCCATGGTCGGCGACGCGGCTGCCAACGCGCGTCCGCATATGGGCTTCGGCATGGCCAAGGCCGGCACCGATGCGCAGGCGCTCGCCCGGCACCTTGCCGAGAACGAAGACATCGATACGGCGCTCGCCGCCTACAACGCCGAACGCCAGCCGCTCGGCAACAAAATCGTGATGCACGGACGCAAGCTCGGCACCCATATGGGTGTCAATCTGCGGACGGAGGAAGACCACCGCATGCACGAGCTCTTGCAGACCGACGGTGCGATGCTCGACTGGATTGCCGTGCCGCATTTTCTCGACGCCTACACATGAACGATTTGCCGCGCCCGGACTACGCGCATCGCATGCGCATCATCGGCCACTCCGATCAGGGCGGCCGACCCGACGGCATGCAACTGATGGTCCACCGCGGTCACGCCTATGTCGCGCACATGTTTTCCGGCGGCTTCTCGGTGCTCGACGTGCGTGACCCGAAGAACCTGCGCACGCTGACCTATGTGCCGGCGCCGCCGAACACCTGGACGATCCACCTCCAGACGCACGACGATCTCCTGCTGGTGATCCACGCAAAGGACATGTTCGGCGCGCAGGAGTTCGCCGACGAGCGGGCCTATTACAGCGGTGCGCTCGGCAAGACGGTGGGCACGGCGGACGCGAAGCGCACGCGCGACTGGAGCGCGGGCCTTGCCGTCTACGACATTTCAAAGCCTGCGCCGCCGCGGCGCATCGGCTTCATGCCGGTCGAGGGCGGGGGCATTCATCGCCTCTGGTACACAGGCGGACGCTGGGCCTATGCGTCGGTGCTACTCGACGGCTTCACCGATTACATCTTCATGACCGTGGACATGGGCGACCCCTCGCGCCCGCGCGAGGCCGGCCGCTGGTGGATACCCGGCATGAACCTGGCGGCCGGCGAGACGCCGGCATGGCCGACGTCGCGCCGCTACGGCCTGCACCATGCGATCGTGCATGGCGACACGGCTTACGCGGCCTGGCGCGACGCGGGCATGGTCGTGCTCGACGTGGCCGACCGGTCGCAGCCCAAGCTCGTCGTGCACAAGAACTGGTCGCCGCCATTCGGAGGGGGCACCCACAATTGCCTGCCATTGCATGATCGCGACCTGCTGGTGGTGCTCGACGAAGCGGTCCTCGATCATCAGGAGGACGGGCTGAAGCTGATCTGGGTGTTCGACAATCGCGTGCGTGAAAACCCGGTCAGCATCGCGACCTGCCCGAGCCCGGCCGAGGCCGACTACCGGGCCAAAGGCGGCCATTTCGGCCCGCACAACATCCATGAGAACCGGCCGGGCAGCTTCGTCAGCTCGCAGCTCATCTTTGCGACCTATCAGAATGCCGGCATCCGCGTATTCGATATTTCGAACGCATTCGCTCCGAAAGAGGTGGGGGCGCTTGTTCCGCCGGCGCCGGCGCGCATGATGGACAAGCGGCCGAACCGCACGCGCGTCATCCAGTCCGCCGACGTCTTCGTGGACGCGGCCGGGATCGTCTACGCGACCGACTACAATGGCGGCCTCTCGATCATCGAATTCGAGGGCTGACGGCAACCTGCCGGAGCGACTTGCGGGCAGGGGTGCGGCGCATTCATTTCGCATCAAATCGGGTATGATGGGCGAGTCCGAAGGAGTGCGCCCATGGCCACGGCCGCAAAGCCAGAGATCAAGGCTTTTTTCGACGAGCCGACCAATACGGTGAGCTACCTGGTCTGGGATCCGGCGACCAAAGACGCCGCAGTCGTCGATCCGGTGCTCGATTTCGACCACAAGAGCGGCGAAGCTGACGTGAAGGCAGCCGACGCGATCCTGGCTGAGGCCGCCCGGCTCGCCCTCAAGATTGGCCGCGTGCTCGAGACGCATGTGCATGCCGACCACCTCTCGGCCGCTCCGTACATCAAGCAGAAGACCGGCGCGCCGGTCTGCATCGGCGAGCATATCCGCGAGGTGCAGCAGATCTTTCGTCCGGTGTTCAATGCCTCGGACGTCTCCGGCGACGGCTCGGA
>DATCFB010000226.1:0-2730 GCA_036509755.1 Pseudolabrys sp. | reverse complement strand
TCGTGGAAGAACTCATATATCTTTCGCGCCGTCTCCGCATTAATTCCCGGCACGCTCGTCAAGTCTGGCAGCGATGCGCGTTCGATGGCTTTCACAGTGCCGAAATGGCGCAGCAGCGCGCGCTTGCGCGTGGGCCCGATCCCCGGAATTTCCTGCAATCCCGCCTCGCGGATATCTTTTTTGCGCCGCGCGCGGTGCGAGCCAATGGCGAACCGATGCGCCTCGTCGCGCAATCGCTCGACGAAGTAGAGCAAGGCATCGCGTGGCGGTAATTTGAATGGGCTTTTGCCCGCCATGAAAAAGGTCTCGCGGCCGGCTTCGCGATCGGCCCCCTTCGCGATCGACACCAGCGGCACGTCGTAGACGCCCAACTCCGAAAGCGTGTCGGTGGCGGCCTTAAGCTGCCCCTGCCCGCCGTCGATCAGCAACAAGTCCGGCCAGGGCTGATCGTCACCAAACTCGACCCGGCCGCTTTGCTCGGTGGAGAATGCGTCGTCGAGCGACAGACGCGGCGCTTCCGCCAAGAGCCGCTTAAAACGGCGCTGTAGCACCTCGCGCATCATCGCGTAGTCGTCGCCCGGCGTAAGGTCCGCGGAACGGATGTTGAACTTGCGGTACTGATTTTTGCGGAAACCCTCGGGTCCCGCGACAATCATGGCGCCGACGGCATTGGTCCCGGCGATGTGGCTGTTGTCGTAGACCTCGATGCGCCTCGGGGCTCGCGGCAATCCGAACGTTTTGGTCATCGAATTGAGCAGACGCTGCTGCGAGGAGGTGTCGGCGAACTTGCGCGCCAGCGCCTCGCGCGCATTGGCGAGCGCGTGCATGACCAATTCCTTGCGTTCGCCGCGCTGTGGCACGCTGACCTCGATCTTGCGTCCGGCCTTCGTCGTCAGCGCCTCGGCCAGCAGTTCGCGCTCCTCGAAATCATGCGACACCAGAGCAAGCCGCGGCGGCGGCTTGTCGTCGTAGAACTGTGCGATGAAGGCGCTGAGGACTTCATCCGGCTCGACTGCGCGGTCGGCTTTCGGGAAATAGGCGCGGTTGCCCCAGTTCTGCCCGGTGCGGAAGAAGAACACTTCGACGCAGGTGTAGCCGCCGTCCTGATGCACGGCGAAGACGTCCGCTTCCTCGACGTTACGCGGATTGATGCCCTGATGCGACTGGATCGCCGACAGCGCGGCGAGACGGTCGCGAAAAATGGCCGCGTGCTCGAAGTCGAGTCCGGCGGAGGCCTGATCCATCTCCGTCGCAAGTTCCTTTTGCACCATCTGGCTATGGCCGGATAGGAATTCGTTGGCCTCGCGCACCAGTTCGCCATAACCGGAAAAATCGATCTCGCGCGTGCAAGGCGCCGAGCAGCGCTTGATCTGATGCAGCAGGCACGGCCGCGTCCGGCTCTCGAAGAACGAATCCGAACAGGAGCGCAACAGAAAGGCGCGCTGCAACGCGTTGATGGTGCGATTGACCGCGCCGGCATTGGCGAAGGGACCATAGTAATGCCCCTGCCGCGCGCGCGCGCCGCGATGCTTGAGGATCTGCGGCGCCCAGTGGTCCGAGGTGATCAGGATGTAGGGGAATGACTTGTCGTCCCGCAGCAGCACATTGAAGCGCGGCCGCAGGCGCTTGATCAGGTTCGCCTCGAGCAGCAGCGCTTCCGTTTCGGTCTTGGTGGTGACGAACTCCATCGTCACTGTCGCGGCAACCATCCGGGCGATGCGCGCGTCATAAGCGGTCGGCCGCGCATAGCTCGTCACGCGCTTCCTGATGTTCTTGGCCTTGCCGACGTAAAGAACGTCGCCTTTGGCGTCGAACATCCGGTAGACGCCCGGCGCCGCGGGCGCGAGCTTGGCGTAACGTGCGATCACCGAGCGCCCGGCGGCGAGCGTGCCGGCCGGCGCCTCCTCCAGTTCGAGCTCGGGCAGCGAAGATTCCTCGTCTTCCTCGCGCAACTCATCCTCGCGCAAGTCTTCGTCGCGCAAGTCTTCGCTCGCCGGATCGATGTCTTTCTTGCCGTCCATCACGTCTCATCATTTCGGCACGGCCCGGGAGCCTGGCGCCCGGCCCGGGTCGGCCCATTCTATCCTTGGCCTTATCTGAATGTGGGTCGCCGGGGGACCGGCCCGCCCTGCCCGCCGTGAGAGATAAGGCGCCAAAGCCTCCTCCGCGACATCGGCGCCACACTCACGATCACCTTATACGCCGCTCCCCCGTCCGGCAGCCAAGTGCAGGGTGAACCGAACGTCAGCGGACGTGGTAAAGCGATGCCTAACAGACCTTGGGCAATAACGAAGCTTTAACAATAACAACTACTCTCTACTTCCAGATTCAGGACCGCTTAACCTGAACTATTCAATAAATCTTCCACGAAAAGTCGAACTTTCGCCGACGGTCCGGCCCGTTTTCAGCTTCGCATTGCCGCAAGCGGCACGCACAGCAAAGCCGGACACGACGGGGAATCCGCCGCTTCCATCAGGGCGCGGCAGACGAAGTGGAGGGTGTCATGAAACGCAGCATTATCGCGGCCGCAGCCGCTGTTCTGATGGCCGGAGCCGCCAGCGCGGCGGATCTGCCGCGCGGTCCGGCGCTTTACTACAGCCCCTCGCCGGCAGCCGGCTATAACTGGGCCGGCGCCTATGCGGGCCTCAATCTCGGATACGAGTGGGGCAAGGTCAGCAACAGCGCCGGAAACCCGTCGGGGATCATGGGCGGCGGCCAGGTCGGCTACAA
>DATCFB010000225.1:0-2110 GCA_036509755.1 Pseudolabrys sp. | reverse complement strand
CGGCGAGGCGGCGCGCCAGCGGATCGACGCGCGGGTCGGCGGGATCGGTCGCAATGCGGTAGGCGCCGGATATCTTCACCCACACCTTGCCGCTCTCGAGCAAGGCGACGAGCATGTCGGGCGCTTCGCCTGTGCTGCCGGGCGCGATGAGGCCGAAATGGTCGACGACCGTCTCGACCGGCAGCGCTCGTAGCGTGGGCGCGAGGGAAGCGATGGTCGAGGAGGGCACGAAGATTTGCACGTGCCAGCCGTTGCGGGCACAGAGCTTCGCCGTAGCGGCGATTCCGTCGCGCATCGCATCGAGTGAGGAGATGCCGGCGGTCGCGATATTGACGCGCAGGCCGCGCACGCCACGCCGGTGCAAGTCGTCGAGCTCGGAGCCGGGCATCTCGTCCGGCAGCACGGCGACGCCGCGCGAATTGGGCAGCGCCGCCATGCAGTCGAGCATGCAGGCATTGTCGGTGCCGTAGAAGCTTGGCTGCACCAGGACGACACGGTCGAGGCCGAGCCGCTTCAGCATGGCCGCCAAATTCGCGGTCGGCGCGTCCATCGGCGTGTAGGTGCGGTTCTTCGCCAGCGGAAATCGCGTCTTCGGGCCGATTACATGCACATGGCAATCGGCGGAGCCGGCAGGAGGGAAGGGTGCGGCCATCGTCGCGCTCTTGTTTCAAACTTCTGCCGGCACGCTAGCATGAGCCGCGACGCGATTGTCTTTCGCGTCTGCGAAAGATGCCTCCCCACGTGCAGAGCAGCCTTGCGCCCGGCTTCGCGCTCGGCGCATTAAGGTGCGCAAGAGCGCCCGCAGTCGTGACCGGCCGCCGCCGCTTCGGGGAGGATCATGCTCGGCGGATTCCTGGCGCTGCTGTCGGCGGTGACCTTCGCTTATGCCAATGCCAGTGTGCGGCGCGGCGTGCTGTCCGGCACGGTGTTGCAGGCAGTCGGCATCAGCCTTCCCATCGCGCTGCCGATCTTTGTGCTGGCGATGCTGCCGACCGGCGGTTTCGCGGCGTTGGTCGCTTTCGACGCGCGCAGTTGGGTCCTATTGGTCATCGCCGGAGTCATTCATTTCGCCGGGGGCCGCTACTGCAATTATCGGGCGACCAAAGCGATCGGCGCGAATTTGGTCGCGCCTGTGCAGCAATACAGCCTGATCATCACGCTCGCGCTGGCGGTGCTCTGGCTGCACGAGCCGCTGACGCTGCTGCGGCTGATCGGCATCGTGTTGGTGGTCGCCGGTCCGGCGCTGACCTTGAGGCCGCAGCGGAAGCGCCGCGAGAGGCCCGCGGTCACCCCAAGGGAGACAACGTTCACGCCGGACTATGCCGAAGGCTATCTTTACGCGCTGCTCTCGGCGGTCGCCTTTGGGCTCAGCCCGATCCTGATCGGCATGGCATTCGAGCGGAAGGGCATCGGCGTCGGCGTGGCCGGTGGCTTCGTCTCGTATCTGGCGGGAACGGCCACGATCGCGGTGACGCTGCTCCTCCCCGGGCGCTGGACCGAATTCCGCGCGATGGATCGCGTCTCGGCGCGATGGTTCGTGCTCTCCGGCATCCTGGTCGCGCTGTCGCAGATGACGCGCTACATGGCGCTTGCCGTCGCGCCGGTGTCGGTTGTGACGCCGATCCAGCGCCTGTCCCTCATCTTTCGCATCTATTTCGGCTGGATCATCAACCCCAAGCACGAAGTCTTCGGCGGCCGCATCGTCGCCGGCACGCTGCTCTCGCTCGCCGGTGCGGTGGCGCTGTCGGTGAGCGTCGACGACGTACAGCATCTGCTGACGCTTCCCGACGCGCTCGGGTGGCTGCTTCATTGGCGCTGGCCGTCGGGGCCCGCGTGACGTATGCGATGAAGTCCAAAAAAGGGGGAGAGCAATGGATATCGATCTGCCGGACGTCGTGGCCGAAGTGACCGCCGCCTTCGAGCGCTACGAAAAGGCGCTCGTCACGAACGATGTCGCCGTGCTCGACGCCGTCTTTCGCGACGATGCGCGCACCATCCGTTACGGCGTCAACGAGAACCTCTACGGCTCCGCCGAGATCGCCGCATTCCGCGCGGCCCGCTCGCCGGTGGCGCTCGGACGCAAGCTGTCGCGCACCGCGATCACCACCTA
>DATCFB010000224.1:0-5696 GCA_036509755.1 Pseudolabrys sp. | reverse complement strand
CGGCAGAGATCGACGAAGACCTTCACGCCCATCATGTCGATGTACGACAAGGTGCCACCGGTGAACGGCGCGAAACCAAAGCCGAGGATCGAACCGACATCGGCCTCGCGCACGTCGGTGACCACCTTCTCCTCGAAGGTGCGCGCGGCCTCGACCGCCTGCACCACTAGGAAGCGCTGCTTGAGCTCGTTGACGTCGAGTGCTGCGACCTCTTCGTCGGAGAGCTTTTTCGGCAGGAGTTCAGCGAGGTCCGGCCACAGCCGCTTCGGCTGACCCTGCGGATAATCGTAGAAACCCTTGCCGTTCTTGCGGCCGAGCCGGCCGAGCTTCTCGACCATGGTCTCCAAAAGTTTCTTCTGCCGCGGATTGATGGCGCTCGCGCCGAGATCGTGCTCGGTCGCGCGCACGATCTTGAGGCCGAGATCGAGCGCGGTCTCGTCGTTGAGCGACAGAGGCCCGACCGGCATGCCGGCCATGCGCGCGGTGTTCTCTACCATCGCCGCCGGCACGCCTTCCAGCAGCATCAAGTGGCCTTCCTGGATGTAGTTGAGCACGCAGCGATTGGCATAGAAGCCGCGCGTATCGTTGACCACGATCGGCGTTTTCCTGATGGCGCGGACGAAGTCGAGCGCGACGGCCAGCGCGCGGTCGCCGGTCTCCTTGCCCACGATGATCTCGGTCAGCATCATCAAGGCGACCGGCGAGAAAAAGTGGATGCCGATGAAGCGCTTGGGATCCTTGAACTCGGCGGCAAGCGACGTGATCGGCAGCGTCGAGGTGTTGGAGGCGAAGATGGCGTCGTCGCGGATGACTGCCTGGATTTTCGCGATGACGTCGGCCTTGACCTTGCGGTCCTCGAACACGGCTTCGACGACAAGGTCGCAGTCCTTCAACGCGCTGTAGTCCGAGGTGGTCGCGATTTTGGCCAGCAGCGCGTCGCGCTCGGCGCCCTTCATGCGGCCTTTGTTGACGCGGTCGGTCAGCGCCTTGTGCAGGCCGGCCTTGCCCTTGTCCGCCGTCTCCTGGTCGCGGTCGATGAGCACGACGTCGAGCCCGCCCGCGGCGGTGACTTGCGCGATGCCGGCGCCCATGAAGCCGGCACCGACGATGCCGATCTTCTTCAGCGCGCTCGGCGGCTGGTTCGGCGGCCGCCGCGCGCCCTTGTTTAATTCCTGCATCGACACGAACAGCGAGCGGATCATCGCCGCCGCTTCCTTCGAGCGCACGATCTTGGCGAACCAGCGCGACTCGACGCGCAGCGCGCTGTCCATGTCGAGTTGCAGCCCTTCGTAGACGACCTGCATGATCGCGCGTGCCGCGGGGTAATTATCATAAGTCTCGCGGCGATAGATCGCGTTCGCCGGCGTGAAGGTCATCATGCCGGATTTCGACCAGACCAGGCCGCCGGGCAGCCTGAAGCCCTTCTCGTCCCACGGCGCGACGGCCTTGCCGCCTGCCTTGATCCAGTCCTTCGCCGCCTTGATGAGATCGGCCGGGGGCACCACTGCGTCGATCAGCTTCATCGCCTTGGCGCGGTCGGTTTTGAGCTGGTCGCCCTTGAGCAGGTATTGCAACGCGTCGGCGGGCGGCAGGATGCGCGCGACACGTTGCGTGCCGCCGGCACCCGGAAACAGGCCGACTTTGACCTCCGGCAGGCCGAGCCGCGTCTTTGGATTGTCGGCGGCGATGCGCTGATGACAGGCGAGCGCGAGTTCGAAGCCGCCGCCCATCGCCGTACCGTTGAGCGCGCAGACCCACGGCTTGCCGCAGGTCTCGATGCGCCGGTAGAGCTGCGACAGTTTGCGGCTTTCCTCGAACACATAGGCCGCCGCCGGCTCCTCGCCCTCGCGGCGCAATTTCTCGGCATAGACCCCGGCCATGCGCTCGAGCATCGTGAGGTCGGCGCCGCCGCAGAACGCGTCCTTGCCCGAGGTGACGATCGCGCCCTTGATCGCGGTGTCGGCAACGATCTTGTCGAGGATGGCGGACAGCTCCGCGGTCGTTTCGGAGTTGATGACGTTCATCGACCGGCCCGGCATGTCCCAGGTGATCAGCGCAATACCGTCGGCGTCGACGTCGAATTTGAAATTGGCCATGATTGCCTCGGCTGTTAGTCGTTCACGTCACGCCCACGGCTCGCCGCTCTTGTGCAGCCAGCGGGCGCCCTTGCCGTCACGTTGAAGATGAAGGTCGTCATCGGGATAATGTACCCGCTCCTGCGGGGCACGCGTGCCGACTTCGAGATAAACGGCATCCTTGTCCGAGCGGTTGACGAGGCAATGCGCGTTGCCGCTGCCGGCCTTGAAGCCAGCCGCGTCGCCGGCTTTGAGCACCATCTCGCCGTCGTTCTCGATCAGCACCAGTTCGCCCTCGAGCATGTAGATGAACTCATCTTCCTGCTCGTGGTAATGCCGCAACGCCGACGCCGCGCCGGGGCCGATACGCGTGACATTAACGCCGAACTGGCTGATGCCGGCGGCGTCGCCGAGCGCCTGCTTGTGGCGCTCCTTGT
Organism: Pseudolabrys sp.; assembly: GCA_036509755.1. Lineage (GTDB taxonomy): Bacteria > Pseudomonadota > Alphaproteobacteria > Rhizobiales > Xanthobacteraceae > Pseudolabrys. The sequence goes on along the minus strand of DATCFB010000224.1, from coordinate 3,184 downwards.
GCGCGGCCTGAAATTGAGCGGGATATCCGGCGCCGCTCCGCACCGGCACCTTGGCAAGGTCGACCTTGGGCATCTAACGCACTTCTCCTTCTTCGCCCTCCCCTTGTGGGGAGGTTAAAGAACTCAAACTCTTTCGATGATCGTCGCGGTGCCCATGCCGGCGCCGATACAGAGCGTCACCAGCGCCGTCTCCTTGCCGGAACGCTCCAGTTCGTCGAGCACGGTGCCGAGGATCATTGCGCCGGTGGCGCCCAAGGGATGGCCCATGGCGATAGCGCCGCCGTTGACGTTGATCTTGTCGTGCGGGATGTCGAGCGCCTGCATGTAGCGCAACACGACCGAGGCGAAGGCTTCGTTCAATTCCCACAAGTCGATGTCGGCCATGCTCATGCCTGACTTCTTCATGACCTTTTGCGTCACGTCGATCGGGCCGGTCAGCATGATCGCCGGCTCCGAGCCGATATTGGCGAATGCCTTGATGCGCGCGCGCGGCTTCAGTCCGGCACGCTGGCCCGCCTCCTTGGTGCCGATCAGCACCGCGGCGGCACCGTCGACGATGCCGGAGGAGTTGCCGGCGTGGTGCACGTGATCGATGCGCTCGATCTCGGGATGTTTCTGTACGGCGACCGCGTCGAAGCCGCCCATCTCGCCCATCTGCACGAAAGACGGCTGCAACTGCGCCAATGACTGCATTGTCGTCGTCGGCCGCATGTGCTCGTCGCGCGCGAGGATTGTCAGACCATTGACGTCCTTGACCGGCACGACAGAATTCTTGAAGCGGCCTTCTTCCCAAGCTTTGGCCGCCCGCTTCTGGCTCTCGACCGCGTAGGCATCGACGTCGTCGCGCGAGAAGCCGTATTTCGTCGCAATCAGATCGGCTGAAATGCCCTGCGGCAGGAAGTAGTGCTCCACGGCGATGGTCGGGTCCATCGACCATGCGCCGCCGGAGGCGCCGATGCCGACGCGGCTCATCGATTCGACGCCGCCGCCAATCACCATGTCGTGCTGGCCGGACATCACCTCGGCGGCAGCGAAATTCACCGCGTCCAGGCCCGAGGCGCAGAAGCGGTTGATCTGCACGCCGGGCACGCCGTCGCCATAGCCGGCGACCAAAGCCGCGACGCGGGCGATGTCGCCGCCGGCCTCCCCAACCGGATCGACGCAGCCCATCACCACGTCGTCGACGACGCCGGGATCGAAATCGTGCCTGTCCTTGATGGCGCCGAGCGCCTGTGCCGCAAGGCTAAGGGCGGTCACCTCGTGCAGCGAACCGTCGGCCTTGCCGCGTCCGCGCGGCGTGCGCACGGCGTCGAAGATGAATGCGTCGGGCATGGGCGTCTCCACTTCTCCCTCTCACTGCAATCGCGAGAGGTGAAACTACAAACTCCGCGCGATCAAGAGCTTCATGATCTCGTTGGTTCCCGCATAGATGCGCAACACGCGCGCGTCGCGGTACATCCGCGAGATCGGATATTCGTCCATGAACCCGTAGCCGCCGAACAATTGCAGGCAGCGGTCGAGCACTTCGCCCAAAGTATCGCTGAGCTTGTACTTGGCCATCGAGGCGGTGACCGTGTCGAGCTTGCCCTCGATGTGCTGCCCGATGCAGTGGTCGAGGAAGACCTTGGCAATGGTCGCCTCGGTCTTGCAGGCCGCGAGCTCGAACTGAGTGTTCTGGAATTCGATGATCTTTTTTCCGAAGGCGGACCGCTGCTTGACGTAGTCGGCAGTGAGTGCCACCGCCCGTTCCATCATCGCCACGGCGTGCACAGCGACGATCAGCCGCTCCTGCGGCAATTCCTTCATGAGCTGATAGAAGCCCTGCCCTTCCTCTGTGCCAAGCAGGCTTTCGGCCGGCAGACGAACGTCCTCGAAGAACAGCTCAGAGGTGTCGGCCGAATCCATGCCGAGTTTCTTGAGCTTGCGGCCGCGGCGGAAACCCAGCGCATCGTCGGTCTCCACCACCATCAGCGAGACGCCCTTGGCGCCCATTTTCGGATCGGTCTTTGCGACGACGACGATCAGGTTGGCGTGCTGGCCATTGGTGATGAAGGTCTTCGAGCCGTTGAGCACGTAGCCGTTGCCGGACTTCTCGGCCTTGGTGCGCACGCCCTGTAAGTCGGAGCCGGTGCCCGGCTCGGTCATAGCGATGGCGCCGATGAGCTCGCCGGTTGCGAGCTTCGGCAGCCAACGCTTCTTCTGCTCCTCGGTGCCGTAATGCAGGATGTAGGGCGCCACGATGCCCGAGTGCAGAGGCGCGCCGAACGTGTCGAAGCCGGCCAGCGAATATTCGCGATTGATGACCGCCTCATGCGCGAAGCTGCCGCCGGCGCCGCCGTATTCCTCCGGCATCGCCGCGCACAGCAGGCCGGCCTGCCCGGCCTTGGTCCAGACCTCCCGCTCGTAGGCGCCCTTTTCGTGCCAGCGGTCGAGATGCGGCACGAATTGGTCGGCGATAAAGCGGCGGGATTGTTCCTCCAGAAGGACCAGGTCTTCGGTCATCCAGGCGGGGCGGGGAAGATTAAGGGGGTCCATCGGTCCTTGAGGTTCGCGCGACTCAGGGGACCACCACAATAGGCGCGCCGTATGACAAGGGCGAGGGGTCGGGCGCGCCGCGCTCTCCCTCCGCGGTGAAGCTCTGGCCACATGAATGTTCGGCGACATGAAGTGTGCTGATGCATTCCATTCGAGTCGTTTGTTCGTGCACGAGGTGATGCCCGGCTTCGGGTAGGTGTGTTACACGGGCCGGCAAGCCGGGTTGTTCCTCATGACCGCCGCTACTGGCCACGCGCCCGCCACCGAGATCGAATCCGCCTACGCCTGGCTGCGCCTGGCCGTCGCCGTGGCCTTGTCCGCGGTCGGTGGCGTCGGGATGTGGTCGGTGGTCGTGGCGTTGCCGGCCATCCAGGCCGATTTCGGCGTCGACCGCGCGGCGGCCTCACTGCCTTATACGATGGCGATGATCGGCTTCGCCGGCGGCGGCGTGATCATCGGCCGCCTCGCCGACCGCTTCGGCATCCTCGTTCCGCTGGCGCTTGGCACCGTCTCACTCGCCATTGGCTATGTTTGCGTCGGCCTGTCGCCGAGCCTCACGCTGGTCGCGCTGGCGCATACGCTCTTGGGCTTCGGCTGCTCGGCGACGTTCGGCCCGCTGATGGCCGACATTTCGCATTGGTTCTCGCGC
>DATCFB010000223.1:0-10736 GCA_036509755.1 Pseudolabrys sp. | reverse complement strand
TGGCTGGGGAACTAGGATTCGAACCTAGACAAACAGAGTCAGAGTCTGTTGTGCTACCGTTACACCATTCCCCAAGGCGCTCGGCCTGAACGGCTCGCGGTGGCCCTCAGATGGGCCAAAACGGCCGATTTGGCAAGTCCTGACAGGGCCGGATCCCGCCTCACGCCGCGGCCGGACGGCCCGGGCGCGTCGCAACCGTCGCGATGGCCGCCACGGTCAAGACTGCCACCGTCAGGAACACGAGCCGCGGGCTGCCGTGGTCCATGATCGCGCCGAAAATCAGGGGCGCGACGATGCCGCCGATATTGAAGCCGGTGGTGACGAAGCCGAACACCTTGCCGAACGAGCCGGCCGGCTCACCTCCCGCACGATCATGTCGCGCGAGGGCATGATGATGCCGGAGAAGAAGCCGGCCAGGGACATGGCCGCGATCAGGGCGACGGGGCCGAGTTCGATCTCGGCGAACAGCACGGTAAAGGCCGCCGCCGCGCCGAGCCCCAGGCTCGCCACGAGGCTGTGCCGGCGCGTACGGCCGACCAGAAGGCCACCGGCAAGCACGCCGACCGCCATCAGCAAAAGGTAGCCGGTCAGCGCCGCGTTGGCGGTGTCGACCGGCGTACCGAAAAGTGCGCCGAAGGCGACAACCGAATAATTGCTGATGCCGGCGTTCATCATCGCCAGAAGCATGAAGAAGCCGAGGCTGAGCAGGATCGGCGCCGACATCAGGACCTGCCAGTCGGTGCGGTCGCTCGCGGCCGGAGGCTGGCGCGGTGCCGGACGCGGCGGCTTGCGGTCCCGCACGGCGATGAGCAGCGCGGCGGCGATCAGTCCAAGCACCGCCGAGCCGATCATGGCGCCCCGCCAACCCCACATCGCTTGCATCGCCAGCACGGCCGGCGGCGTCACCGCCGAGCCGAGCATGCCGGCGAAGGTATGCACCGAGAAGGCCTGGCCGATGCGCGCGGATGGCACGTGCTGTGACAGCAGAGTGTAGTCCGCGGGGTGAAAAACGGTGTTGCCGACCCCGGCAAGGCCGAACATCGCGACCAGAACCCAGAACGAGTGCACAACGCCGACCAATGCGAAGGCGATGGCGCTGATCAGCAGGCCGGCGATGAGCAGCATGCGCGCACCGAGCCTGTCGACGAGAAAGCCGGCCGGCGTCTGCAGCAGGGCGGAGACGACGTTGAAAGCGGCAAAGGCGAGCCCGATCTCGGTGTAGCTGACGCCGTATTCGTCGCGCACGAACGGCATCAGCGGTGCCAGCAGGAGAATATAATAATGCGAGACAAAGTGAGCGGCGCTGACCACCCCGACGATCCGCAGATGCGGCGAGCGCGGAGCTGCAATTGCGTCGATCGCCTGCGTCATGTGGTCTCGAGCCCGGCGGCGGCGAACTATTACGCGCTCTTCCGCTTCGCCTGATCGATCGCCTGCCAGATGCGCGCCGGCGTCATCGGCATCGGCAGATCGCGGATGCCCAAATCCGCCAGCGCATCGATCACCGCGTTGGCGACGGTCGGCAGGCCGCCGGAGCAGCCGGCTTCGCCGCAGCCTTTGGCGCCGACCGGATTGGTCTTGGTCGGAATGCCGCGATTGAGCACAGCGATGTTCGGCGCGTTGTGCGCGCGCGGCATCGCGTAATCCATGTACGAGCCGGTCAGGAGTTGGCCTTCGGCGTCGTAGATCGCGCCCTCGAGCAGCGCCTGGCCGAGACCCTGCACGACACCGCCCTGGGTCTGGCCCTCGACCAGCATCGGATTGACCACGGTGCCGAAGTCGTTGACGGCGGTGTACTTCACCACGTCGGCATTGCCGGTTTCCGGATCGATCTCGACCTCGGCGATATGCACGCCGTTTGGAAAGGTGCCCGGGACCGGGTCGGTGACGTGCGACACGTCGAGCGAGGCGGCGGCGCCGTCCGCCAATTTCAGCCCGCCGCGAACGCGCTCCGCGAGTTGCATGATGTCGACGGCGCGGTCGGTACCGGCGATGACGAACCGGCCGTTGCGGAATTCGATGTCGCCGGCCGAGGCTTCCAGCACTTGCGCGGCGATGTCCTTGCCTTTGTCGATCACCTTGTCGGCCGCCTGCATGATCGCGGTGCCCGACAGCATCGCCGAGCGCGAGCCGCCGGTGCCGCCGCCCATGACGAGCTGATCGCTGTCGCCCTGCATGAGCTTGATGCGGTCGAACGGGACGCCGAGCTTATCCGTCAAGATCTGCGCGAAGGGCGCGGCATGGCCCTGGCCGTAATCGAGCGTGCCCGTGACGATCGTGACGGTGCCGTCGCCGTTGAAGCGGATGCCGCCCATCTCCGTGGTGCCGGCGGCGGTGGTCTCGACGTAGCAACCGACGCCGAGGCCGCGCAGCTTGCCGGCTTTTTTGCTCTCGCGCTTGCGCTGCTTGAAGCCGGCGACATCGGCAGACTCCATCGCGAAGTCGAACAGGCCAGGGAAGTCGCCGGAATCGTAGACCATGCCGGCGGCGGAATTGAACGGGATGTCCTTGGCGCGGATGAAGTTGCGGCGGCGCAATTCGAGGCGGTCGATGCCGAGCTCGGCCGCCGCATAGTCCATCATGCGTTCCATGTGATAGGCGCCCTCGGGCCGGCCAGCGCCGCGATAGGCCGACACCAAGGTCGTGTTGGTCAGGACGCACTTGGTCGACACTTCCATCACCGGCGTACGGTACATTCCGACATTGTTCGTGGTGACGTTGAGAGTCGGCAGCAACGGGCCGAAGGCGGCGACGTAACCGCCCATGTTGCCATAGCCGGTCAGCCGTATCCCCTGGATGATGCCGCGCTTGTCGAAAGCGGCTTCGAGCGTCATGTCGAAGTCGCGCCCGTGATGGTCGGAGACGAAGCTGCCCGAGCGCTCGTCGGTCCATTTCACCGGGCGGCCGAGCACCTTCGCTGCGTGCAGGATGCAGACATATTCCGGATAGGACGCGGCCTTCATGCCGAAGGAGCCGCCGACATTGCCGGTCAGGATGCGCAGCTTCTCGGCCGGCACGCCGAGAATGTCGCGCATCATGTTCTTCAGGCCGAACACGCCCTGGCTGCACGAATGCAGCGTCCATTTCTCGTCCGACTTGTCGAACTCGCCGATCGCCGCGCGCGGCTCGATCGAATTGACGACCATGCGCTGGTTGACCATCGGCAGCTTGATGACATGCGCGGCCGATGCGAAGGCGGCGGCGACTTTCTCGCTGTCGCCGTAGTGATAATCGAGGCAGACATTGTTCGGGACATCGTCCCAGACCTGCGGCGCGCCCGGCTGCGCGGCCGCGCGCGCGCTCATCACGGCGGGCAGGGGCTCGACATCGATTGTGACCGCTTCGACAGCGTCCTTGGCCTGCGCGATCGTCTTGGCGATGACACAAGCGACCGGATCGCCGACGAACCGTACCTTGTCGGTGGCGAGCGCCGGACGCGGCGTATAGCGGATCGGTGAGCCGTCGCGGCTCTTGATCGGCAGGTTGCATTTGAGCCCGCCGTAGCCGGCGAGATCCTGCCCGGTGATGACCGCGAGCACCCCCGGCATGGCCTTCGCCGTAGCGGTGTCGATGCCGCGAATAATACCGTGCGCATTGCTGCTGCGGACCATCACCGCATAGGCCTGGCCCGGCAGATTGATATCGTCGGTATAGCGGCCTTCGCCGCGGACGAGCTTGGGGTCTTCGGTTCGTCTCACCGGCTGGCCCACACCGAATTTCGTCGTGGCCAGAGTGGCTTCGATCGTCCTGTCGTCCATGCCGGGAGCTTTCAGATGCGTGCGGGGCTCAAGCGGCTGAGATAGAGCACGCCGCCTGCTTGCACAAGAATGGCGGCAGCGGGCGAGGGTTGCGTCACCTGATGGCGCTGTTAGACTTTTCGGCGATCTAGGAACAATGCCGCCCCCTGCGGACAGCGGCGGTCGAGGGCGGCAGGAAGGTTTTGATAGGATGAGCGGCGAGGCCGGAGATATTCCAGGCCTCGACCCCGCTCTCGATCGCGCGCTCGTTGCGCGCGCCCGATGGGGTCGGCGGTCGTCTGAACGGCCCGAAACCGGATCGTCCGCGGATCGGGGCGGGCCGACCTATGCCGCGCTTGACCTCGGCACCAATAATTGCCGTTTGCTCATCGCCCGTCCGGCCGGTGACGGCTTCCGCGTCGTCGACGCCTTCTCTCGGATTGTGCGACTGGGTGAGGGCGTCTCGCTCTCCGGTCGCATAAGCGACGCCGCAATGGACCGCGCCGTCGGCGCACTCGCCGTCTGCCGCGCCAAGATGAAGAACCGCGGTGTCACGCGCGCGCGGCTCATCGCCACCGAAGCCTGTCGCGCGGCCGAGAACGGCGCCGACTTCCGCCGCCGCGTCGCCGACGAGCTTGGCCTCGCGCTCGAGGTCATCGATCGCGAGACCGAGGCGTGCCTCGCTGCGACCGGCTGCACACCGTTGATCGATCCGCAGGCCGAGGGCGCCGTGCTGTTCGACATCGGCGGTGGCTCTTCGGAGGTGGTGCGGCTCAATCGCTCGCAGCGCATGCGGCGCGGCCCGCCGCTGCCGCGAATCCGCGGCTGGATATCGCTGCCGACCGGCGTGGTCACGCTCGCCGAGCGGCACGGCGGCATCGACGTCACGCACGGGTCTTATGAAACGATGGTCGAGGAAGTCGGCGCAATGCTCGCGCCGTTCGTGCGCGAGCACGGCGGCGACGGCCTGCGCGGCGTTCACATGCTCGGAACGTCGGGCACGGTGACGACGATCGCCGGCGTGCATCTCAACCTCAAGCGCTACGATCGCAGCCGTATCGACGGCTGTTGGATGAGCGCGGCGGAAATCAGCGCCGTCGTCGAGCGCCTGCTGGCCATGAGCTACGACGAGCGCGTGGCCAGCCCGTGCATCGGCGCCGAGCGCGCCGATCTCGTGCTCGCGGGCTGCGCCATCCTTGACGCAATCCGCCGCGCCTTCCCGTCGCCGCGCCTGCGCGTCGCCGACCGTGGCCTGCGCGAGGGCATGCTGGTGCAGATGATGCGCGACGACGGCGCCTGGGGCGGCGGCGAGCAGGCCGCGACGATGTGAGCGGCAGGCCGCTTTGTCTCTCCCCAAGGCGCGGCGGACGGTGTAGCAACGCGCCCATGGCCAAAACGAGCAAGAAGAAGACGAGCAAAAGCGGCAGCGGCGCTCGCGCCCTCAAGGTGCGCGTGAAAACGGCCGGCAAACGCTCGCTGTCGTCGAAGCTCTGGCTTGAGCGCCAACTCAACGATCCCTACGTCGCTCGGGCCAAGCGCGAGGGTTATCGCTCGCGCGCCGCATTCAAGCTCATCGAGATCGACGACAAGGCGCGCGTGCTCAAGAAGGGCCTGCGCGTCGTCGATCTCGGCGCGGCGCCGGGCGGTTGGAGCCAGGTTGCGGTCAAGCGCGTCGGCGCGCCCGACAAGGGCCGCGTCATCGCCATCGACGTGTTGTCGATGGAGGCGGTGGCGGGGGCCGAACTCGCGCAGATGGATTTCCTCGACGCCAGCGCGCCGGACCGGCTGAAGGACATGCTCGGCGGCGAAGCCGACGTCGTGCTCTCCGACATGGCGGCGAACACCACCGGCCATGCGCGCACCGATCACCTCAAGATCATGGCGCTGGTCGAGCTCGCCGCCGATTTCGCCCGCGAGGTGCTCAGCCCCGGCGGCGCCTTCCTGGCCAAAGTGCTGCAAGGCGGCACCGAGGCGACGCTGCTGGCGGGGCTCAAGCGCGACTTCGCGAGCGTCAAGCACATCAAGCCGCCGTCGAGCCGCGCCGATTCGGCCGAGCTTTATCTGCTGGCCACCGGCTTCCGCGGCGGCAAGACGGTTTGAAGGTCAGCGGAAGACTTGGCTGAAGCTCGGCTCGCGCGCGCCGGCGCGATAATAGCGGACGGCAGGCCGCCGAACTGTGCGGGCAGGCTGGACGCGGCGGCGCTCGGAGACGCGTTCGGCGCGCTCGAATTCGGCGCGCAGCTCGCGCTGCTCGCGCTCGTGTGCGGCAATGCGCTGCTCCTGCGCGCGGTTCTTTGCCGTGCGCGGCGGCGGCAGATGCTCGGGCCGCGCATGCACCGAGACTTCGCGCACCGGTGCCGACTTGCGCTCGATACTGCCGGTCGCCGCGGGCTTCGGCTCGAGCTTCGCCGTTGCCTTCAGCTCGGCTTTAGGCTCCGGCTTCTTCTCGATCTTCGGTTCGATTTTGGCAACGGCGGCGGGCTCAATCTTTGGCTCGACTTTGACGTCCGGGTGCGCTTGCGGCTGCGGCACCGCCGCCTGCCGATGCGGGGTTTCTTGCGCCGGCGCTTGTTTCGCGAACTTCTTCTGGCGCGCCGCGTCGCGCTTGTCATCGCGCTCAAGCGCGGCGAGACGGCCGACCGCCTTTTTCGCATCGCCCATGCGGCGGTCGCGCGACAGCGCGAGGCGATAGTCGCTCATCGCCTTGTCGCGCTCGCCGGCCTGCTCATAGGCAAGGCCGCGCTGATAGATTGCGGCGGCGTTCTTCGGCTCGAGCGCGACCAGCCGGTCGAAATTCTCCGCCGCCTGCGCGTAGCTCTTCGTCTGCATCAAGACGGCCGCCCGCGCCTGCAATACGGTCGCGTTCTTCGGCTGCTTGGCCAGCACCGCATCGTAGTCGGCCAAGGCGCCCTTGCTGTCGCCCGACCCGCGATAGATCTCGGCGCGCGCCAGCCGCCAGTTGGTATTGTCCGGTGCGCGCGCGAGCGCGGCCTCGATGTCGATCAGCGCATCGTCGCTCTTGCCGGACGCCTTCTCCAGCATCGCGCGATCGTAATAGGGGTCGGCCGGACGCGGATCGCGCTTGATCGCCTGATCGAGGTCGGCGACCGCCTTCGCGGCATCGCCCTTCGCCTTGTAGATCGAGGCGCGGGCGAGGAACGGCGCCGGGCTGATGTCGTCGAGAGCGACCGCTTTGTTGAAATCCGCAAGCGCGCGGTCATTGTCCTTGCGCGCCAACCAGATCTGGCCGCGCGCCGCATAGGCGAGCGCGTTCTTGCCGTCGCCGTCGATCGCCTTGTCGAGATCGGACAGGGCGTGCGCGTAGTCCTTGTTGCGCGCGAACGCCGCGCCGCGCAGGGCAAAGGCGGCCGCGCTGCCGGGATCGAGCTTCAGGATGGCGTCGGAATCGTGCACCACACCGGCGAGGTCGCCGTCGTCGAGCCTCAGCGCGCCGCGCACCTTCAGGAGATCGGCCGTCCAGGTGAATTTCAGCGCCCGGCTGATATCGTCCATCGCCTTCTTGCGCTCGCCCTTGGCGGCATAGGCCTCGGCGCGCAGCTTGTAGGTCGCCGGCCGGTTCTGCGCGGTGCCGATGGCGCGGTCGTAGATGGCGATCGCCTTGTCGAGATCGCCGCGCTTGCGCCAGATGCCGGCGATGGCGGTCATGGCAAGGACGTTCTTGCCGTCGCGCCGCGCCGCCTCCTGGTAGTCGCCGAGCGCGCCGTTGAGATCGGCCGACGCCTCGCGCGCCTTGGCGCGCAGCATGAACGTCGATGCGTCGGGATCCAGCCTGAGCGCGCGGTCGAAGTCGGCGATCGCCTTGGCGTTGTCGCCCGCGCGCAGATACAACTCGCCGCGGCCGCGATAGGCGCCGGCGTGGTTCGAGCCGAGGCTGATCGCCTTCTGGTAATCGTCCAGCGCGCCTTCGGTGTAGCCGAGATCGCGGCGCACGGTCGCGCGGTTGATGTAGGGCGATGGCGAATTGGGATCGAGCTTGATGGTCGCGTCGTAATCGGCGAGCGCCTGACCGAAATTGCCGCGCGCGTACCAGGCGTTGCCGCGATTCTGATAGGCGGGGGCGAAATCCGGCGCGTGCTGAACGGCGTTGTTGAGGTCGGTGATGGCGTGCGGAACGTCGCCGCGATCGAGATAGGCGAGGCCGCGAAGGTCGTAAGTGACGCCGAGCGGCTTGCCGCGCAGGCGGCCGGAATTCAAGAGGTTAGTGCAGGCGGCGATGCGCTGATCGGCGAGGCTCGGCGTCTGCGTCGCGCAGTCACGCAGGTCGCGCGTTCCCGCCGCCGTCGCCACCGACGTGCTCGCGGCAATGGCGATCGCCGCAAGACTTGCGATCCTGATCAGCCATGCTGTCGCTCGCTCACGCATCAAACGTCCACCCGAATTAAGATCGTCCGCTAACAATACGGATTAACCATATTCAGGTCCATCACATCGAGCGTTGCAATCGAATTCTTCGGTCCAAGCTCGCAACATAGTTAATATCTAAAATTTGAATCAAATTCGTAACGCGTGCGTCATGCCGCGCTTTTTTCTTCCGCTTGGTCGCGCAAATGCGTGCGGTTCGACAATTCGGCGCCCGCATGCGGCGAAAGCCGAACGAAAAACAGGACCGACAGCGCGGAAATGGTCGCGACCGCGATAAAGGCGGGCTGGAAGTCGTGCGCGCTGAGCGCGCCTTCTCCGCGGAAATGCACCGTGAGTTCGACCGCCAGTGCGCCGAAGGCAACCCCCGCCGAGATCGCCAATTGCTGCGCGACGCTGACCAGCGCGGTGGCGCGGCTGACGCGCGAGGGCTCGACGTCGGCATAAGCCAGCGTGTTGATGCTGGTAAATTGCAGCGAGCGGAAGAAGCCGCCGATCAGCAGCAGGCCGAACATCAGCGCCGCGGGGGTGGTCTGCGTGAATGTCGCGCAGACGGCGAGAAAGGCCGCGCTGATGATCGCGTTCGTCAGCATCACCATGCGAAAGCCGAAGCTGCGCAGGATGCGCGTCGCCGCCATCTTCATGGTCATGGCGCCGACGGCGGAGGCGAAGGTGACCAGGCCGGACTGGAACGGCGTCATCCCGAAGCCGATCTGCAGCATCAGCGGCAGCAGGAACGGCAGCGCGCCGACCCCCATGCGGAACATGAAGCCGCCGACGACGCTGGTGAAGAAGGTCGGCAATCGGAACAGCGTCAGGTCGAGCGCCGGGTAAGGCGTGCGCCTGGCATGCACGAGATAAGCGACGATGAACACGGCGCCGCCGCCGATGAGCGCCACGACGATCCACCAAGGCAAAAAGTTCAGTCCGAGCACCGACAGGCCGAATGCCACCCCGCCGATGCCGAGGCCGCAAAAGACCATGCCGGTGAGATCGAACGGCGCGTGCTTCTCGGCGCGCAAGTCTTCGATGTAGCGGGTGGCGAGGATGATGCCGAGGATGCCCATCGGCACATTGATGATGAAGATCCAGTGCCAGGTGGCATAGGTGGTGATGAAGCCGCCGACCGGCGGCCCGAGCACCGGGCCGATGAGCGCCGGCGTCGACACCCACGCCATGGCATTGACGAGGTCGCGCTTGGCAACGGTGCGGACGAGCACCATGCGCCCGACCGGCGTCATCATCGCTCCGCCCATGCCCTGCACGATGCGGGCCATGACGAAACCGGTGAGGGAACTGGACAGCGCGCAGCCGATCGAGCCGATGACAAAGACCGCGATGGCGGCGCGGAAAACCGTCCGCGCGCCGAAGCGGTCGGCGGTCCAGCCGCTCGCGGGGATGAACACTGCGAGCGACAGGAGATAGGAGGTGACGGCGAGCTTTAGCGCCAGGGGATTTGTACCGATGTCGGCGGCGATTGCCGGCAGCGAGGTGGCGATCACCGTCGAGTCCATGTTCTCCATGAAGAGGGCAGTGGCGACGATCAGCGGCACGAGCCGGTCCGGCCGCATCAGCATGCCCTCTGGCCGCAGAGAAACGGCAGCGTCGAGCGGTGCGGACACGTCAAAATCATGAACGACTCGGGGGAGCGGGCCGGGCGGCAATCTGCTGGCGGCTTCAGGCGCGAAGCGGTCGCGAAGGAAGGCCCATCGCGTCCGCCGACTTCATAACAGCCATCTTGCGAATTCCCTAGGAATCAGGGGGTCTCCATGATATCGACCCACGCCAATCCAAAAGCGGGCCGGAAAGACGTGGGGAATCTCCGCGTCAGGCTTATCTTAAGCCTGAACTGCCGGCGCAGCGTCCCGTTCAGGTGTAATGGAGTTGGCAAATGGCGGACAACAGGAACGCAAGCCCGCGCGAGGCGCTGACCTTCGACGACGTGCTGATCAGGCCCGGCCTGTCGGAGGTTCTGCCGAGCGAGGTGGACGTCCGCTCCCGCATCACGCGCTCCATTCCGCTCAATTTGCCGATCATCGCCTCGGCGATGGATACGGTGACCGAGAGCCAGATGGCGATTGCCATGGCGCAGGCCGGCGGCCTCGGTGTCGTGCATCGAAACATGGAGCCGCACGAACAGGCGGCGCAGGTCCGGCAGGTCAAGAAGTTCGAGAGCGGCATGGTGGTGAACCCGCTCACCATCGGCCCGCAGGCGACGCTGCAAGAAGCGCTCGACCTGATGAAGGAGAACCACATCTCCGGCATCCCGGTGGTCGAAGGCGGCAACGGCGCGCCCGGCAAGCTCGTCGGCATCCTGACCAATCGCGACGTGCGCTTTGCTCACGATCCGCGACAGCGCGTTGCCGAATTGATGACCAAGGAAAAGCTCATCACCGTCAGCGAGGGCGTCAGCCAGGACGAAGCCAAGCGCCTGCTGCACCATCACCGGATCGAGAAGCTGCTCGTCGTCGACGACCAGTATCGCTGCGTCGGCCTGATCACCGTCAAGGACATCGAGAAGGCGGTCGCCAATCCGAACGCCTGCAAGGACGAGCAGGGCCGCCTGCGCGTCGCGGCGGCCACCACGGTCGGCGACAAGGGCTTCTCCCGCACCGAGGC
>DATCFB010000222.1:0-4396 GCA_036509755.1 Pseudolabrys sp. | reverse complement strand
GCGGCACGGCCAAGCTCTCGGTCGACGTGCGCATCGTGTCGTCGACCTCGCGCAACCTCGAGGCCCTAATCGCCGAGGGCCGCTTCCGCGAGGACCTTTACCACCGTCTTTCGGTCGTACCGATCCGTGTGCCTCCGCTCGCCGAGCGGCGCGAGGACATTTCCGATTTGGTCGACTACTTCATGGACCAGATATCGCAGGCGACCGGGCTGCCGAAACGGCGCATCGGCGAGGACGCCATGGCCGTGTTGCAGTCGCATAACTGGCCGGGCAATGTCCGGCAGCTTCGCAATAACATTGAGCGTTTGTTGATCCTCGCGGGCGGTGAGCCCGATGCAGTGCTCGACGCATCGATGCTGCCGCCCGATGTCGGCTCGATGGTCCCGTCAATGCCGAATGGAAATGGCGGCGAACAACTCATGGGCATGCCTTTGCGCGACGCGCGCGAGGTGTTCGAGCGGGAGTATCTGGTGGCGCAGATCAGCCGCTTTGGCGGCAACATCTCGCGCACCGCCGAATTCGTCGGCATGGAGCGTTCGGCGCTTCACCGCAAGCTCAAGGCACTGGGAATCGGATAAGTCACCTTCATGTCACGCATTGCCTATGTGAACGGCCGCTATCTGCCGCACGCGGAAGCAGCCGTGTCGATCGAGGATCGCGGTTATCAATTCGCTGACGGCGTCTACGAGGTTTGCGAGGTGAGGGGAGGCCGGCTGGTCGACGAGACCAGGCACATGGCCCGGCTCGACCGCTCGCTACGCGAATTGCGGATTGCGCGGCCGATGTCGGCGAAGGCCCTCTCGCATGTGCTGCGTGAGACCGTGCGTCGTAACCGCGTGCGCGACGGCATCGTCTATCTTCAGGTCACGCGTGGCGTCGCGCCGCGCGATTTTCCATTCCCACCGCCGGACACGTCGCCGAGCGTAGTCGTCACCTCGCGCAGCTTCGATCGCGCCGGGCTCGAAAGGCAGGCCGAGCAGGGCATATCCGTCATCACGATCCCGATATTCGCTGGGAGCGCGTCGACATCAAATCGGTGGCGCTGTTGCCGAATGTGCTCGCCAAGCAGACCGCGCGCGACAAGGGGGCCCGCGAGGCGTGGATGGTCGATGCGAAAGGGTGCGTCACCGAGGGCGCCTCGTCGAACGCCTGGATCGTCAGCCGCGACGGTGTGCTGGTCACCCGCCCTCTCGATACCGGCATCCTGCCCGGCATCACGCGGTCTGTCGTCATGGACGAATTGAAGGCGCAAGGCCTCAATGTCGAAGAACGGCCCTTCACGGTCGAGGAGGCCTATACGGCGCGGGAGGCCTTCGTCACGTCGGCGAGCCAGATCGTCATGCCGGTCGTGAGGATCGACGGCCGTCCGGTCGGCAATGGCGCCCCGGGGTTGATCACCAGCAGCCTACGTCGGGACTACTATCGACACGCGGAAATAGCCTGAAGGCAGCCATGTTGCAGGCTTGACCGGTCGTTGCCGGACGCCGGAATCCGATAAACTTCAGCGGCTTGAGGCCCGATTGCCCAACTAGCGCTTGCACGGTGGGCGGCGGTACCATCTAATACGATCTTTCCGGGCTAATGCCGCTGGGTTGTGGGACCAAGCGGGGCAGGCGGTCTATCCGCAGGCAAAAGAAGAACCGGCAACGAAGGTCTCGTGCGAAAGACACGGGCATAAAACGGAACACGGCCATGGCAGCCGATCGTGCGCAAAATCTACAAGACACATTCCTCAATCACGTCCGCAAAGCCAAAATCCCGCTCACGATCTTTCTCGTGAACGGAGTTAAGCTGCAAGGCGTTGTGACATGGTTCGATAATTTCTGCGTGCTGCTGCGGCGCGATGGGCATTCCCAGCTCGTCTACAAGCACGCGATCTCGACCATCATGCCCGGCCACCCCATTCAGTTATTTGAAGGCGGGGAAGAGGCCGGCGGAGACAAGGTCTGATTGGAACCACGCCGTCGTGAGCAGCGCGCCGACCGCCTGACCCCCAGCACACCGGGGACGGAGACCGGGCGCGCAATCGTCATCGAGCCCTGGCTGAAGCAATCGTCGCAGCGCGTTGCCGCCGCGCGCGATGTCGGTGCGCGCACGCCGGAAGCGCGTCTCGAGGAGGCGATTGGGCTCGCACGCGCGATCGATTTGAATGTGGTGGAGCACGGGCTCGTCACGCTCGGTGCGATCCGGCCGGCGACATACATCGGTGGCGGCAAGGTCGACGAGATCGCGGGGCTCGTGAAAAGCCTCGAAGCGTCGGTCGTGATCATGGACTGCCCGGTGTCGCCGGTGCAGCAGCGCAACCTCGAGAAGGCCTGGGGCGCCAAGGTCATCGACCGCACCGGCCTCATTCTTGAAATATTCGGCCGCCGCGCGCGCACGCGCGAAGGCGCGCTTCAGGTCGAGTTGGCGCATTTGAGCTACCAGAAGACACGCCTTGTGCGCGCGTGGACCCATCTCGAGCGGCAGCGCGGTGGCTTCGGCTTTCTCGGCGGCCCGGGTGAGACGCAGATCGAGGCCGACCGGCGCGTCATCGAGGAGCGCATCGCGCGCATCGAGGACGAACTGGAGAGGGTCAAGCGCACCCGCAAACTGCATCGCGACAGCCGCAAACGCGTGCCGTATCCGATCGTGGCTCTTGTCGGGTACACCAATGCCGGCAAGTCGACGCTGTTCAACCGCATGACGCAGGCGACCGTGCTGTCGGCCGACATGCTGTTCGCCACGCTCGATCCGACTTTGCGCGCGGTCGATCTGCCGCGCGGCAGCCGCGTCATCCTCTCCGACACGGTCGGCTTCATCTCCGACCTGCCGACTATGCTGGTCGCCGCGTTCCGCGCGACGCTTGAAGAGGTGATCTCGGCCGACGCCATCCTGCACGTGCGCGACATCGCGCACGAAGACGCCGCGGCGCAGTCGCACGATGTCGAGACGGTGCTCGGCGAACTCGGCATTGCACCGACCGATCCGCGACTGATCGAAGTGTGGAATAAGATTGACCGGCTCGATCCTGATGCGCGCGCGCAAGTGACCAATCTCGCCGAACGGCGAGGGACGGAAAATCGCCCGGTGATGGTGTCGGCGCTGGGCGGCGAGGGCATTGGCGCGCTGATTACAGCGATTGAGCGCCGGCTGGGCGAGGGGCGGCAGACCTTGTCGCTGTCGATCGATCCGGCTGACGGGGCTGGGCTGGCGTGGCTTTACCGACATTCCGAGGTTTTGACGCGCGAAATGAGCGAGGACGGCCGCCTCGCGGTCACCGTGCGCGCCGATCCGAAGAACGCCGAAATCGTGCGGCGGAAATACGCGGCGATATGACGTGTCGTCACCGGGCCTGTCCCGGCGACCTCGCTTGGGACGGCACGGTGTCGACTAAGCGGGACGGCTGGGACAAGCCGACCATAAGACCCGAGAAGCCGCGGCTCTTACGTTGACGGCTTCGCCTTTTCCTCCGCCTTCGCTTCATCCCAGAGTGCATCCATCTCTGCCAGAGTGGCATCCTTGGGCGTCTTGCCTTGGGCGGCCAGTGCCCGCTCGATCGAGGCGAAGCGCCGCTCGAACTTGCGATTGGTCGCGCGCAGGATGCCCTCCGGATCGGCGCGGAGATGCCGCGCCAGATTGACGGCGGCGAACAGCAGGTCGCCGACCTCGGTCGCTGCGTGCGTGTCATCGCGCGCGTCGAGGGCGGCCTCGATCTCGTCGGCCTCTTCGCGAATTTTGGCGAGCACCGCACGCGGGTCGTTCCAGTCGAAGCCGACCTGGCCGGCCTTGTTCTGGAGCTTCAGCGCGCGCGTCAGCGCGGGCAGGGCAACCGGCACGCCCGCCAGGGCACCTTGCGGCTCCTCGCCGCGTCCGGCGCTCGCTTCGGCCCGTTCCTGAGCCTTGATGCGTTCCCAGAGGCCTTCGACCGCCTCGGCGGTCTTGCCGTGCTCATCGCCGAAGACGTGCGGATGCCGTCGGATCAGTTTGGTGGTGATCGCCTCAACGACGTCGCCGAAAGCAAAGGTGCCTTGCTCCTCGGCCATGCGGGCGTGGAAAACGACCTGGAGCAACAGATCGCCGAGCTCGTCCTTGAGGTGATCGAGGTCGCCGCGCGCGATTGCGTCGGCCACTTCATACGCTTCCTCGAGTGTATAGGGCGCGATGGTCTCGAAGGTCTGCTCGAGGTCCCAGGGGCAGCCGGAACCGGGCGTGCGCAGCACCGCCATGATCTCGATGAGCCGGCCGATGTCCCGCGACGGCTTCATTGGCTCTTTGTCGGCGCCATTTAGGGAAGTCACTTTCTGAGCCATTTTGGAATGTCACTCCCTGGGGAGGAAAGATAGCCGCCTTTCCTGGCTGTTGATCCGAATTGTCTTAGTCTAGCCGACCTTGAACATGTGATTGGTCTGACCGC
>DATCFB010000221.1:0-3070 GCA_036509755.1 Pseudolabrys sp. | reverse complement strand
CAGCCGGCATAAGCCACACAAGGCGCCTCGAACACTTCGGCCCACCAGCCGATGCGGTCCTCGACGAGATCGAAGGCGGGCCGCTGGCCGTGCGGGTCGGGCTCGCCGAACATCACGTAATCCGCGCCACGTTCGGCGGCGAGCATGGCGTCGTGACGAGTGTCGAGCCCGCCGCAGCCGGCGATGCGGTCGGGCTTGAGGGTTTCCACCGTCTCGGCGAATACATCGATGCCGGTCAGATGGGCGCCGTCGGCGCCGGAACGGGCCACGAGGTTCGCGTGGACGTCTAGAATGAGAGCGGCTTCGTGGCGCTCCATGAGGGGCGCCAAGTGCTTGACGCGGTTGATTAGGCTGCGTTCGTCGCCCGGCGCGAGCCGCAAGAGCACCGCGGCGATATCGCCGGCGGCGAGCGCCGCCTCCAGCGGCGCCGCGAAAGCCTCCGCGTCCTCGATCGCGGGCGTGACGAGGTAAATGCGCGGTTTCGGCCGAGGCTCGGCTTGTTTCGGACGGGAGGCCATGACAGTCGAATGTTAGCGCATTCCGGCGGGAGTTTGACCGAGACCAATCAGTATGGAACCCAAAGCAGGCCTATGGTGTTTGCTTAAGACAATCAATGAAGGGGTTTCCATGAAAGCAATCAATGAAGGGGTTTCCATGAAAGCATTGTATCTCGCGGCCGCTCTGGCGGCGGCTTCCGCCTTTGGCCTTTCGTCCGCTTCGGCGGCACCAGTCAGTGGCGGCGCAGTCGCGCAATCGACCTCGCCGATCATCCTCGCCCAGTATCATGGGCATTCGCGTGGCCATTCGCGTTATGTGGCTGGCCACCGCTATCGTTCGGCACCGCATGGCTGGCACCGCTACGGCCGTCGGCCGGGCGACTGGCGTACGCGGGGCTGCATCCTGGCCGGGCCAATCTGGTTCTGCCCCTGATTTCAGTATCGACGGTGTGGCGAAGCCCCCATCCGGGGGCTTCGCTTTTTTATGTCGGTCGCGGGGCCGGACCGTCGCGGACGATGGCGAGAAGCTGATCCGTCACCCGCGCGATAACTGGTCCCCAGTCGCCCTCCGGCCCCTGCCGGAATAGCCGCGCTGTCGGGTACCAGGGGCAGTCGTTGCGCTCGATCGACCAGCGCCAGTCCTGGATATGCGACAGGAGCACCCATAGCGGCTTGCCGAGAGCGCCGGCGAGATGGGCGACCGCGGTGTCGACGGCGATGACAAGGTCTAGGGTGGGGAGGGCGGCGGCGGTGTCGGCAAAATCGGCGATAACGGCATCCAGGCGAAGAACCTGAAACTCGGCAAGATCGGCAAGATCGGCGCCACGGTATTCGCGCTGAAGGCTGACGAAGGACACGCCCGGCACCTCGAACAGCGGCTTGAGCCGCGCGAGCGCGATGCTGCGGTTATGGTCGTTCTTGTGGCTCGGCTTGCCGGACCAGACGAGGCCGACGCGAAAGCTGTCCGTTCGCGGCAAATGCGCGGCCATGCGCGCCACGCGCTCGGGCGGCGCGAAAAGATACGGCACCTCCGCCGGCACCGTGTCGAGCCTTGTGCCGAAGGCCAGCGGCAGGCTCATCAGCGGGACGTGCACGTCGCAGGCGGGAATCGGCATGCCCTTGTTGATCACGGTGACGCTCTCGCCATGCGGGCCGAGCAGCGGCATCAGGCTGTCGGGCAGCTCGAGAACGACGCGCGCGCCACGCGCCTTCACCAGCGGCAGGTAGCGCAGCATCTGGATGCTGTCGCCATAGCCCTGCTCGGCGTGCAGCAGGATGGTCTTGCCGGCGATGTCCTCGCCGCGCCACTGCGGCTGAGCGAAGCCGCGCGGCTCGAGCTCGCTCGCGCCGCGCCAGCGCCATTCATAACCTTCGAAGCCGTTTTCGTAGTCGCCGAGCGTCAGCGCCAGCAGCGCCTTATTCCAATGCGCCTCCGGCAGGCTCGGATCGAGCGCGATTGCCTGATCGAAGCTCGCCATCGCCTCGCCGGTACGGCCGAGATAGCGCAGCGCGCTACCGCGATTGACCAGCGCGAAGGCGAAAGGCTTGGCGGCGACCGCCGCGTCGTAATCCTTGAGCGCGTCTTCGTGGCGGTTGAGCTCGATCAGGGCGTTGCCGCGATTATTGTGCGCCTCGACGTAATCGGGCTTGAGCGTGAGCGCGCGCTCGAAGCTTTGCAGTGCCTCGTCATGGCGCCCGAGCGCCTGCAGCGCGTTGCCGCGGTTGTTGAAGCCGAAGGCGAAATCCGGCTCCATCGCCAGCGCGCGTTCATATTCGACAAGCGCCTCGGCATGACGGCCCATCTGATAGAAGACGTTGCCGCGCGCGACCACCGCGTCGCTGAAATCCGGCTTGAGCGCGAGCGCGCGGTCATAGGCGGCGAAAGCCTCGTCATAGCGTTTCAAATCGCGCAGGACGAGGCCGCGATTGGCCTGCGTCTCGTGATCGTTCGGGGTCAACGCCAGCACGCGGTCGTAGCGATCGAGCGCCTCGACCAGCTGCCCGCCTTCGCGCAGGCGGTGGCCGCGTTCCTTCAGGGCGACGGGATGGCGCGGCTGGAACGTCAGCGCAGCCTCGAAAGCGGCGAGCGCTTCGTCGGCGCGCTTCATCGCCGCCAGACATTGGCCGCGGTTGACGTGCGCATCGGCATAGCCGGGCTTGAGCGCCAGCGCCTGGTCGTAACACGTCAGCGCCTCCTCGAGACGCCGGAGCCCGACCAAAGCATTGCCGCGATTGTTCAGCGCCTCGGGATAGGCGGGGCGCAGCGCGAGCGCCTTGTCGAAACTCGCTACCGCCTCTTCGCCGCGCTTGAGCGCGCGCAGCGCATTGCCCCGGCCGTTATAGGCGTCGGCATAGTCGGGCTTGAGCGCGATGGCGCGCTCGCAGGCGGCGGCCGCCTCGTCGAAGCGCTCGAGCACGCACAGCACGATGCTGTAATTGGAATAGGCCGTGGGCACATTGGCATTGGCCTTGAGCGCTTTCGCGATCAGCTTCAGCGCCTCGACCGACTGGCCGCGCTGATGCAGCAGCACGCCGAGGAGATGCAGGGCGTCGAAATTGTTCGGCGCGCGCGC
>DATCFB010000220.1:0-2629 GCA_036509755.1 Pseudolabrys sp. | reverse complement strand
CGCCTGCTGAGCGAAGGCCGCGGGCAGCGCGACGCTCATCGAATCGACCATGCTGGTCGGCATCAGGATGGTGGCGCCGCGCTCCTTGGTGGTTTCGTAGATGATGTTCATGGCGCGCAGGTGCAGCGCCGCGGCGTTGCTGCCATAAGTATTTGCCGCATCGACAAATTTTTGCGCGATCGCAGCTTCCGCCGAGCCGAGGATCACGCGCGCTTGCTTCTCGCGCTCGGCCTGCGCCTGCCGTGACATCGCGTCTTGCAAAGCTACGGGGATCGCGACATCGCGAATCTCGACCGAGTTGACCGAGATACCCCACTCCTCAGTCTTGCGCCCGATCTCGGCCCGCAGCACCTCGTCCGCCGCTTTGCGGTCGGACAACAGCTCCGAGAGATGCGAGGAGCCGATCATTTCCCGCAGCGAGGTCTGCGCCACGCGGTCGATGGCCTGCCGGTAATCGGTGATGTTCAGCGCCGCGCTCTGCGCGTCGTGGACATGCCAGAACACGATGGCATCGACATTGACCGGTACGGTGTCGCGGGTGAGCGCCTGCTCGGCATTAAAGCTGGTGGTCTGGATGCGTTCGTCGATCACCGCCGCGACGCTGTCGATGATGGGGATGATCATGAACAGACCCGGCCCCTTGACGCTCGACAGCTTGCCAGCCCGCAGGATGACGAAGCGCTCCCAGTTGTTCGCCATCTTCAGTCCGAAGAACACCAGCGCCGCAAGCACGGCGACGATGACGCCGGGCGCGAGGTAATGCAGCATGATGAGGCCGGCCGCGATCGCGCCGAGCACGGCGGTGACGAGAACGGTGATCGGATTCATGGTCTTCCTCCTTTGCCGGCGACAGCAGAGGCCTCGCCGGCCGCCGCGGAGCTTACGCCGTTTTCGCGGTCTTTTCGTGCAAATGCTGGAAGCGCTCGGAGAGCAGGGAGCCGTGATAGTAAGTCGGCCGGAACGCCTTCTGCGCGCGAATATTGTCGAACCACGTGACGACGTGCGGCAGATCCTGCCAATCCGGCATGCCGAGGTCCTGCATACGCACCAATGCCGGCATCGCGGCTACGTCGGCGAGACTGATGTCGCGGCCGATGAGCCAAGGCCCCCCGCTCGTCGCGATCTCCCGATCCATGCGTTCGTAGGAGCGGCGCAGTCGGGCAAGCGCCGCATCCATCTCGACTTTGGGGAATCCCGTCTGACCCATCGTCATCATGAATTCGCGACGCAGCGGCTTCGATTCCGCCATAGCCACGAATTCGTCGCGGCTCATCTTCTGAAAGCTCGGCAAAAACGCGAGATTGAATGTCGGCACCCGAACCGCCGCGGCCGGCATTTCATCGATGAAATGCATGAGCGCGCGCATGCGGGCGCGCAGGACCGGATCCTCTGGAGTGAATCCGTTCTGTGGCACCACCTCGTCGAGATATTCGGTGATCACCGTAGAGTCGGTGACGATGGCGCCGTCGTGGTCCAGCGTGGGCACGACCCCGTTCGGGTTGAGCTTGAGGTAATCCGGCTTGAGCTGGTCGCCCTCGAGAAGGTTGAGCTTGACCTCGGCGAACGGCAGCTCCTTGGCGTTCAGCACGAACCGAACGCGCTGGCTACAGGTGGATTGCGGCGCGTTGTAAAGCGTGAAGGCCATGACTTTACCCTTGTCCGTATCGCGGACCTCGATCATGGGCAGAGTGTCGACAAAATACCAGCCGCGTGTTTATAGCCATTTTACTTGTGGTTCATGCCCGCGACCGGTTGATTGGTCTCGTGCGCAGTCGCCGCTTTCCTTCGTTAGGCTAAGTGGCGGCGTGAATCCTCCACCTTTGCACACAGGGCCGCGAAAGCGGCCCTCTTTTTTTGCGGTACAAGTCGCACCGCTCTCGCGCGCCATGCAAAGAATAGCGCCGTCCACGCGAGCGGACGGCGTTCGCATGCCCGACAGCTCCTAGAGCCCGGTGCCGACGTTCTTGTTCTCGCTGGAGAGCTTCATGCCGGCAAGATCGGCCATCGTCTCTGCCATTTTGGCGAAGTCCTGGCCCAGGATCTCCTTGCTGTTCGATTGCGACAGCGCCTTGCCGATGTGCTGCTGGATCACCTCGCGCGTGGCTGCCGTCACCGGCATCGGGACGTCCCACTCCCGGCCGAGCTCGAGGCCGAGATCGAGGTCCTTGCGCAGCAGTTCCGGCGTGAACGTCGCGGTCCAATCGAGGTTGACCAGCGCCGGCGTCTTGTAGGCGGTGAACATCGAGCCCATGACGCCGTTGTTCATGAAAGCGAGAAAGGCGTGGCGCGGCACGCCCATCTTGTTGGCGAGCAGCGTGATCTCGATCAGGTTCTCGATCACGACGCCGAGCATGACGTTGTGCGCGATCTTGCAGATGCGCGCGAGCTCGCCGTCGCCAACATAGGACACGCCGCGCGGGGCAAACACTTCGATGATGGGCATCGCCGCCTTGGCGGCCGCCTCCGGGCCGGACACGACGGAGGAGAGCTTGCCGGCCTTGATGACGAGTCCGTTGCCGGACACCGGCGCGCAGACGAACTCGATGCCGTGCTCTTTCAGGCGGCCGCGAATGCGCACCGAGTCCTCGACGGAGATCGACGAGCAGTCGACAAAGATCTTCGGCAGCTT
>DATCFB010000219.1:0-2837 GCA_036509755.1 Pseudolabrys sp. | reverse complement strand
CGACATCGTCACGCGCTCGCCGCTGTCGATGGTGAGAACGGGTTTGAGCCCGGCGCTGAAATAGCCCCAATGCACGGTGTCCGGTCCGGCCTCGACGCGCGGGATCTCTGAACGCATGCAGGTTCTCCTGATCGGCTCTTTGCTGCGGCGGCTGGGCCGCTAGACTAGAGCAAAGTTTCGAGGGGAGGCCAGTGTCCATGCAAGTCTTCGATCCCGCGTGGACGCTGAGTCTTACCGGCGCGATCCGGTGACGTGACGTGACGCGCCGGTCCCTGCAATCGCCGCCGCGAGCCGGCCGTGCTAAGGGACCGCATAAGAGGCAAAAGAAACGCTTTAGGAACTGGAGGCCGCCGATGACATTCGCCCGATCCCGCTACGCTCTCGCTATCGTCGCCGCGCTGCTCGGGTTGGCTTTCGCCGCGCCTGCGCGCGCCGATGATTTCGCCGGCAAGGTCACGCGCATTGTTGTGCCCTTCGCACCCGGCGGCGGGACCGACATCATCTCACGCACTTTGGCGCAGGAGATGCAGAAGAATCTCGGCGGCACCGTCGTAATCGAGAACAAGCCGGGCGCCGGCACCATCATCGGCACCGAATACGTCGCCAAGGCCGAGCCGGACGGACACACTCTGGTCATGGCGACCTTCGCGCATGCGGTGAATCCGAGCTTGCGCGCCAAGCTTCCGTACGACACCGACAAGGACTTCACGCCGGTTTCGCTGGTCGCGCGCTCATTCAACATCGTCGTCGTCAATCCGAACTCCGGCATCAACTCGATCGCCGACCTGATCAAGATGGCGAAGGAGAAACCGGACGGTCTCAACTACGGCACCTTCGGTCCCGGCACCTCGGCGCATCTCGCCGGCGAACTGTTCAAGAGCCTGGCGCACGTGAAGATGACCGCGGTGCATTACAAGGGCGCGGCGCCGGCGATCACCGATCTGCTCGGCGGCACCATCCAGGTGATGTTCACGACCGTCGCCAGCGCGACATCGCTGATCAAGGCCGGCAAGCTCAAGGCGCTCGCCGTGACGTCGGCCAAGCGCGCCTCGGCATTCCCCGACGTGCCGACTGTCGCCGAGGCCGGCGTGCCCGGCTACGAAGCGGAGAGCTGGTACGGCCTGTTTGCGCCGGCGAAGACGCCTGCCTCGGCCATCGCCGTCCTCAACAAGACCGTCGACAAGTCGCTGCATTCGCCGGCTTTCAACACGCTCGTGCAGAACGAGGGCCTGATCATGGTCGGCGGCGCGCCGGAAGCACTCGGCAAGTATGTACAAAGCGAAGAGACGCGCTGGCGCAAGGTGGTCAACGATGCTGGCATCAAGATCGAATGAGTGGAGGTGAAGCCATGACGGCGCTCGTCGAACTCAGAATCGAAGACAAAGTCGCCATCATCACGCTCAACCGGCCTGAGGTGCGCAACGCCATCAACGACGCGATGCGCAACGAGCTTGTCGGCATCCTTGAGAATATCGGCAAGGACGACGCCGTGCGCGCCGTGGTGCTCACCGGCGAAGGCAAGGCCTTCTGCGCCGGCGGCGACATCGCCGGCATGAAAGAGCGGCTGAAGGCGCCGGCTGGCGAGGTCGGCTTCAACGGCTGGCGGCGGCAGGGCCAGGTGCACATGAGCGTCGGCCTCCTTCACGGCATGCCGAAGCCGGTGGTCGCCGCGGTCAACGGCGCTGCCGCCGGGCTCGGCTGCGACATGGCGCTCTCCTGTGACTTCATCGTCGCGTCGGAAGCGGCGATGTTCACGATGAGCTTCGTCAAGCGCGGCCTCGTTTCCGATGGCGGCGGCATGTATTTCCTGCCGCGCCGCGTCGGCCTGCAGAAGGCGAAGGAATTGATCTTTTCCGGCCGCAACGTCGACGCCAAGGAAGCCCTCGCCATCGGTCTCGCCGACCGCGTGACGGCGGCCGGGACTTTGGTTGCCGATGCCGCGGCGTGGGGCCGTGAATTGAGCCACGGTTCGCAGGTCTCGATCGCCTTCTCCAAGGCGATCCTCGACCGCACATTCGAATCGAGCGAGGAGCAGGTGTTCGCACTCGGCCGCGAGGCGCAGGCGGTCTGCTATACGTCGCAGGAGCATCGCGAGGCGGTCGAGGCCTTCCTCAACAAGACCGCGCGCTGATGTCCGTCATCGACAGGCTGCTCGCGCCGCGCAGCGTCGCCATCGTCGGCGCTTCCGCCGACACGGCGAAGCTGACCGGCCGGCCTCTCGTCTATCTCGCGAAATATGGCTTCACCGGCACGATCTATCCGGTCAACCCGCGCGTTGCAGAGATCGGCGGGCACCGTTGCTATGCCGACATCGCCGCGCTACCTGAGCCGCCGGACGTAGGCGTCGTGCTGCTCGGCGCTGACCGGGCAATTGAGGCGGTGCGCGGGCTTGCGGCGCGCGGCACGGCGGCCGCGATCGTGGTGGCGAGCGGCTTCGGCGAGAGCGGGGCGGAGGGCCGCGCGCGGCAGGAGGAGTTGCGGTGTGCCGCCGGGGCGATGCGGTTGCTCGGACCGAACACGATCGGTCTCGTCAATGTCTCGGACCGCATCGTGCTGTCGGCGAGCAATGCGCTGGTCACCGACGATATCGTCGTCGGCAATGTCGCGCTGGTGTCGCAGAGCGGCGGCATCCTCGGCTCCATCCTGTCGCGGGCTCAGGGTGTCGGCCTCGGCTTCTCCAAATTGATCGCCACCGGCAACGAAAGCGACCTCGAGGTTGCCGATTTCATCGATCATCTGGCCGGTGATGACGCAACCAAAGTGATCGCGCTCTATCTCGAGGGACTGCGCAAGCCCGAGGCGTTCAAGGCCGCGGTAACGCGCGCCCGCACCGCCGG
>DATCFB010000218.1:0-3489 GCA_036509755.1 Pseudolabrys sp. | reverse complement strand
CAGACGCCTGCCGCACAAGCACAGCCGGCTAACGTCGATGTCGCCTACGGCGCTTACGAACGCGGCTACTACGTCACCGCCTTCAACGAAGCGACCAAACGTGCCGCGCAGAACGATGCTGCGGCGATGACGCTCCTCGGAGAGCTCTATTCGCAAGGCCTCGGTGTCGGTCAGGACGATAAGAAAGCGGCAGACTGGTACAAGCTCGGCGCTGAGCACGGCGATCCCAATGCCATGTTCAGCCTGGCGATGTTCAACATCGCCGGGCGCGGCGGCGTCTCGGATCGCGCCGAGGCGGTCAAACTGCTTCAACACGCCGCTAAGCTCGGCCACGTGCTCGCCGGCTACGACCTTGGCCTTCTCTATCTCCAAGGTCAGGACGTGCCGCAGGATTTCGGCCGGGCCGCCGCACTGTTTGAAACGGCCGCGCAGGCCGGCAGCCCGGAGGCGCAGTTTGCTCTCGCGACGATGTACAAGGAAGGCCGCGGCGTACCGAAGGACCTGCGGAAGGCCGCTGCCCTCCTTGCCCATGCTTCGATCGGCGGCAATGTCGACGCCATGGTGGAGTTCGCCATCGCTCAATTCAACGGCACGGGCACGACGAAGAACGAATCCGCCGCCGCGCAGATCTTCCTCAAGGCGGCGGAGCGCGGCAGCCCGATCGCACAAAATCGCCTGGCGCGCATTCTGATGGCCGGGCGCGGCATGCCAGCGGACCCGACGGGTGCGATCAAATGGCACCTCATCGCCAAGGCGGCTGGCGCCGGCGATCCCGACCTCGACCTCTACGCCTCCAAGCAGCCGCAGGCTGTGCGCGACGCAGCCGAAAAGGCGGCGCAGAAGTGGAGATCGACCCTCGTCGAGCCCCGGTCTTGACGGCGGCGCTTGGCACAGGCAGACCGCAGCCGCCATGCTTTATTCCGCGCTGCTGAACGTGATGATCGCCGCCGCCCGCAAGGCGGGGCGCGCCCTCAAGCGTGATTTCGGCGAGATCGAGAAGCTGCAGGTCTCGATGAAGGGACCGGCGAACTTCGTCACCGCCGCCGATCGCCGCGCCGAGGAGACGCTCTATGCGGAGCTCGCCAAGGCGCGGCCGGGGTACGGCTTCCTCGGCGAGGAAGGCGGCCCGCGCGAGGGCGCCGACAAAACCCACACGTGGATCGTCGATCCACTCGACGGCACCACCAACTTCCTGCACGGCATCCCGCAGTTCTGCATCTCCATCGGGCTTGAGCGCGAGGACACGATTGTCGCTGGCGTCATCTACAATCCGGCCAATGAGGAGTTGTACGTTGCCGAGCGCGGCAAGGGCGCCTTCCTTAATGATCAGCGCATTCGCGTTGCCGCTCGCAAGCGGCTCGCCGACGCCGTGATCGCCTGCGGCCTGCCCCACATCGGCCGCGGCGATATCGCGCTTGGCCAGCGCGAGACTGCCGCGGTGCAGGACAAGGTGGCCGGGCTGCGCCGCTTCGGGGCCGCCGCCCTCGATCTCGCCTGGGTCGCCGCCGGCCGGCTCGACGGCTACTGGGAGCGCGACCTCAAGCCGTGGGACTTGGCGGCGGGAGTCATAATGGTGCGCGAGGCCGGCGGTTTCGTCTCCGACTACGACGGCGCCGACGAGATACTGGCGAAGGGCCAGATCGTCGCAGGCAACGAGACCATGCAAAAGGAACTGCTGCGACTGCTCAAGGCCGCCTGACGTTTTCGAGCGTCTGATGGCGTGCCGGCCAACTGGGACCGGCGAAGGCAAAGCCGCATGTCGCACGGTTTTACCGACGCATTTTCAACTTAATCGGCGGATTTACCCTTGGCTGTCCCGGCCGGGCGCTATGGCCTTGTCGCGCGTCTGTGCCATTATTGATTCGCCGATCCGAGCGAGCATTCTTCGTCCATGGCCAAAAAAGACATCGATCCGCTTAAGCTCTCATCCCCCCGCATCTTCCTGTTCCGGATGCTGGTTTTCATCGTCCTTGGCGGTTTGGTCGCGTTCCTGCTGCATAAGCAGATCCAGGTCGCTTACATGGCCAATCCGGGCCTGAACACGCTGATCCTGGGCGTGCTGGCCATCGGCATCGTACTGGCCTTCCGCCAGGTGATCCGCCTCTATCCCGAGATATCCTGGGTCAACAATTTCCGTCTCGCCGATCCCGGGCTCGCCGTCGAGCGCCCGCCCGTCCTGCTCGCGCCAATGGCGGCGATCCTGGGCTCCCGCGTCGGGCGCATGGCCATTTCGGCGCAAATGATGCGCGGCATCCTGGATTCGATCGCCACCCGCCTCGACGAGGCTCGCGACATCGGCCGGTATATGACCGGCCTGCTGGTCTTCCTCGGCCTGCTGGGCACCTTCTGGGGCTTGATCGAAACGGTTGGCTCGGTCGGCAACGTCATCCAGGGCCTGAAGACCGGCGGTGACGCCGGCACGATGTTCGATTCGTTGCGCGAAGGTCTTGCCGCGCCCTTGAGCGGCATGGGCATTTCGTTCTC
Organism: Pseudolabrys sp.; assembly: GCA_036509755.1. Classification (GTDB taxonomy): domain Bacteria; phylum Pseudomonadota; class Alphaproteobacteria; order Rhizobiales; family Xanthobacteraceae; genus Pseudolabrys. The sequence continues at coordinate 1,005 of DATCFB010000218.1, read as the reverse complement.
GTCCTCTCTGTTTGGCCTCGCCGGCTCGCTGGTGCTTGGCTTCCTCGACCTGCAATCGAGCCAGGCGCAAAATCGCTTCTACACCGAATTGGAAGACTGGCTCTCCACCACCGTCTACGACCACGCCGCAGAGCCCGGCGCCGCCATTGGCGTCACCGGCGAGGTGCGCTCGGCGATCGACCGTTTGCGCGAGGCGATGGACCAAGCCGGGAGCGGCAAGGCCGCCTCGACAGCGATGGTCAATCTCGCCGAGGCGATCCAGGGCCTCGTGCACCACATGCGCAACGAGCAGCAGATGATCCGCGACTGGGTCGACGGCCAGGCCGAGCAGCAGCGCGAGATCAAGCGGCTGCTGGAGATCATGGTGCGCGAGAGCGTGAACCGTTGAAACCGTTTGGCGGACGGCACGTACCCATTTGCCGTCATGGCCGGGCTGGACCCGGCCATCCATGATGAAGCTCCGCAAGCGGCGGAGGCGTAAGTCCCTCACAAGGGCAACTCATCATGGATGCGCGGTCAAGCCGCGCATGACGCAGAGAATTTTGTGAGGTTGAAATAACCAATGCCTCTCGCACGGCGCCGCGGCGAAAGCGGCATGAACTACTGGCCGGGCTTCGTCGACGCGCTGTCGACGCTGGTCCTCAGCATCGTGTTTCTGCTCACCGTCTTCGTCGTCGTGCAGTTCTATCTGCAACAGGAAGTCGCCGGCAAAGACACCGCGCTCACCAATCTGAACGCGCAGATTGCAGAACTGACGAGCCTGCTGTCGCTGGAGAAGGCGGGCAAGTCCGACCTCGAAGGCCAACTCGCGGCGCTACGCGCAACGCTGAGCACGACCCAGAACGAGCGCGACAAGCTCAAGGCTGCGGCCGATTCCTCGGTCGCCAATGCCGCCTCGGCGCAAGGCCAAGCGACGCAACTTTCCACCGCGCTCGAAGGCGAGAAGAAGATCTCCGCCGGAGCGCTGGCGCAGGTCGAGGCGCTCAACCAACAGATCGCCGCGCT
>DATCFB010000217.1:0-3220 GCA_036509755.1 Pseudolabrys sp. | reverse complement strand
TGATACCGCGTGTAGTCGATGCGGAACATGCTCGGATCGGGCTTCTTGCTGGCGTCGAGGTTATAGACCGCGACGGTGGTGTCATAGCCCTGCGGATCGGTGACGGTCCACTGCTTGAGCTGCATGTCCTTGGCGTCGAACATGATCATCAACCGGCTGGTGCCGATCAAAGTGTTCTTCTCCTCGACCACGACTGTGATGAAGACGTCGTCGGCGTAGACAGCGACGAGGTTCGTGTCCTTCATTAGGTCGACCTTGTCGGCGAGCAGGAAGCGCAACGGCGTCTGCGACAGCGGGTAGACGTCCTGCGTCGCCAGACTGCGGTCGCGCACGACCACCGACTGGCCGTCGGCGACAAGCTCGACCGGGCTCGGAGCGTCGTATTCGAACCGCACGCGGCCTGGTTTGGCGAGATAGAACGTGCCGGTCGTGCGGCCGCCGTCCGGCCCGACCTGCACGAACTTGCCGGTCAAGGTGCGCACCGACGACAGGTAGTTGTCGACCTTGTCGACGATGGCGCGCTGCTCCGGATTGAGCGCCGTCGTCGAGCCCGCCCGCCCGAGCAAGGCAGCAAACGGATTGCTGATCGGATTCGGCGTGGCGGGAGCCGCCTGCGCCTGCGGTGCAGGCGCTTGCGCGCGGGCGCGCAGGGCGGCCGGCGGCAAGGTCTCGCGGATCGAACCGGTGACGAGTGCGTGATGCGGGCGAGGGCGCGGCAGCGGCACGGTCTCGGCCAAGGCGGGCAGCGCGGTCAGGCCGGCGACGAGAGCCGCCATCGCCGCGATGCGGCGTCCTCGCGCCCCGAACAAGTCAGCCATCTCGCTCTCCGCCTCGAAATTTGCGCCGTCGTCCCCGCGCCGGATGTAGGCGTGGGCTGTGGCGATTTCGCGACCCCCGGAGGCGAACCATGCGCTGATTCGGCCGGAGGCGCGATGAGTTCTAAAGCCGCGGATGCGGCCGGTTTAGGCCCGCTTACCGGTCGAGATCGCCCTCTTCGGGGACGAGAATCTCGCGCTTGCCGGCGTGGTTGGGCTGGCCGACGATGCCCTCGTTTTCCATCCGCTCCATCAGCGTGGCGGCGCGGTTGTAGCCGATCTGTAGCCGGCGCTGGATATAGGACGTCGAGGCCTTGCGGTCGCGCGTCACGATGGCGACGGCCTGAGAATAAAGATCGCCGCCTTCGACCATGCCCATGCCGGTCGCATCGAACACCGCGCCGTCCTCGCCTTGCAGCTCGTCTTCGGCCGTGACCTCCTCGAGGTAGTCCGGCATGCCCTGCGACTTGAGATGCCGCACGACCTTCTCGACTTCGTCGTCGGAGCAGAAGGGGCCGTGCACGCGGCTGATGCGGCCGCCGCCGGCCATGTAGAGCATGTCGCCCTGGCCGAGGAGTTGCTCGGCGCCCTGCTCGCCGAGAATGGTGCGGCTGTCGATCTTCGAGGTGACCTGGAAGGAAATACGCGTCGGGAAATTCGCCTTGATCGTGCCGGTGATGACGTCGACCGACGGGCGCTGCGTGGCGAGAATGACGTGAATGCCGGCGGCGCGCGCCATCTGCGCGAGGCGCTGGATCGCGCCTTCGATGTCCTTGCCGGCGACCATCATCAGGTCGGCCATCTCGTCGACGATGACGACGATGAAAGGCAGCGGCTCGAGATCGAGCTCTTCCTTTTCGTAGATCGCCGACCCGCTCTCCTTGTCGTAGCCGGTGTGCACCGTGCGCGTGAGCTGCTCGCCCTTCGTCTTGGCCTCGGCGACGCGTGCATTGTAGCCCTCGATGTTGCGCACGCCGAGCTTCGACATCTTCTTGTAGCGGCCCTCCATCTCGCGCACCGCCCATTTGAGCGCGACGACCGCCTTCTTCGGATCGGTGACGACGGGCGTCAGGAGATGCGGGATGCCGTCATAGACCGACAATTCGAGCATCTTGGGATCGACCATGATCAGCCGGCACTGGTCGGGCGTCAGCTTGTAGACCAGCGACAGGATCATCGTGTTGATGGCGACCGACTTGCCGGAACCGGTGGTGCCGGCGATCAGCAAGTGCGGCATGCGGGAGAGATCGACGATCACGCTCTCGCCGCCGATCGTCTTGCCGAGGCAGAGCGGCAGCTTCAGCGCCGTCTCGGCGTAATCCTTGCCGGCGAGCAGTTCGCGCAAATAGACCTTCTCGCGCGTCGGGTTCGGCAGTTCGATGCCGATGGCGTTGCGGCCGGAGACGACGGCGACGCGCGCCGACACCGCGCTCATCGAGCGGGCAATGTCGTCGGCCAGCCCGATGACGCGCGACGACTTGATGCCGGGCGCCGGCTCGAGCTCGTAGAGCGTGACCACGGGACCCGGCCGCGCATTGATGATCTCGCCGCGCACGCCGAAGTCCTGCAACACGCTCTCGAGCGAGGCGGCATTAGCGTCGATGACGTCTTTCGGCATGGTCGCGCGTTCGGAGGCGCGCTGCGCCGCGAGCAGATTGAGCGAGGGCAGGGCGAAGCCGGAGCCGGATTTGCGCGCGGGCGCTTTCGGCGCGGCGCGCTTGCGCGGCGCGGGGGTCTCGTCTTCCTCGCCGTCGTCCTCGTAATCCTCGTCGGTCTCGGGCGCCATGCTCGGCGCCGGCACGCGATTGAGTCCGCCGAAGCGCGGCTCCTGGCGCGCGCCCGGCGCGGCGATCGGTGCGCGTGGGCTCGGCCGCAGCACGAGCCCGAGGCGCGCCTTCATGCTCAATAGCGCGTGCACGAGCATGCCGAGCAGCGGGGAAGCGCGGTCGGCCTCTTCGTCCTCGTCGTCCTCGGCCTCGACCTCCTCTTTCTTTTTTTCCGTCGCCGCGGCGTCGCGCATCGGGATGCGCAGGTCGGCGGCGATGGCAATCGTCAGCAGCGCGGCGAAACCGGTGACGATTGCCGCGATCATTGCGCTCACGCCGTTGAGCGTGCCGCCGACAACAGCGGCCGGCCCGCGTAAGAGCGCGTCACCGAACACGCCGCCAAGCCCTGTCGGCAGCGGCCACGAGCCGATGACCGGCAAGGCCGATGCGAAGGCCGCCGAGAGCAGCGTTGCCAGCACCCAGAGCAGGCCGCGCCATTTGTCGCCGAGCGGGCGATGCGTCAGCAGCCGCCAGCCGAGCAGCGCTTCCGGCGCGAGCAGCAGGACGGCGGCGAGGCCGAGCAATTGCATCGCGAGATCGGAGAAGATCGCGCCCGGATAGCCGAGCAAGTTGACGATC
>DATCFB010000216.1:0-11402 GCA_036509755.1 Pseudolabrys sp. | reverse complement strand
GGAAACCAGCGGCCGACGAGGGCGGTCAGCGGCCCATAGTCCTGGCGCTCGGTCGCGCGCAGAAACGGCCAGTCGGACGCCCATAGGCAGTGATCGAGCGTAAAGGCGCCGACCAAAGCGCGCACGAACGGCAGGCAATCGTCGAACGGGAAGGGCTGTTGCGAGAACTTGGCGTGGCCCGACAGTTTCACGCTGACGCGCCCTGTATCCGCGAGCTTCAACAGCGCCTGGAACGCCGGCTGATTGACGCCGCGCGCGACGGTCGGCCTGCCGCAGTGATCGACAAGCGTCGGCACCGGGATGTCTTCGACCCATTTCACGAATGGCAGGAGCTGATCGTGCTCGGTCTGTAATTGCAGGAACATGCCGAGCTCGGCCAATCGCTCGATCAGCTTTTTCGAATCGCGATAATAGTCGTCGCCATGGAATGTCGGGTTGAACGCCGCGCCGACGATGCCCTGAGCCTTCAGATCGCGCAGCTCCGATAGCGACGCGTCGAAGCCGATGATCGCCACGCCTTTGAAACGCCCATTGCCGCGCGCGATCGTATCGAGCATGAGCGAATTGTCGCTGCCGTAGCCGGAGTTCGGTTGCACGATCAGTGCATGCGTGACTCCGTTATGCGCCATCACCGCTTCGAACTGCGCCGGCGTGCCGACTTCCTGGCCGGAGGGCTTGTAGGCAACGCCCGGATTGTACGGAAAGCGCGCCGGATCGATGACGTGCATGTGGCAGTCGATCTTCGGCTCGGACGCGAGGTTCATCGCTTCTTTCCCGCGCGCAACGCCTGCGCCAGTTGCCGCCGAAAGCCGCGGTCCCGCTTCAAATGCCACTCACGGCTCATGGCCTCGCGTCTGTCGACGAAACTTTCCGAATGCAGCAGCACCCATGTGCGGCCGCGCGTCGAACGAGCGCCCGTGCCTGTATTGTGCTGCTTCAGCCGCCGCGCGATATCGTTCGTCCAGCCGACATAGGTGAGGTGTCGCGCGCCGGCGAGACAGCCGAGAACGTAGACGAAGGCGGACATTCGTGTCGGACCCTCAGGCGTCATCCCAGGTCGTGTGCATCCTCGACGTGCCCATGCCTGCGGCATCAAGACGTCGATGGCCAGGACAAGGCGGCCAAGACGAGAATAAACGATTCGGTGTTTCGAATTACCGCAGGCCCGACCAGCGGCTGTCGAATGAGCCGACCGGCATGGCCGGCTGTGCGCCGGCGATGGTCGTTCCCGAAAAGGCGGTACGGATGTCGCTGTCGGGCTTCTTCGCCGGCTGGGCCTCGGCGGAGCGGACGCGCGATGGCGCCAGAGCCTTCGCAACTTCCTTCGGGTCCGCCGTCGTCACGCGCCGCGGCTTGGCAGCAAGCTCGGTATTGGTGCCGCGTAGTGCGACTGGCGTGATCCTTGCCGGGCGGGCGGCGATCTGTTTTGGCGCCGGTTCTGGAGTCCGCACCGAGGCGAGCGCAGTCGGCTGCTCGCTCTGCTCAGGCCGAGCCTGCGCCGGTTGCGCTTGATCGGGCTGGATCTGTGCGCGCGGAATCGTCGTTCCCGGCGGGTTCGGGACGTGCGGCAGCGCGCCGGGCGCGGCAGCGACCTGCACGATCTGGCCCCTCGAATCGTATTCGGGCTGCGAGACCAGCTTGTCGACGAACACCGGGTTCATGCCGCCATCGCCGACATGGGCGGCGGCGACCTGCACCCCTTCGGCGATGTAGTTCGCCATCTTCACCTGCTCGTCGCGGTGATGATCGAGTACCGCACTGGCGATCGTCGGGTCGAGGTGATGGGCCGGGCAGGCGCCGCGCACATTGCGCGGCTCGAGCGGCTGGCCATCCTTCTCAACCTGATCGAACAGGTAGTGCTGCTCGCAAACGGCGACCTGCGGCGGCTGTTTCGTCGCGTCGAAATTGTCGTAGCCTTCCTTCAGCACCTTCCAGAACGCGAAGTTCGGATTGTTGCGATGCTTGGCCATGTTCAGCGCGGTCATGCGGAACGGAAAAGCATCGAATTGGAATGCCTTCTGGCCGCCGAAGAAAGATTCGCGCGCGAGCGCGTAGATTTCCTGGATCTGCTCGTCGGTCATCGCGTAGCAGCCGCGCGAGGAGCAGTCGCCGTGCACCATCAGCTCGGAGCCGGTGTAACCATGCGAGCGGTCATAGGCGTTCGGGAAGCCGGTGTTGAAGGCGAGATAGTAATTTGAATTAGGGTTCATCAGGCCGGGCGTGATCGCGTAGAAGCCTTCCGGCGCCTGGCGGTCGCCCTCCTTCTTTTTCGGTCCGAGATCGCCTGACCATTTGCAGATGGGGTAGGTCTTCAAGAGGGCGTACTGCCCGTCGCGCGTCTGTTTCCAGACTTCGAGCTCCGACTCCTCCTTGAACACGCGGACAAGGATCGGCGACTGCTTGTCCATGTTCTTTTCGGAGACGAGCGCCAACGTCCTTTCCGACAGCGGCGTCATGGCGCGGCCGTTCGTCGGGATGTCGCCCGGATTGCAGCCAGCAAGGGCCACGGCGGCGGAAATCGCCGCAGACGCCAACAGCGCGCGCATGAAAGACCGTCTCAAACGCATACTCCCCCAGGGGGCGGGCCCTCTTCAACAATCGTTATCCATAAGATGTGGCTGGGGCAAGGCGAACTTTACCGCCATCGGCTACCGCTAAGTCTATGGTAAATCGACCGTAAAGCCTATTCGGACGGATAGGGTCAGCCGGCATTCCGCGCCATGGCCCGGCCCATGTCGAGGAACTTGTCGCGCCGCTGCTTGCGCAGCGCGGCAGCGTCCAGCCCCTTGAGTTCGGCCAGCGCGTTGGCGATAGCGTCACCGGCGGTGGCGATGGCTGCGGTGGCATCACGATGCGCGCCGCCCGTCGGCTCCGGAATGATGGTGTCGATCACTCCGAAGCGGACCATGTCCTGCGCGGTAATCTTCATGTTGGTGGCGGCGTCCTGTGCCTTGGTGGTGTCGCGCCACAGGATCGAGGCGGCGCCCTCCGGCGAGATGACGCTGTAGATCGCGTGCTCGAGCATCAGCACGCGGTTGGCGGTGGCGAGCGCAATGGCGCCGCCCGAGCCACCCTCGCCGAGAATGACCGCGACATTTGGCACGCCGAGCCCTAGCGAAACGTCCGTCGAGCGGGCGATCGCTTCCGCCTGGCCCCGTTCCTCGGCGCCGATGCCGGGATAGGCGCCGGCGGTATCTACCAGTGCAATCAAAGGGATGCCAAAGCGCTCGGCCATCTCCATCAGCCGTACCGCCTTGCGGTAACCCTCCGGACGGGCCATGCCGAAATTGTGCTTGAGCCGACTTTCGGTGTCGGAGCCCTTTTCATGACCGAGCAGGCAGACGCTCTCGCCCTTGAAGCGGCCGAAGCCGCCGACGATGGCCTGGTCCTCGCCGAACTTGCGGTCGCCGGCGAGCGGCACGAAGTCGGTGATCAGCGCGTGCACGTAGTCGAGGCAATGCGGTCGCTGCGGATGGCGCGCGACCTGCGTCTTCTGCCAAGGGGTGAGCCCCTCATAGATCTCCTTAAGCGCGGCGCTGGCCTTGGCTTCGAGCCGCAACACCTCGTCGTCGATAGCGACGGCGGTGTTCGCTTCACCCATCGCGCGCAGTTCCTCGACCTTGGCCTCAAGCTCGGCCACAGGCTTTTCGAAATCGAGATAGCTGCGAAGATTTCCGGGACTGAGCATGGGCCTGAACTGACGCGTCTCTGATAATTAGGCAACTAAGCGGGTTAATTTGGCTCTACCGGGCTTAATTGTGCCCGGCGCCACCCTGTCCCAAGGGGTGCAGGTCCCGGACGAGGGCCTTGAGCCGTTCCTCGAGGACATGCGTGTAGATTTGTGTCGTAGAAATGTCCGCGTGGCCGAGCAGCGTCTGCACGACGCGCAGGTCGGCGCCGTTGTGCAGGAGATGGCTGGCGAAGGCGTGGCGCAGGACGTGCGGCGACAGCCGCGCCGCGGCGATGCCGCAGGCGGTGCCCAAGGTCTTCAACTCACGGGCGAAATGCTGGCGTGTAAGGTGACCCTGCTCGCCAAATGATGGGAACAGCCATTTCGACCGATTGTCGCGGCCGGATTCGGCGGCGAGCGACAGATAGTCGGCCATGGCTTTCTTGGCCGCCTGATTGAGTGGGACAAGCCGCTCTTTGCCGCCCTTACCCCGCACCACCAGCATGCGCTGATCGCGCCGCGCCGCGCCCGCGGGCAACGCGACGAGTTCGGAGACCCGCAGGCCCGTCGCGTAGACGACCTCAAGCAAACACACGAGACGCATTGCCCGCAGACGGACAGGTGCTGACTGTGTCGCGTCGTCCGCCTGCCGCTGCGCTTCCTTGAGCAGCGTGTCGACCTCGGCAATCGACAAGACCTTCGGCAGGGTGCGCCCGCGTTTCGGCCCTTCCAACACCGCGGCGGGATCGTCGCCGCGTTTCCCCTCGGCGTAAAGAAAACGATAGAGCTGACGCAATGCCGATAGCCTGCGCGCAAGTGACGCCGGCTTGAAGCCGCGTTCGTTCAAGTTGCCGATAAAGCCGCGCAGATCGTCAGTGGCCGCGCCAGCGATGTTCTTGCCTTTGGCACCGAGATACGACGAGAGATCCTCGAGGTCGTTACGATAGGCTGCGAGGGTGTTGACGCCGGCGCCACGCTCGGCCGCCAGCATGTCCAAAAAGAGTTCGATGAAGGTTGCGTCGGATGCCCGGCGGCCCATTGTTGCCGCCGCTTAATGTTGTTTGACGAACTTGTCGGGCGGGATCGTCACAATAATCTCGCGCTGATGATACTTGACGAACGTCGCCAGCGAAAACACGGCGCCGTAGGCCAAGCCGCCAATCAGACCGAGCAGCATCAGGAATCGGAACAGGCTCGGCATGGCTTTCAGACGTCCAAAGGCGGCGCGAAGCAGCTATAACCCGCGGGCCGGTTTACGACCACGGTGCGGCCGCGCTGGCAAGGGCGCCTCGCGATCGGCCTGTTTGCTGGTATATGGAACCGGTGTTGACGATTTGGAACGCTAGCATGGTTAACGGCGCCGCTTCAAAAGCGACGGAAAGCAGCCCGGAGGCGCGCATTTTGCGCGCGCTGGGCAGCCGTTCCGTCGTGCTGGTCGGCATGATGGGCGCCGGCAAGTCGTCGATCGGCCGCCGTCTTGCCGTGCGGCTCGGCATTCCATTCATCGACGCCGACACCGAGATCGAAAGCGCCGCCGGCATGACGATCCCCGAGATATTCGCCAAGCACGGCGAGCCGTATTTTCGCGCCGGCGAGGCGCGCGTGATCGCGCGTCTTCTAGAACAAGGACCGCAGGTGTTGGCGACCGGGGGCGGCGCGGTGATGGACGCCCACACGTGCGCGCTGATCCGCGACAAGGGCTTGTCGGTGTGGCTGAAGGCGGACGTCGACGTGCTGTTGAAGCGCACCAAGCGGCGGGGCGATCGGCCGCTGGTTGATCGCATCAAGGACCTGCTACCGGCGCGCGAGCCCCTCTACGCGCAATCCGACATTACGGTTCAGTCGCGCGACGAGCCGCACGACACCATCGTCGACGAGATCATGGCTGCGATGCCTGCGCATCTGGCGGCGCAGGAGGAGAATGCGTCATGACTGCGCCGCTGAAGTCGCGCGAGCCCATCACCGTTCCGGTGGCGTTGGACAATCGCGCCTATGACATCGTCATCGGACGCGGCGTGCTCGCTTCTCTCGGTCATGCCATCAAGGCGCTGCGGCCGGGCGCGCGCACCGTGATCATCACCGACGAGAACGTCGCTGCGCGGCATCTCGTCGCCACGGAAGCTGTGCTGAACGAGGCCGGTCTCGGTTCGTCGCGCATCCTCGTCGCGCCGGGCGAAGGCTCGAAGAAAGTCGCCACCTTTGAACGGGTCTGCGAGGAGATCATTGGCGCGCGCATCGAGCGCGGCGATCTCGCCATTGCGCTCGGCGGCGGCGTCATCGGAGACCTCGCCGGCTTTGCCGCGTCCTGCGTCCGTCGCGGCATCGATTTCGTGCAGGTGCCGACGACCCTTCTGGCCCAAGTCGATTCCTCGGTCGGTGGCAAGACCGGCATCAATTCGCGCCAGGGCAAGAATCTCATCGGCGCATTTCATCAGCCGGTGATGGTGATCGCCGACACGGCCTTGCTTGACACGCTGCCGCCGCGCGAATTTCGCGCGGGCTATGCCGAAGTCGCTAAATACGGCCTCCTCGGCGATGCCGGCTTCTTCGCCTGGCTCGAGGCGAATTGGCAGGAAATGTTTTCAGGCGGCCCGGCGCGCGAGCATGCGATCGCCGTTTGCTGCCGCGCCAAGGCCGGCATCGTCGCCCGCGACGAGCGCGAGACGGGCGAACGCGCGCTGCTCAATCTTGGCCACACGTTCGGCCATGCGCTCGAGGCCGGTTGTGGCTTCTCGAGCCGTCTGCTGCACGGCGAGGCAGTGGCGCTCGGCATGGTCATGGCTTTCGAATTCTCCGCCAGCAAAGGTTTTTGCAGTGCCGCCGATACCACGCGCGCAAAGGCGCATCTTGCGGCGGTCGGCCTGCCGACCCATGTCAGGCAGGTTCCCGGCGGGGTGCCGGGCGTCGATGCCTTGATGGATCTGATCGCGCAAGACAAGAAGGTGAAGCGCGGCCGGCTCACATTCATCCTGGTGCGCGGCATCGGCCAGGCCTTTATCGAAAACAATGTCGATCCGGCCGAAGTGCGCGCTTTCATGACGGACGCAGTTTCCGACAAATGACAAGCGGCGACTGGATTTCCCTGGCGATCGTTGTCTTCTGTCTGATGCTGTCCGCTTTCTTTTCCGGAAGCGAGACGGCGCTGACGGCGTCCTCGCGCGCCAGCATGTCGCAGCTCGAGAAGCAGGGTAATCGCGAGGCCGGCATCGTCAATCGGATGCTCGCTCAACGCGAGCGCTTGCTTGGCGCGCTATTGCTCGGCAACAACGCCGTCAATATTGCCGCATCGTCGCTGGCGACCGGCGTGCTGCTCACCTGGTTCGGCAATGCCGGCGTGATTTACGCCACGGTGGCGATGACCGTGCTGGTCGTGGTGTTTTCGGAAATCCTGCCGAAGACCGCGGCGTTCAATGCACCCGATCACTTCGCGCTGCTGATCGCGCGACCGATGCAGATCGTCGTCACGGTGCTCGGCCCTGTCTTGATGGCGATCGAGACAATGGTTCGCTGGCTGCTCAAGCACGTCGGCATCGTGGTGGGTGAGGACCAGGACATCCTGTCGGCGCGCGAGGAATTGCGCGGCGCCGTCGACCTGTTCCATCGCGAAGGCGGCGTCGAGAAACTCGATCGCGACATGTTCGGCGGCGTGCTCGACCTGCGCGAACTCGCGGTCTCGGACGTGATGATCCACCGCACCAACATGATCACGCTCAATGCCGAAGACAAAGCGGAGGACCTCGTCAACGCGGTGATCGCCTCGCCGGTGACGCGGCTGCCGCTGTGGCGCGGCAATCCGGAGAACATCGTCGGCGTGCTGCACGTGAAGGATCTTCTGCGCGCACTGCACGCGGTCGATGGCGATGCGTCCAAGGTCGACATCGGGGCGCTGATGACGGCGCCGTGGTTCGTGCCGGACACGCGGCCGGTGTCCGAGCAGCTCAAGGCGTTTCGCCGCCGCAAGACGCCATTCGCGCTGGTGGTCGACGAGTATGGGGAGGTTGAGGGCCTCGTCACGCTCGAGGACATTCTGGAAGAGATCGTCGGCGACATCACCGACGAGCATGACGTCGCCGTGCCGGGCGTGCGCCGCCAGCCGGACGGCTCGGTCAACGTCGACGGCGCGGTGCCGATCCGCGACTTGAACCGGGTGATGGACTGGAACCTGCCGGACGAGGAGGCGACCACCATTGCCGGCCTCGTCATTCACGAGGCACGATCGATCCCCGAAGTGGGCCAAAGCTTCACGTTTCACAGCTTCCGTTTCAGGGTGCTACGCAAGGCACGCAATCGCATCACTGCGCTGCGCATCCAGCCGCTGCCGAAGCCCGCGGAGTGAGATCAGGCCCCGCCTTCGCCCGGTGCGACCGCCTGGATCGCGAGCGCGTGCACGCCCCCGGCGAGCTCCGACGAAAGAATGCCATTGATCATGCGATGGCGCTCGAGGCGGCTCTTTCCTTTGAAGACATCTGACACGATATAGACCCTAAAATGGGTCTGTCCTCCCGGGCGATGCCCGGCATGGCCTTCATGGCGGTGGGATTCGTCATCCACCGTCAGGCTCTGCGGCGCGAAGGCTTCAGTGAGTTTCTGTGAGATGACATCGGCTGTACGCATGCCGTTCGAGTTAGGCAACGGCGGCGTTCCGGTCAATGTTTGCTTTGCGGCGAAATCGCGCCGCGGCGTGGTTTGTCAAGTCTTGAAGGTGCCGCCGCCGCAGGCGCATAGTATTCGGTCATGAAATTCGACTCTCCTCTGTTCGATCGTATCCGCGTGAAGCCGTCGCAGGACCGCCGCCCGAAAACCGCCGGGCCGGGCTGCGACTGGCACGGCTGCAAGGGAAAGGGAACGCATCGCGCGCCGAAGGGTCGCGAGCGCGAGAACGAGTATTGGCGCTTCTGCCTCGAACACGTGCGCGAGTACAATCATTCCTACAATTTCTTTGCCGGCATGAACGATTCCGCGGTGATGGCGTATCAGAAGGATGCTCTGACCGGCCACCGCCCCACCTGGAAAATGGGAACCGGCAAGGGCCCGATGCGCCCCGACGCGCACGCCTTCGGCACCCATGGCGATCCGTTCGGCTTGTTTTCGGAAGGACTGAAGGCCGAGCAGCAGCAGCGAGCCGAATCGGCCCGGCCGGTGCGCAATGCCGAGCGCAAGGCGCTCGACACGCTCGGCCTCGATGTCTCGGCGACGCCGGTGCAGGTGAAGGCCCGGTTCAAGGAGTTGGTGAAGCGGCACCACCCCGACACCAATGGCGGCGACCGCTCGACCGAGGACCGCTTGGTCGAGGTCATCCAGTCCTATAACTATTTGAAATCGGTCGGTTTTGTCTGACCTCGCGGGGTCGGACATTATTCTTGCGGTAACGTACAACCGCCTTTCGCCACAGAGGCGCGATCCCTATCTCTGGTGCATAGCAGAACGTCGGCGCCACGCGTGCCGGGTTTTGCCGGCCCCGCCTGTCTGCTAGGTTGCCCGCATCAGCCGGACCGTGATGTCGGACCGTATCAGGGGCTTCAGGACCGCGAAGCCCGGGAGGATCAATGACTGCCGCAGTTCAAGAAAAAGCCGCACTGCCGGACATGAAGGTGTCAGTCCGGCAAGTGTTCGGAATCGACAGCGACCTGGAAACTCCGGCCTACTCCCAGCCGGACGAATACGTCCCCGAGATCGATTCCGATTACCGCTTCGACCGCCCGACCACGCTCGCCATCCTCGCCGGCTTCGCCAAGAATCGCCGCGTGATGGTCACCGGCTATCACGGCACCGGTAAGTCGACGCATATTGAGCAGGTCGCGGCGCGGCTCAACTGGCCCTGCGTGCGCGTCAACCTCGACAGCCACATCAGCCGTATCGACCTGATCGGCAAGGACGCCATCGTCCTCAAGGAAGGCCATCAGGTCACTGAATTTCGCGACGGCATCCTGCCGTGGGCGCTCCAGAACAATGTCGCGATCTGTTTCGACGAATACGACGCCGGCCGTCCGGACGTGATGTTCGTGATCCAGCGTGTGCTCGAAGCCTCGGGGCGCCTCACGCTGCTCGACCAGAATCGCGTGATCAAGCCGCACCCGGGGTTCCGCCTGTTCGCTACGGCCAACACGATCGGCCTTGGCGACACGTCGGGCCTCTATCACGGCACGCAGCAGATCAACCAAGGCCAGATGGACCGTTGGTCGATCGTCACGACGCTCAATTATCTGCCGCACGACAATGAAGTCGAGATCGTTCTCGCCAAAGCGAAGCACTATCGCAACGACAAGGGACGCGACATCGTCAACAAGATGGTGCGCATCGCCGACTTGACGCGCAACGCCTTCATGAACGGCGACCTGTCGACGGTGATGAGCCCGCGCACGGTCATCACCTGGGCCGAGAACGCGGAGATCTTCAGCGACATCGGCTTCGCGTTCCGGCTGACGTTCCTGAACAAGTGCGACGAGCTCGAGCGGCCGACCGTGGCCGAGTTCTATCAGCGCTGCTTCGGCGTCGAGCTGCCGGAGAGCGCCGTGAATGTTGCGCTGAGCTGATTTCACCTCTCCCGTTTCGCTGGGAGAGCGAGAAGAACCATGGCCTCCAACATCAAAGGCAAGACCGGCGCCAAGGATTCGCCGACCGAGCCGTTCAAGCGTGCGGTGTCTGGCGCCATGCGCGCCTTGGCGCGCAAGCCCGACCTCGAAGTCTCCTTCGCGGCCGAGCGCCCTGGTATCGTCGGTGGCAAGGCGCGGCTGCCCGAACCGGCGCGCAAGCTGAGCAAAACGGAAGCGGCGATCGTGCGCGGCCATGCCGACGCGATGGCGCTGCGTCTCGCCTGCCATGACCAGACGATGCATCGGCGTATGCAGCCTGTAGGCCAGCAGGCCCGCGCCGTATTCGAGGCGGTCGAGCAGGCGCGCGTCGAGGCGATCGGCGCGCGTCGGATGACGGGCGTCGCCGGCAATCTCACGGCGATGCTCGACGACCGCTATCACCGCGCCAAGTTCGACGACGTCAGTGAGCGCTCCGAGGCTCCGATCGAGGAAGCGCTGTCGCTGATGGTGCGCGAGCGCCTGACCGGTCAGCCGCCGCCGCCGGCCGCAAAGAAGCTGGTCGAGCTGTGGCGGCCGCTGATCGAGGATCGCGCCGGCAAGGACCTTGATCGCCTCGAGGACGTGCTCGAAGACCAGCGCCAGTTCGGCGACACGATCCGCGATCTGCTGGACTCGCTCGAAATGGGGGAGGATCGTTCCTCCGACACCGAGGAGGACGAGGAGCAAGGCGAGGAAGAAGACCGCAAGCAGGACAAAGGTGAGGACGGCGACGCGTCCGAATCCGATGAGTCGCAGCGCTCGAGCATGGAGGACGCGCAGGCCTCGGCCGACGACATGGCGGATTCCGCAGCCGAGGCAGCCGACGCTGCCACCGCCGAGATGGCGGACGAGTCGGATATGGGCGACGCCGAGACGCCCGGCGAGCCGCAACGGCCTCGCCATTTCGGTGCCAACGAGCCGCGCGGTCCGGACTATCGCCCCTTCACCGCCAAGTTCGACGAGACCATCGCCGCCGAGGATCTGTGCGAGGCGGAAGAACTCGACCGGCTTCGCAGCTATCTCGACAAGCAGCTCTCAAATCTCCAGGGCGTGGTGGCTCGTCTCGCCAATCGTCTCCAGCGCCGCCTAATGGCACAGCAGAACCGCTCGTGGGAGTTCGACCTCGAAGAGGGCATGCTCGACCCGGCGCGGCTGTCGCG